>NC_014131.1 GCF_000092505.1 Leuconostoc kimchii IMSNU 11154
ATTGGTAGTGGTTACGTTGGTATGGAAATTGCAACTATATTATCCGCTGCTGGTTCTAATGTAACAATGTTACAACGGTCAGATCGTCCTTTGCGCGATTTCGATAGCCGACATGTTGATATGCTTATTAAAAACATGAAGGAAAATCTTGGTATTGACTTCCGTTTCAATACTCAGGTTACTAAAGCTGAAAAGACATCAAATGGAATTCTAGTTACTACTGATAATGGTCAAAATTTAGAATTTTCAACTGTTATTAACGCTACTGGTAGAATTCCAAATATTAATGCTCTTAACTTAGAAAATACAAAAGTTGATTTTGATAAAGATGGTGTGATTGTTGATAAGTATTTAAGAACAACTGCTTCTAATATCTATGCCATTGGAGATGTTATTAAAAAGGATATTCCTAGATTAACTCTAACTGCTCAGTTTGAAGGTGCTTATTTAAGTGCTTACTTACTCGGGAAGAAGAAAAGTGAAATTCATTATCCTGTTATTGGCAAAGTTACCTTTACTTTTCCTCAACTTGCTTCTACTGGAGTTGATATTGACCAAGCTCGCCTTGATCCAAATCTCACAGTTAAGGATATTGATATTTCAAAGGGTGATTTTCTCTACGCTGGCACTAATGACTATAATGCTCATTTATCACTTGTTTACGATCAGAATCAAAGAATTATAGCAGCATCAGAAATTAGCCAAACTGCCAGTGATGATATCAATATTTTTATACCAATTATAGCGTTAGATATCGACCAAAATCTCTGGAATGAAAAAATGGTAATGTCTTTCCCATCATTAGCGTTTAAGTTACGAAATATATTATAGTAATCAATGATTTCAGTTACTTTTACTTTAATATTGATTAGATCTATTTATAGTTGTGATAATACTAGAATATATCAATCATACCTTTTTGTATTTCTTAATTTTATGTGATTATAACAATTAGAGAAGATGGAGTAGTAATGTAAATGGTTTTAGATATTATTCAATACAAGAATAGTTTATATGACGAATTAGCTCATTTTAGTAAAGGATTGGCTAGCAATAAAAGATTAGAAATACTGGACTTATTATTACAAGCATCAAAATCTGTAGATAGTATTTCTAGAGATACTGGTAATAGTGTTGCGAACACTTCACGTCATTTACAAGTGTTAAAAGAAAGTCACTTAGTTGCTTCTTCTAGGAACGGTAATCAAATTATATATAGTTTAGCTTCAGACAATGTCGTTAGTCTAGTACGTACTTTAATGAAAGTTGGTGAACGTGAATCATCTGAGATGAAATATATTCAAAAAGAAGCTGACAATGATCAGTATGTGAAAACAATAAGTCTTGAAAAAGTGCGTCAAGAAATTGATAATATTTTTTTGCTAGATGTACGTCCAAAAGATGAGTATATTGCAAATCATATTTTAGGCGCAATAAACATCCCACTTAATGAATTAATAGATAATATAAATATTATACCTAAAAATAAAAAAATTATTGTTTATTGTCGTGGGAGATTGTGCGCTAATTCTAATTTTGCAGTTAAAAAATTGAACCAATATGGATTAAATGCATATAGTCTTAATAGTAGTGTTCATGATTGGCAAGAAATTGCTCACAATAGTGACAGTTAATTTTATATCTGTCTATTAAAATAAAAGGAGTAATTTTATATGGTAAAAGAAATCGAATTAACAAGTGAAAACTATGAAGAATCTGTGTCCAAAGGGGTTATATTAGTTGATTTTCGTGCAGATTGGTGTGCGCCTTGTAGAATGATGGATTCTGTCTTAGATAAAATAGCAGAAGACCCAATATATGAATCGATTAAATTTGGGAAGGTTAATGTTGATAATAACATGGAATTAAATATTCGTCATTCTATTTCAGGTATTCCAACCTTTTTACTTTATAAAGATGGAAAACTCATTACTCGAGAAGTAGGCTTACAAACTAAAAATACTGTAAAAAGCATGTTAAATAATTTGTTATAGTACTATATATATATACTAATTAAAATGCGTCATAACTCAACAGTTGTGTCGCCTTTTTTTGTGTCTTATAATTAAAGGGGTTAGAATGCGTCATAACTTATAGACATAAAGGAGAAACAAATTAATGAAAAACGAACATCAGATAAAATTGATTGAGACATATTTTAAAATGTGGATTGAACGAGATTTTTCTAGGATTAATGATATTTTTGCTGATGATATTTTCTACCGTGAATGCTATGGCGCCTGTTATCGTAATTTAAAAGAAATCCACTTATGGATTACTCAGCAATTGAAAAAGCAAGTAGTCTTAAACTGGTCAATTAATACTGTAAACGTAGATAATAATTCTTTTTTCGTGACTTGGATTTTTCATGCAAAAGAAGAAAATGAATATATTTTTGACGGTATTTCACGAATTGAATTTAATGGCGATTCTAAAATATCTAAAATAATCGAGTACGAAACAAAACATGAAATTTTCTACCCGTTTGGAAAGGAATAAACATATGAAATATGGCTATGCACGCGTAAGCACCATCGATCAAAAACTAGAAAATCAAATTGAGAGCTTAAAAAATTCAGGCGCTGAAATAATCTATAAAGAAAAATTTACTGGTACAACGACTGAACGTCCTGAATTTAACAAAGTGCTGAATGAACTAAAAACAGATGACACATTGATTGTTACGAAATTAGACCGCTTCGCACGTAATACTAAAGAAGCCCTTGATATAATTCAAGACCTTTTTAAACGTAACATCAAAGTTAATATTCTCAACATGGGAATAATTGATAACACCCCCACAGGACAACTGATTTTTACGATTTTTAGTGCCTTTGCGCAATTTGAAAGAGATATGATTGTTACAAGGACACATGAGGGAAAAGAATATGCTAAGCGGAATGACCCCTATTTTAGTGAGGGACGCCCACAAACCTATACTGATGAACAAATACGTTTAGCTTATGATTTGCGCCAGCAAGGCATGACTTACAAGATGATTGCTAGAAAAACAGGCATAAGTGAACGTACACAACAAAGACGGTTTAAAGATATTTAATGTTTGTTAACCAAAGTAAAAGGACCGCTCTGGGAGGGAGACGGTCCTTTTTGAGAGAGAATAATTTGATGAATAAAATTTATGGGAGAGAAGAGAATAGCCATGTAAATTGACTATGTTGCTCAGAAGTCAATAAATTGGACTATTTTTATTCAGTTAATTAGGCGACATTTGAGATACGATTGCGATTATAAAAAAAATTGATATACCAACCAATGGCTGCTTGGACTTCAGTTAATGTTTGGTATGCCTTCAAATACACCTCTTCACGCTTCAATATTGAATGGAACGCTTCCATACGGCCATTATCGTACGGATGGCCTTTGAGTGAATAAGAATGTTTCAAGCCATAATTTTGGCATTTAATATTAAACTCAGCACTCGTGTATTGTGACCCCATATCTGAATGAATAATGAGTGGCTTTCGATGCTTATCTAACGCCATCTGTAAGGCACTTGTGGCTAGCTCGGCTGTCATTGTATCGCCAATTTTATAGCCCAATACTTTTCTCTTCTCAGGATCCAAAACGGTCGCTAAATAGACCCATCTGTGATTAGTCAACTGAATATAAGTGATATCTGTTTGCCAAACACCGCTTAAATCATGCAAGTGTCTAATCAGATTGGGTTTTTGATCAACCGTCACAACAGTTTTGGGTTTGCGATAACATTTTTGCATGCGCGATCTAATCCCTAATTCACGCATTAATTGGAGTGTCATATACTCAGATACTTTCGCCCCGTCGGTTTGTTGACTATAAGCAGCAATACGGCGATAACCATAAAATTTAAAGGTTTTCCAAACGTCTAAAATATAAGGTTTTAGGGATTCTCTACGCTTTTCTTGTCGACTGGGCTGCCAATGGCGCCAATTGTAATAGGTACTAGATCTGATTTTAAGTGCATTTAAAATACGCACAAGCGCGTAGCCTTGTGCTAAAAATTGATTAACTAGCGGCAATCCCACATTACGGACTATTTTTTGGCTAGTAAGATGGCCGCTCAATGCATGTCAGGCTATGCGTGATAAAATTTCGTTTTCTTCCTCCAAAATAGCGAGACGCTTTTCTAATTGCTTAACGTCTTTTAAAGTCTTTGACTGACCCTGAATCATGACTGGGGTAGCTTGCTTGACCCAAATAGCAATAGAATCTTTTGAAGGTCCAAATTCGTCTGCTAATGACTTAAGTGAACGGCCTTCTTGGTGAAGTTTAACCAGTGAATCTTTAAAATCTTGTGAATAACGAATTGACATAAAAATACTCCTATACTTTCATTTTACGGACTGAATAAAAATAGTCCATTTTTTTAGTATAAGAGCATGTATTGAGTATAAAACAGCTAGATTAAATCGGCTACTAGTGAAAACATAAACCGCCTTTCTTTTCAAATCACAAATTCTTTGTTTTTAAGTAATTCTTTTTGTTTCTTACCGATGGCATAAGTATAAATGGCCATTAAGAGTTCTTTCTTGTCGGGATCTTTTTCGTTTAAAGCAATATCCATTAATACTTGTAAGTTTGTTTTTTCAGCTTCCAAAAACAACTTTTCAAAAATATTTTTATCAGCCATAATTAAGCTCCTTATTGCATTTAAATTGATATCTAATTGAATTATACTAACAAGCAAAATAATCCGCCACAATTTTATTATACACTTACGTTTACAGATTATTTTAATGTGGTTAAGCTGACACCAGCTTGCCCCACGCGGGTAGCGTTCTGCATGACATGCTCTCGCTGACGGCGATCATGCAATGATAAAGTGCCCCGTCACGGCGTGACCCGCCGGAGGTTTTTCTAGCCGGATAATAGGCGCCGGAAAATAGCAGTTCCCCCAGAAGGAGGGGGCAACGCTACTGTCATCGCTTGTCGATGACGCGCCTCGCAGAGCCTGTCCAAAATATCATTTTGGTATAACAGGCTATACCAGATTTTTAACGGTGTTATACTGGTCTTGGAAAACCTTTTTCGAGGAGGCATTTTTGATGGCGCATTTAAAGAAAAATACCCGTGGCGCAGTACCCGGTTTAGCGGTTCACTTTGAACGTAAAACCGACCATCACACGAACAAAGAAATTGATGTGTCGAAATCCTATCTGAATCAAGATCTCATGGCGGATGGTTCTGATATGGTCTCCCGATTCAATGCGCGTTTAAATGACGTTTATTGCATGAAAAGAGACGATGTGAAGGCGTTAGCGACGTGGATAGTCACTTTACCTGAAGAACTCACAGAAGCCCCCTACGAGCAACAGAGCGCCTTTTTTGAAGCAACCACTAATTTTCTGAATGACCGTTATGGCCAAAAAAATGCTGTGGCCGCTGTGGTGCATTATGACGAGACAACCCCTCACTTACACTATGCCTTTGTCCCCGTCGTTTTTGATGATAAAAAGTCACGTTATAAAGTCTCCGCTAAAGAAGTACTCACGCGCCATGATTTACAAACCTTTCATGAGGATCTAGATCAAGACTTAAAAAAGGTGCTGCCTTTTTATGAACAAGGGATTTTAAATAACAAAACCTTACCGTTTGAGAATGTCGCTGAAATCAAAAAATACAATGATCAGTTTAATGCCTTAAAAAACGAACTAGCTGACGTTGAAGACAATATTAGGGCTAAACAGGCCGTACTTAAAATCACGGATCAAGCCTTAACAGAAGTAGACTTAGCAGAAAAACAAATTGATGCCTTTAAACAAGACTTATCTAAAAATATATTTGGTAAGACGGTGCTTAAACCAGATGACTTAGATCGCTTCAAAAACGTGTTAGCCACGATGAAGAAAGCCACCTTACAAAGCCAGCATGAGACAGAAGAGCTCAAGCAAACGTTAGGCCAAGTCCAAGCGCAATTAGGAGACGTCCAAGCAGACTATCAAAACCTGAAAGAAACGCATCAAGCGCTACAGAAGCGGCAACGAGAACAGCAACAGCTGGATTATGCTATGCGTGACATGCTTAAAAATGATTATGGTGTCGACAAGCTATCGCATACTGATATGGAAGCTCGGTCTGTTCTTTATAAGCTGGATCATGAAGAACTCACTCAAAATAAAAAAGTAGCCCAGTCCTGGTTAAAAACACTGACGACAGCTAGAGCAGATCCAGATACGAAAATAGCGCCAACTAGATTAGATCGCGGTATTGAACAAGTTAAAGCATTAATCAATCGAATCATTGAATTAACGCGTGATATTTTTAAGGGGCCAAGTCTTTAACGTTATAACGGCTTATTTGCCCGTATAAGCGTTTTTAGCTACGAAACGTAGAAATAGTCATCAAATAGATTAAAACGTCTCTATCAGCTTAATAAATGGCAATTATGTTAGATAACTAGGTAGTCGGCATTTGAAATGATTCAACACAAAAAGAGCACCACGTACAAAATTTATGTGCACCAGTGTTCTTTTTGTTTTGTTTTTTATTGATTGAATAAAAAGGCGAAGCCTATTATAAGTTTATCTTTTATATTTTAATCTTTTGTTCTTTTGCGCAGTTATAAAGTCAGTATTATCAAGGTTTAACAGGATCATACCCCACAAAAAAACTGTGTATACCCCACAAAAAAACTGTGTATACCCCACAAAAAAACTGTGTATACCCCACAAAGATAAAAATAAATTGTGGTACATGGTGATACAATAAAAGCATAAAGAAATTCCCGTCTAAAAGTTTTTCTTTATGCTTATCCAACAACACGCCCAAAGGAGCGTATTTATATGTCAATTATACCAGAATCAAAGACAAGGCAGGTACACACCTTGAATGAGTTATCAAAACGAAAAGTCGTCGAACATAATAGTTTAATCACATCCATTGCCAAGATGGATAAAACACCCCTCAAGATGTTTGAACTAGCGGTGTCTTTAATTGATACCGACAATCCACCTCAAGATCAAACAGTGTATTTATCAAAGCAAGAAATGTTTGCTTTTTTTAAAGTCAATGATAATGATAAGAACAGTCGCTTTAAACAAGCGATTGAAAAAATGCAGAAACAAGCTTTTTTTCAGATTAAAAAAGAACAAGATAAAGGGTTTAAGTTTGTTAGTATTGTGCCAATCCCTTATGTGGAATGGACGGATTATAGTGACGAAGTAAAAATTGAATTTCATCGTGAAATCATGCCTTACTTAATCAATCTCAAAACCAATTTCACCCAACATGCCTTGTCAGATATTGCAGAATTGAATAGTAAGTATGCAATAATTTTGTATCGCTGGTTATCAATGAATTACAACCAATATGATCACTACAGCGTTAAAGGTGGACGACGAGAAGAACAAGTAGAAAGCTATCGTAATCCCAAAATCGGTATTCGAGAGTTGCGAGAAATGACTGATACTGTTAATGAGTATCAGAGGTTTGATAGGTTTGAGAGCTATATCTTGAAAAACTCTTTAAAAGAAATTAATGCTCATACAACTTTTAACGTGACGCACGAGAAAGTTAAAAAAGGACGCAGCATTGATAGTATCGTCTTCCATATCACTAAAAAGCAGGTGGCAGATGATATTAGTTACAAGTTAGATGATCCAACTTATATTGACGGTAAGATAAGGCAAGAAGAAAGTGAAAAAGACCTCGTATATGAAGCTATGAAAAGTCCATATACAAAATTGCTGATGGAACATTTCTTGTTGACATATATTGATTTAACGGATACGACTATTTTGTCCGGGTTACAGAAAAATGTTTATCCACTTTATGACGAATTAAAAGAGTTACGTGGTTTAAAGGGCGTGAAAGAGCACTTAGCATATATCCGAGATAAACAAGATGACTATTCGAAAAAGAATATTGCTAAGTATCTTAAAAAATCGATTGAACAGTATCTACCAATCGTTAAAAGGCAGGATATAGATCATGAGTGAAAATTTAAAAACAATTCGAGAACTTGCTGATGAGTTGGGAGTATCCAAAAAGAAAATACATTACCAAGTGTCTAAATTAGATAGCAATTTGATACAAAGATTGGACGGAACTATATACCTTGGTAAAACTGCAATATCAAAGATAAAATCAAGTATTGGATACTCTAAAGTGTCTGAATTAGATACTTTAAATATCCAAAATAGACATGAATTAGATAGTAGATTAGACACTGAAAAAAACGAGCTGATTAATGAAAAGTCTGAACAAATTAGTTATTTGAAGGAACAACTGAATAAAAAAGATGGCCAGTTAGCTATCAAAGATGAACAGATAAAAAGTCTAGTCGAAATTCAGAATCAGACACAAAACTTACTAGATCAACAACAACGATTAGCATTACAGGATAAAAAACTGCTAGAAGAATACAAGTCAGAAATACAAAGCCTCAAAGCATTAACAACAGAAGATAATAAAGCTCATGCAGAAGAACATTCTGAAGATGCTAATATCGGTGTAAAAGATAAATCAAAGCGCTGGTGGCACTTTGGAAAGTAGAAAACATTTTTAAAGAAAGACTGCTGGGATAATATGAAGAATTTTGATAATGTGAATGAACGAGTAATAGACGATTTGAGGCAAGAAATTAAGTCTCATAGCAAAATAAAAATAGCAGCTGCATCTTTTTCAATCTATGCGTATGAGGCACTTAAAACCGAATTAGAAAAAACAGATGCTGTTCAATTTTTGTTTACGAGTAATTTATTTACGAAAGAGAAAGTGCCTAATGAAAAAAGAGAGTTCTTTATTCCACGGTTAAATCGTGAGAGTCAGTTATACCGCGATGGCTTTGAACTAAAAATACGAAATGAGCTATCTCAAAAAGCCATTGCTAAAGAAGTTGCAGAATGGATTGAGCACAGAGTTACCTTTAAATCAAATATATCTGGTAAACAATCAGATAATTTTATGATCATTAATAGCAAAAATGATACCAATGTATACTTACCGATTGATGAATTTACAACATCTGAATTGGGTGTATCTCAAGGGGAAAAACTTTTTTATAATATTTCAAAGTTTGAAAACGAAAATACACAGCGATTTCTGAATGCATTTGATCAAGTGTGGAATAATCCCGATTACGTTGATGAGGTTACTAATACTGTTTTAGATAATATAACAGCTGCCTATCAAGAAAATGCGCCAGAATTTATCTATTACCTTGCGTTATACAATATATTTAGTGAGTTTTTGTCAGATTTGGACGCAGAATATTTGCCAGATGAACGTACCGGATTTAAAGAGTCAAAAATTTGGTCACTTTTGTATGATTTTCAAAAAGATGCGGTTGTGGGTGCGATTAGCAAATTAGAGAAACATAATGGGGTGATTTTGGCGGATTCTGTTGGGTTAGGGAAAACATTTTCTGCCATAGGCGTGATTAAATACTATGAATCCCGTAATAAAAATGTTCTTGTCTTATCTCCTAAGAGATTGAAAGATAACTGGAATAATTACAAGAATAATTATAAAAACAATCCCCTAGCTGAAGATCGATTACGGTATGATGTCTTATTTCATACTGATATGGACAGAGAACAAGGCGAAAGTAACGGAATTGATCTTGGGAAAATAAATTGGGGAAACTACGATTTAGTTGTGATTGATGAAAGTCATAATTTCAGAAATGGTGATGGCACAACTCATAAGAAGAATGATGGATCTGAAAATCGTTATCAAAAATTAATGCGTAAAATTATTAAGACAGGTGTTAAAACCAAGGTGCTGATGCTTTCTGCAACACCAGTTAATACTGATTTTTCAGATTTACGCAACCAATTGATGCTATCTGCAGAAGGTGACAGTGATACTCTAACTCAGAGTTTAAACACCAAAAATTCTGTTACAGAAATTTTTGCACAAGCACAAAGGGCATTTAAAGAGTGGTCGCAATTGGATGTTTCCAATCGTACAACAGAACAGCTGCTTGATATGTTGGATTTTGATTTTTTTGAATTACTAGATAGTGTCACAATTGCCCGTAGTCGTAAGCATATTCAAAAGTATTACGATAAGGAAGCCATTGGCAACTTTCCGAAAAGGTTGACTCCCATCAACAAGAGCCCTAAATTAACAGATTTAGATATATCATATAATCAAATTTTCTTGTTTATTGATCGTCTTAACCTAGAAGTGTACAATCCTCTACAATACGTCTATCCATCTAAAATTAGTAAATATATTGATGAAAGCCGTCCAAACGCAGCTAGCTGGGGAAATCGTGAAAAAGGTCGTAACCAATTGATGGTTACTAACTTATTGAAACGAGCGGAAAGCTCAATTTATAGTTTTCGATTAACTAGCGAACGGATTTTAAGCAACATTGATCATAAATTACAAACCATCGCCAATTATGAGAAATATAAGCAAGGCATCATTGAAAATATTGAAGATGATTTTGAAGAGGATACGTTTACAGTCGGTAAGGATCTAAAAATTGACTTAGCTGATATGGACTATCGATCATGGCGTGAAAAACTATTAGTTGATCAAAATGTTTTCATGGAATTATTAAATTTAATTCAGGTAATTACACCAGATCATGATGCTAAGTTATCAGAATTAACAGCATTAATTCGCAATAAAATTGAACATCCTATTAACGCTAATAATCATAAAATTATTATTTTTACAGCCTTTTCAGATACGGCAGACTATTTGTATAACTATCTATCAGATAGACTCAATCAAGTTGGTAACCTACATACGGCTTTGATTTCCGGAAGTAGAACGGCTACTACCGTTTCAGATGTAGGAAATGACTTTAATACGTTACTCACATTATTTAGCCCCAAATCTAAAAATCGTGACGCCTTAGGTTTGCATGGTGAAATTGATGTCATCATTGCAACTGACGTCATTAGTGAAGGTCAAAATCTACAGGATGCAGACTATTTAATTAATTATGACATTCATTGGAATCCAGTCCGTATTATTCAAAGATTTGGCCGAATTGACCGTATTGGTTCAACGAATGATGTTATTCAAATGGTGAACTTCTGGCCAGATATTAGTCTCGATGAGTATATTAACTTAAAAGCGCGCGTTGAAAATCGTGCCAAACTAGTGGCTGTATCGTCAACAGGTGAAGATACCATTGATAATACAGATCCAGATATGGCCTATCGTAAAAAGCAACTTGAAACGTTGCAAAATGAAGTAGTTGATTTAGAGGATATGTCTAGCGGTGTCAATATTATGGACTTAGGTCTTAATGAGTTTCAACTTGACCTGCAAAAACTGCGCGAGAAATATGGTGATTATGAGGCAAAACCATATGGAATTCATGCGATAACCCAATCTGATAATAACCATCCAGCGGGTGTTATTTTTGTTTTAAAAAATCACAATAATGCCATGAATATTGATAAACAAAATCGATTGCATCCATTTTATTTAGTCTATATCGATGAAAATGGTGAAGTAGTCTCAAGTCACTTTAACCCCAAAAAAGTTCTGGATGACATGAGATATCTTTCTAAAGATAGATCACTACCTATTGAGAATCTCACGCAATCATTCAATATAGAGACCCGTGAAGGAAAAGAGATGAGTAAGTATTCTAATTTATTGAATCAAGCAATTGATTCAATGATCAATGGTAAAAAAGAAAAAGATATTGATAGTCTCTTTACGACGGGAGGCACCACAGCTTTAGAAAATGATATCAGTGGGTTAAATGATTTTGAATTAATTGATTTTCTGGTCGTTAGAGGTGAATAAATGATAGTAGATATTCCAAAACAGGCCGTTGTAAATCGCATTATTCCAAAAGATAGGTTTAACTTTGAAGATGCTAAAAAAATTGAACGTATCCGTTGGGTGGGTAAACTTGCGCCTAATACGATTAATCTGCCTGCTAAAAAAATACAGGAAATTGAGGTTTTTAGTGTTGAAATGCCCGACTTTGATTTAAATGTTATTAAAGAGATTGTCACTAAAATACCGCAAGAAATTTTATTCATCGTCAATGGTGAACTGGGCATCATGTATTATCTAGATCAGTTTATTTCTAAAAAAGTGGCTGATAAACTTCAACTGAACGGTTTATCGATTGATGATGTTCGCGATAACTTTATTCGCCAATTGTTAGATATTACAGACATCTCAAAATCTTTGAAACAACAAGTTGAAAAAATACAGCTAATGCATGAATTAGAATCTGAAATAGATCGGATCAACAATAAGATTAAAAGAACGGTCCAAATTAATAAAAAACAACTTTTGGCTAGAGAAAGATATGCACTAGAGCAGCGTTTGGCCAAAGTTAAAGGAGAATAAGAAATGCCCGATATACCAGAAAAAATTAATTTATCTAACGTTAATTCACGTCAAGTCAATCCTGAATTATTGAATGAATTACGTGATTTATTTTTCAAAGCAGAAGAACAAAAAGAACGTTACGATTTTACGTGGAACGGAAAAGCAAAATCCTATTTTGAAGCTGCAGCGCCAACGACCAAAACATTACGTGCACAGCCAGAAGAAAGTGTGAATTTTGAAAAATCGGAGAATCTATTTATTACGGGGGATAATCTTGAAGCATTGAAATTATTGCAAGAATCGTATCTTGGAAAAATAGATATGATTTATATTGATCCACCCTATAACACAGGCAAGGACTTTGTTTATCAAGATAACTTCAAAAAAACGCAAAAAGAAAATGACTTATCAGAAGGAATTATAGATGAAGAGGGGAATCGATTAGTAAAGAATGAAAAATCCAATGGGCGCTACCATTCTGATTGGTTAACTATGATGTATCCTAGATTGAAGTTGGCGCGTAATTTGTTATCGGATACAGGTGTTATTTTTGTCTCTATAGATGATAACGAACAAGCAAATTTAAAATTATTAATGGATGAAATATTTGGTGAGGATAATTTTGTTAATAGATTTACTTGGGTCAATAAAAAAGAAGGTAGGTCATTAAAAAGTAAGGGTGCCAAATCTACATCTGAGCTCATCTATGCATACGCTAAAAATATTCAGTTAATTAATGAATTTAGTGCTAATACTCAGGATTTGAATAAATTAATGCCTACAATTTATTCTGATACAAACAATAAAATTTCTTTTGATGACAAGGGACCATACTTAGCTACTCATGAGTTATATAATGGGAATTCTGCATTTAACGAAGAGACTCGTCCTAATTTAGTATTTAATATTTGGTATAGGGAAGAGGACAAATCTGTTGTATTTGAAAATCCGTATTCTCAATCATACGTATTAATAACTCCTCATAAAAATTCAGATGGCAGACACAAGTATCATGCCTATCGATGGTCACAGGAAAAAATTAAAAATGAGATAGATGATTTATTATTTGTTAAATACAATGACACCTATAAAATTTTTACAAAAAGAAGAGAATTTGCCAATACTGTAATAAAAGATCTAATCACTGACATTCCCACAAACCAAGGGACTAGGGATTTACGTAAACTTGGAATTAACGAGTTTGATTTTCCAAAACCGGTAAGTCTTATTAAATTTTTGATTCAAATATCTAGTCAATATAATTCAACTATTTTGGATTTTTTTGCTGGTTCAGGAACAACAGCAGAATCGGTGATGGCAATTAATCAACAGGATCAAGGTTCTCGAAACTACATTCTGATCACATTAGATGAATTACTTGATCAAGAGAACAAATACACCACTATTGATCAGATTTCTCGAGAACGCATTCGTCGTGCTGCTAAAAAAATTAGTGATACAAGTGGGTTCCGTGCCTTAAAGGTGGATTCAACAGGTTTAAAAGAAGATGTCTTTAAAACAGCTGGTGAACTCGATCAAGTAGATTTGCTACAAGATATTGATAATCACTCTGATAACCGTTCAGATTATGACTTACTCTATGACGTATTAGTAGATGGTGCGTTAGAATATAATCGACCAATTACGATTGACACGATGAATGATGAACAGATTATCAAATATGATTATTTAGGCGAATTATCGGGGGTAGTGTGCTACTTCGGTGAAAACCTAACAGATGAGTTAACCCGCCAAATTGCCACACTCAAACCTTTGATTGCAGTTTTCAAAGAATCAACGTTTGATAAATCAGCTCAAAAGGTAAATGTGATGGAGCAGTTCCGGATTATCAGTCCTGATACGAAAGTTAAGGTAATTTGATGAAAAAGTATCAAGATAGTCTGGAGGAACAGCAATGAAACTGCAGTATAAAAATCAACCCTTTCAGCTAGAGGCCGTAGAGTCTGTCATAGCTACTTTTGAGGGACAACCTAGAAAAAATAACATGTCTTATATGATGGATATGGGACATGAAAAAAACGTATCTTTAGACATTGTCAATGGATTTAAAAACGCAGATATCACATTATCTGAGAGTGATCTTTTAAAAAACATTCAAGTAACTCAAAAAAACAATGGACTAGTAACTGATACTCAGCTAGTTAAAATGGCCATTGGTGGTAGAGATAAAAGTACAAAAATTGATAATTCTCGCGATATTCTAACTTTATCAGTAGAAATGGAGACTGGTACAGGTAAGACATATACGTATATCAAGACAATGCTTGAATTAAACAAACAATATGGCTGGTCAAAATTTATCATTGTCGTTCCAAGCGTCGCCATTCGTGAAGGTATAGCCAAAACATTTGAGTCTACCGCCGAACACTTTAAACAAGCATACGGTGTTGGTGTTCGTTACTTTATTTATCATTCTAGTCACCTTGATCAAATTGAAGCATTTGCGAGCGATGCAGGTATCAATGTAATGATCGTCAATACACAGGCCTTTAACGCACGTGGAGCTGATGCAAGGCGAATCGACATGGTATTAGATCAATTCCGTGGTAGACGCCCTATTGATGTCATTTCAGCAACCCATCCAATAATGATCATTGATGAACCGCAATCGGTTTTAGGAAATGGGTCAAAAGCTGACCTGAATGCAACACGCGTTGGGTTAGCAAAATTTAATCCTCTATTTTTCATTAATTACTCAGCGACACATCGTGATAACTATAATATGATTTATCGATTAGATGCTGTAGATGCCTATCAAAAGAATCTAGTAAAAAAAATCGCGGTTAAAGGGATTGAAATATCGGGTTCCAATGCATCTAGTGGCTATCTATATATTGAAGCCATTAAAGAGCAACCAACATTAAAGGTACGGATTCAATTTGATAAATTATCCGCTACAGGGAGTGTGGTTAAAACTTCCAAGTTATTAGATAAAGGCGACAATATTTACCCTATTTCGGGGGAAATAGAATCTTATAAAAGTGGATTTATCATATCAGAAATTAATGCTGTGGAGCAGTTTGTTGAATTTACTAACGGTATGCGGTTATCTGTTGGTGAAGTCGTTGGAAATACTAACGAGGAAGATTTGAGACGGATACAAATCCGTGAGACCATCCAATCGCATTTTGCTAAAGAGGAGATTCTATTTAAGCGCGGTATTAAAACGTTGTCCTTATTTTTCATTGATGAAGTATCTAAATATAAAAATTATGATGCTATCGATGACAAAGGAATTTACGCTACGATTTTTGAGGAAGAATATCTCAATATTGCACGAGATCGATTAGCGGATTCTTTATTAGACGCAAATTATCGCTCTTATCTTGAACGCGAATTGAAATCTCCTGAAAAGGTTCATGCTGGATACTTCTCAATCGATAAAAAAGGGAAGGCTGTTGATAGTAAAATCAAACGTGGTAGTGAGTCTAGTGATGATATTTCAGCCTATGACTTGATTATGAAAAATAAAGAGCGGCTTTTATCATTTGAAGAACCTGTTCGTTTTATTTTCTCTCACTCAGCGCTAAAAGAAGGATGGGATAATCCCAATGTCTTTCAAATTGCAACGTTGCGTCAATCTTCATCTGATATTAAGAAAAGACAAGAAATCGGTCGTGGATTACGTTTGGCAGTTAATCAAAATGGCGACCGCCAAGATGCGCAATATTTAGGTGAAAATGAGGTGAAACAAGTAAATGTGTTGACCGTTATCGCCAATGAGAGTTACGAAACATTTGCTCGAGGTCTTCAATCTGAAATATCTGACGCCATCAAAAATAGACCTAAATTCATCGAACCCAAGCTATTTGAAGGGCGAGAACTAGTTGTAGAAGATAGCACTGGACAAGTAACTGACAGGATACTGGTTGATAATACTCAGGCAGCTGAAATATGGTCTAGTTTAAAATCAGGCATGCTCATCGACAAAAATAAGCAATCGTCTGATACTTATAAAAACCTATCCGCTCCAGAACAATTAGCAGCAATTCAGGATGCCTTAGATGATGATCTTAAAATATTCGCACTACCTATTCAAAATTTAATCAATAGTGTATATAGCCCAAAAGATTTGCCGATTGACAATGAGAATAAACGCACTACTTTGAAATTAAATCGTGAAAAATATGCTAGTACAGAATTTAAAAGCTTATGGTCAAAAATAAACCGAAAGTCTTACTATACCGTCGATTTTGACGATCAAGAAATTATTGAAAAGTCAATTCAACTTATCAATAAAAATTTAACGGTGAAAACGCTAAAAGCTCGTATTACTGAAGGTAATATGTCCGCGAATGATACGGGAACAAGTTTTACAGTTAATGATAAGCGAACAACTGATATCGATAGGCCTGTAAACCATGTGAAATATGATTTAATCGGAGAAGTTTCTCAAAATGTAGGGTTACTACGGAAAACAGTTGGTTATATTCTAACTGGTATCCACTCAGGACAATTCGCAAAATATCAATCTAATCCTGAAAACTTCATTGTGCAAATTAGCAATATCATTAATGCTGTCAAAGCACAAAATATTATTTCACATATTGTTTATAACAAGTTAGATGAGGTTTGGGATGAAGATGCAATATTTGCCAATAATGATATCCAAGGTATTATGGGGCAAAATGTATTCGATGCAAAAAAACATCTTTATGATAAAGTTCGTGTTGATTCTGAAGTTGAGAAACGCTTTGCTAGCGAACTAGATGTTGAACAGAATGTTGAAATGTATGTTAAATTACCTGGTGGGTTCTATATTAATACGCCAGTAGGTAAATACAATCCTGATTGGGCGATTGTCTTAAACGAACCCGATCAGAAGCACGTCTATTTTATTGCCGAAACCAAAGGCGTTTCAGAAAATATTGAACTAAGTTTAAAAGGTGTTGAAAATGCTAAAATCGAATCAGCACGTCAGCATTTTAAAATCATTTCAAATAGCGAAGTGACCTATGATGTAGTCGATAGCTATGAAAAAATGATGGATAAATTATCTTCAAACATCTAATAAGGGACTATAATTATAAGATAACCCCTGTAAAACCTTAATAAAACAGCCCCTAACGAATCGATTCGGTTGGTTAGGGGCTGTTTTTTTCTTATAATTAAAATAACGCCTGTACTGGATTTATTCCAACGCTTAAAAAAGAGCCTGATAACAGTAGTCAGCAAACAGAAAAGCAACTCAAACAGGTACGCCAAAATATCAGTGAGCAAACACAATCTGAACTACAAGCATTTGCAAAAAACACCCCTACCCTTAAACAACCCAAAGTTGAACGTGACGAACAAACAATATAGCAGAAAAGATTAAATAATGATATAATGAATACAGAAAAAAGGAAGCCTTGCGCTAACAAGACTTCCTATGTAGAGCCGTTTAAGACGGTGACAATACTATGATTATTAAATAACCGCTAGCTTTGCAGAGCTAAGGCGGTTATTTTTTTTGCTGATTTTTAATCAACTCAACAACTAATGTCAGTAAGGCAACTATAAAAGTGCCAAACATCAACATAAGCTGTAAAGCGTCCGATACGGACACTTGGGCTACTCCCTTCCTAGAATGTGAGTTTATAGTTGTTACACCATAAGCACCACCCCCTTTTTAAGGAAATAGCCACCGCCTTAACTTCTCTACTCAAACCATTATACAGGATAAAGCGTGATTTACCTATTGATGATTAATACTCTAATATCCTGAATGGTTATTTTCTATCAAAATAATATGATTGATAATAAAATGTGTTATAATTAAACTATTCAATTATTATATTGAATAGTTTAATTGTTTTTTTATTTAGAAAGGAATTTATCCATGGTTGAAAATTTGACTTATGAAAATTTTGACATCAGCACTTCTGAAGGAGTTGTATTAACCGATTTTTGGGCAGAATGGTGTGCGCCTTGCCGAATGCAAAGCCCTATTATAGATCAACTAGATGATGAAATTGGGAATCAAGTTAAGTTTACTAAAGTTGATGTTGATAATAATCAACAAGTTGCAACTAGTTTAGGTATTAGATCCATTCCAACATTAGTAGTTAAAAAAAATGGAGAAATTGTTGAAAAGTTAGTTGGTTTTCACACAAAAGATCAATTAAAAAAAGTACTGGCGTATTATGCGTAATTTAATAAATAGGACGTTATATAGATGGAAAAAGTTTTTTATAATTCTTTCAATGAATTAAAACATAAGATAAAAAATGGTAAATATGTTTTAGTATTCACTGCTGATTGGTGTGGAGATTGCAAATTTATTGAACCTGTATTACCAGAGATTGAGAATACATTTCGTGAATATCAATTTATTAATATTGATACCGACAAAAATATGCATATAGCACGATCACTTAATATTTTTGGTATTCCGAGTTTTGTAGTTTATGATTCCGGTAAAGAAATAGATAGATTAGTAAATAAAGATCGTAAAACAAAAAATGAAATTATAAGTTTTATTGATCAAGCAATAGAAAGATGATGGTAGTATGCTTGAATATGATGTAATTGTAATTGGTGCAGGACCAGGTGGCATGACAGCTTCCCTTTATGCTGCACGAGCTAATTTAAAAGTGGCGATGATTGATCGTGGTGTTTATGGCGGTCAAATGAATAATACTGATGATATAGAAAATTATCCTGGATTTCCTACAATTAAAGGGCCTGATTTAGGTGAAAAAATGTATCAGAATACAGTTAACGCAGGAGTTGAATTTATTTTTGGTGACGTTCAAGAAGTAACTGTTGATGATAATCAGTATAAACATGTAAAAACAGATAGTGAGGATTTAGTATCTAAGGTAGTTATTATTGCTACTGGATCTAATAATCGTAAGTTGGGTATTCCAGGAGAAAAAGAATTTAGTGGAAAAGGTGTCTCATATTGCGCTGTTTGTGATGGTGCATTCTTTAAAAATGAGAATGTTACTGTTGTCGGGGGTGGAGATTCAGCAATTTCTGAAGGGACCTATTTAGCTAATATTACAGATCACGTTGGCATTGTTCATCATCGTGACAAGTTGCGTGCCCAAAAAGTTCTTCAAGATCGTGCGTTTTCAAATAATAAAATCGACTTTACGTGGAATAGTAATGTGGTAGAAATAGTTGGAGATGATAACCGCGTAACTGGTATTAAAATGGTTGATAATCAATCGGGAAAACTTACTACTGTCGATACTACAGGTGTTTTTATTTATATTGGAAACATACCCAATACCCAAATGTTTAGTAATTTAAACATTACTGATGAGTCAGGATGGATTATTACTAATAGCGAAATGGAAACAAATATACCTGGTATTTTTGCAATTGGAGATGTAAGGTTAAAAAAACTCCGTCAAATAACCACTGCAGTAGGTGATGGTGGTATTGCAGGTCAAAACTCATTTGAGTATATTGAACAGTTTAACGAAAAATAGGAGAAGAAAATGGAAATAAAATATTGGTCAGATATAGCTTGTCCTTTTTGTTATATTGGCTCTAATCGTATGAAAAGAGCCATGAAGGAATTAGGTATCTATAATACAACTGAGTTAGAGTTTAAGTCTTTTGAGCTCGATCCAACAACATCAAAGGAAACTACTGAAGGATACATTAATCATTTTACCCAAGGTAATAAGTCAATGGAGGATCAAGCCAAACAACAAATGGCTTATATCGAAAAAATGGCTCATGATGATGGCTTATCAATGGATATCAATAGTGTTATTCCAACCAATACTGTTGATGCTCACCGGCTAATTAAACTCGCTAATAGTAAACATGATCCGGTCCTAACTGAAAACTTGATTCGCCGTTTTTACCAAGTATACTTTAATGATGGCCGTTCAATCGCTGATCATAATGTATTAGTTAATGCAGCAACCGAAGTTGGCTTATATAAAGATGAAGTTGAAGTAATCCTTAATTCCGATAAGTACTTTCAAGAAGTAAAAGCCGATGAGATTGAAGCAATGCAATCTGGCATTCATGCGGCCCCTTTTTTTGTTATTAACAATAAATATGGTATTAATGGTGCTCAACCTTATGAAGTCTTTATAAATGCATTAAAACAAGTTCAAGATGAAGAAGATAAAGCTAAAGGATAGTAAGGAGAAATATTTTATGAATAAAGAACAAAAGATGACTTTCCAAACTTTTGGTGTAACTAATGACGTTGATGTTTGCGGACCAGACGGTTGTATTATCGCTGATCACCATAAACAAGTAACAGAAGAAGAAAATAAAGATAAGTAATGACTAGCTATATAAAGGAGGATGTAACATGAAAACGTATGATTATACAATTATTGGTAGTGGTCCTTCTGTTTATCGTTTCCTAGTTGGTATGCAAGGAAGTAAAAAACGGATTTTAGTCGTTGAATCAGATAATTTTGGGGGTATTTGTCCGAATGCTGGTTGTGAACCCAAAATTTTTTTAGAGGGTGCTATTAAAACCGCTCTTACTTCGAGAGATTTATTAAATAAAGGGATTGAATCTCCAGCTAAGTTAAATTGGAATGATCTAATACTAGAAAAAAAACGGGTATTTTCTCCTGTTTCAACAAATAATCAACATGCTTATGAAGAATTAGGAGCCGATACTGTTAGAGGCACAGCTAGTTTTGTCGATGAACATACTATTAAAGTTGATGAAACATTAATTACTAGTGATAACTTCATTATCGCTACTGGCTTGAAACCGCGACCAATGAATATTCCTGGTAGCCATCTCTTCCTAACAAGTGATGATTTCTTTAATATGGAAGACTTACCTGCGACGGTTGCTATT
>NC_014132.1 GCF_000092505.1 Leuconostoc kimchii IMSNU 11154
CTATCCCAACTTATTTTTTTATGGGGTTAAGCTGACACCAGCTTGCCCAACGCGGGTAGCGTTCTGCATGACATGCTCTCACTGAAGGTGATCATGCAATGATAAATTGCCCCGTCACGGCGTGACCCGCCGGAGGTTTTACGAGCCGGATAATAGGCGCTGTAAAATAGCAGTTTCCCCAGTAGGAAGGGGAAACGCTACTGTCAGCGCTTGTCGATGACTCGCCTCGCAGAGCCTGTCCAAAATAGCATTTTGGTATAACAGGCTATACCAGATTTTTAACGGTGTTATACTGGTCTTGGAAAACCTTTTTCGAGGAGGCATTTTTGATGGCGCATTTAAAGAAAAATACGCGTGGTTCAGTTCCCGGCTTAGCCGTTCATTTTGAACGTAAAACTGACCATCACACCAACAAAGAAATTGATGTGTCGAAAACCTATCTGAATCAAGAGCTCATGGCTGATGGTTCTGATATGCTTTCACGTTTCAACGAGCGTTTAAATGACGTTTATTGCATGAAAAGAGACGATGTGAAGGCGTTAGCGACGTGGATAGTCACTTTACCTGAAGAACTCACAGAAGCGTCCTACGAGCAACAGAGCGCCTTTTTTGAAGCAACTAGCAATTTTCTCAATGACCGTTATGGTCAAGAAAATACCGTGGCCGCGGTGGTGCATTATGATGAGACAACCCCTCACTTGCACTATGCCTTTGTCCCAGTGGTTTTTGATGATAAAAAATCACGTTATAAAGTATCTGCTAAAGAAGTGCTAACGCGACATGATCTGCAAACCTTTCATGATGATTTAGATCAGCATTTAAAAAAGGTGCTGCCCTTTTATGAACAAGGGATTTTAAATCACAAAACCTTACCGTTTGAGAATGTCGCTGAAATCAAAAAATACAACGATCAGTTTAACGCCTTAAAAAACGAACTAGCTGACGTTGAAGACAATATTAGGGCTAAACAGGCCGTACTTAAAATCACGGATCAAGCCTTAACGGAAGTTGACTTAGCCGAAAAACAAATTGATGATTTTAAACAAGCCTTATCTAAAAACCTCTTTGGTAAGACGGTGCTTAAACCAGATGACTTAGATCGCTTTAAAAACGTGTTAGCCACGATGAAGAAAGCCACCTTACAAAGCCAGCATGAGACAGAAGAACTCAAGCAAACGTTAGGCCAAGTCAAAGCGCAATTAGCAGACGTCCAAGCAGACTATCAAAACCTGAAAGAAACGCATCAAGCGCTTCAGAAGCGGCAACGCGAACAGCAACAGCTGGATTATGCCATGCGAGACATACTTAAAAATGATTATGCTGTCGACAAGCTATCGCATACTGATGTGGAGGCTCGGTATGTTCTTTATAAGCTGGATCATGAAGAACGCACAAAAAATAAAAAAGTAGCCCAGTCATGGTTAAAAACACTGACGACAGCTAGAGCAGATCCAGATACGAAAATAGCGCCAACTAGATTAGATCGCGGTATCGAACAAGTTAAAGCATTAATCAATCGGATCATTGAATTAACGCGTGATCTTTTTAAAGGACCTAGTCTCTAACGTTAAACCTACTTATTTGCCCGTCTAAGCGTTTTTAGCTACGAAACGTATAAATCAGCATTAACCAAGTTAAAATGGCTCTATCGACTTATTAAGGGGCAATCATATTAGATAACAAGTGATATGTCATTGGAAATCATTCAACAAAAGAATCCCACGTACAAAATTGACGTACGCAGAGGTTCTTTTGTTTTTTTTTATGGGTTCAATAAAAAGGCAAAGCCTATTATAAGTTTATCTTTTATATTTTAATCTTTTGTTCTTTTGCGCGGTTAGAAATTCAGTAATATCAAGGTTTTAATAGGTAATATAGCGACAAAAAACTATGTATATAGCGACAAAAAACTATGTATATAGCGACAAAAAACTATGTATATAGCGACGTTTTAAACTATTTTGTCGCTATATAATGTTATAATAAAAGCATAAAGAAATTCCCGTCTAAAAGTTTTTCTTTATGCTTATCCAACAACACGCCTAAAGGAGCGTATTTATATGTCTATTATAACAGAATCAAAGACAAGGCAGGTACAGACCTTGAATGAATTATCAAAACGTAAAGTTGTTGAACATAATAGTCTAATAACGTCGATTGCCAAAATGGACAAAACCCCATTAAAGATGTTTGAATTAGCTGTCTCTTTAATTGATACAGAAAATCCCCCGAAAGACCAGACAGTTTATTTATCCAAGCAAGAGTTATTTGCTTTTTTTAACGTGGATGATAGCAATAAACATAGTCGTTTTAAAGAAGCAATTGAAAAAATGCAGAAACAAGCATTTTTTAAGATAAAAAAAGCCAAAGAAAAGGGATATGAATTTGAAAGTATTGTGCCTATCCCTTATGTTAAATGGGCGGATTATCATGATGAAGTAACTATCCGATTTAGCCCCGAAATCATGCCTTATTTAATCAATCTCAAAACCAATTTTACGCAACATGCCTTATCAGAAATTTCTGAATTGAATAGCAAGTATGCAATCATTTTGTACCGTTGGTTATCAATGAATTACAACCAATATGAGCATTACAGCGTTAAAGGTGGGCGAAGAAAAGAGCAAGTGGAAAGTTACCGTAATCCGATAATCACTATTCGAGAATTGCGCGATACGACCGATACGGTGAGTGAATATAAAAAGTTTACTGATTTTGAAAGAAGAGTATTAAAAGATCCGATTAAAGAAATCACAAACCATACCAGCTTTAATGTTACGTATGAAAAAGTAAAAAAAGGACGCAGCATTGAAAGTATTGTCTTTCATATCACTAAAAACCAAGTTGCAGATGATATTAGTTACAAATTAGATGATCCCGCTTATATTGACGGTAAGATAAGACAAGAAGAAAGTGAAAAAGATCTTGTTTATGAAGCGATGAAAAGTCCATATACAAAATTGCTGATGGAACATTTCTTGTTGACATATATTGATTTAACGGATACGACTATTTTGTCCGGGTTACAGAAAAATGTTTATCCACTTTATGACGAATTAAAAGAGTTACGTGGTTTAAAGGGCGTGAAAGAGCACTTAGCATATATCCGAGATAAACAAGATGACTATTCGAAAAAGAATATTGCTAAGTATCTTAAAAAATCGATTGAACAGTATCTACCAATCGTTAAAAGGCAGGATATAGATCATGAGTGAAAATTTAAAAACAATTCGAGAACTTGCAGATGAATTGGGAGTTTCAAAGCAACGAATTCAACAAATAATCGCCAAATTATCGCCAAGTAAAACGCCAAATAAGGATGGCAATAGATATGTTTTGAACGCTCGAGATGTTAAAAACATAAAGGAATCTATGGGTTTTGAAAATGACCAGTCACCAACAAGTGAATCGACAAATAGACTTGTCGATTATGATGTTTACTTAGATGTGATAAATTCGATAAAAGAAAAAGATGAACAGATAAAAAGTTTATTAGACGTTCAAAAACAAACACAAAATCTTCTGGATCAGCAACAACGATTGGCTTTGCAAGACAAAAAACTATTAGAAGAGTACAAAGCAGAAATCAAAGATTTGAAATCCTTAGCGATGCCGATTCGTGAGGATGAAAAAGATGTGTCACCCCAAAGTGAAACAGAACCAGCAGAAGCGCAAGCTAAACCTAAAAAGTGGTGGCAATTTAAAAAACGAGGGCAAAAAAATGATTGATTCAAAAGTTATGGAGACAACAAAGTCCATTTTGAAAGATTTTGGTAACACCTATTTTTCAGATAAAGGCACTCTAAAGCGCAACAAAGTAATAGAAGACCTGGATGCTTATACACCTATGTTGATGAAGGCATTACTAGCTAATCAACTAATTCATGACACTTATACGGAGTCAATTGTTATAGATGATAAAAGTGTAGAACTGTTTAAGCTAAACCAGTTTATTGAAATGTTTACGTATAAAGAATACTGGCAAGATAGCTATACAAAATTTGAGAATAAAATTGGCCTTACTGCTGGTGGTAAGTTTATTGATGAGACTGCTGACGTAGTCCTAGATTTTCCCTTCAAAGATAGTGTTTTAAAAGCTGGTATGACGAAAGAGGATCAAAAAGATACTGATGAACCTTTTTTGCATGAAACGATAGCTAAAGCTGAAATTGATCAATTATTAGAGCCTAAAATATTTGTTAATGCGACTAAGTATGATCAAGAAAATTTAGCTGGTGCATCAACTGATAGTTTTAATGATGACAATTTGATTATCAAGGGAAACAACCTGATAGCTTTGCATAGTTTGAAAAACAGATATGCAGGCACTGTGAAGAGTATTTTCATTGATCCACCATATTTTTTTGAGACGACAAAACCAGCAGACACCTATACTTATAATTCGAATTTTAAACTATCTGGCTGGCTCACTTTTGTTCAAAATAGAATTAAAATTGCGCATGAACTTTTAGCAGAAAATGGAACATTGTTTTTAACAATGTCTGATGAAGGAGCCCATTATATTAAAATTTTGATGGATAGTATTTTTAATTCACAAAATTTTATAGCCGATGTGACTTGGGAATCAAGAAAATCGATTTCATCTGATGCATTAATCTCAATAAATACAAACCATGTTCTAGTTTATGCAAAAAATTTATCTCAAATAAGGAAAAATGATTTTAGATTGGCGTTAGATATAGATACGTTTAAAAATGATGATGAGGATGGCAGAGGGAAGTATAGATTAGAGCCATTTGATGCGCCAAATTTCCGTGCTAATTTACAATATGAAATTATAACTCCATCAGGTAGACATGTTTTGCCAGCAAATGGTAGACATTGGCGTACCGAGAAAAGCACGTATGAAAAATTATTATCAGAAAATAAAATATATTTTGGGAAAGATGGTAATGCTAAGCCCTCCCTAAAAGCTTATTATAGTGAGGTCGCAGAGGCTGGTAAGGGGAAAACAGCAAGTACTATCTGGCGAGATAATAATTCGATTATTTGGGATGATGCTGGAACTAATACCAAAGCAACACAACATCAAGTTGAATTATTTTCTGAAAATGTTTTTACTAATCCAAAACCCGAGCAACTCATTAAAAGAATTTTGGAAATATCTACAAACGAAAATGATTTAGTACTTGACTTCTTCATGGGATCTGCGACAACACAAGCCGTTGCAATGAAGATGAACCGTCGATTTATCGGTGTTGAACAGATGGATTACATTAAAACTGTTTCTGTCGAACGTCTCAAAAAGGTGATTGATGGCGAACAAGGTGGGATTTCTAAAGATGTTAACTGGCAAGGCGGCGGTTCATTTGTCTATGCTGAATTGATGGAAAAGAATCAAGGTTATCTCAAAGATGTCCAACAGGCCGAAACGACGAAGCAATTAGAAGATGTTGTTCATCGCATGATTGAAGGTGGCGCTGATTTTGATTTCCGAGTTGATGTTGAAAAAGTCCTACAAGATCCTGAATACCAAGCCATGGCATTGGCTGATAAAAAGCAGCTGATAGTCAAGGTCATTGATAAGAATCAGTTGTATTATGCATACAGTGATATGGACGATCGTGATGTACAAGAGCTGATGTCTGATAGTGATATCGCCTTTAACAAGAGTTTTTATGGGGAGCGTGATCTGTAATGGCCAAAAAGAAAGCACGAGAACTTGTCTTACCCATTATTCATGAGATTAATGACTATACAAATGACTTTTTAAAAAACGACGAACCCAGACATGCATTTGTTTATCCAGACTACATTAAGCACAATCTCAAACATCAGTTACGTGATTATCAAAAGCAATCACTATACAACTTGAATTACACGCAAAAGGATGCCAATGTTGCCAGTCGCTTTAATCAGTTGTTATTCCATATGGCCACGGGTTCAGGAAAGACTGATGTGATGGCAGCTGATATGCTGTATTTTTACCATGAATTTGGCTATCAAAATTTTCTTTTTGTTGTTAATACAAACGCGGTCATTGCTAAAACTCGTGAAAACATGCTGAATGTCCAGTCACCAAAGTATCTCTTTTCACAACCACTCAATATTGATGGTACTCCGATTGAATTGCGAGAAGTCACCCGCTTTCCAACAAACAGTGAACCAGGCGTGATCTACTTGCGGCTCACAACAATCCAAACTTTAGCGAATGAATTAAATACACCACGCGAAAATGGTTTAACTTATGGTGATTTAGAGAAACAGAAGTTGATTATTCTAGCTGATGAAGCGCATCATTTTTCTGCCGGTACAAAGAGCAAAGCAGATCAAAAAAATAAAGCGTGGGAATATGTCTTAGATCGTATTCGACAAGCTAATAAAGCTAATCGACAGTTAGAATTCACGGCTACGATTGATTTAAATAATGAGTCTATTTACGAAAAATATCGGGATAAGGTCATTTTTCAATATGATTTAAAAGAGTTTCAAAATGCCGGGTATTCAAAGAAAATCGCTCGGTTGCAAGCCAATGCTGATGATAACGAAAAGATGCTGAATGCGGTATTGTTATCACAATATCGTAAGCGCATGGCAATCCAGGCGGGTATAAGAGATTTTAAGCCAGTTATTTTATTTAAATCAAACAAAATTGAAGTTTCAAAAGCGGCGCGTGATCAATTTTTGACGCTGGTGGATCAATTAACGACTGAAGATTTGGCGCAATTTATTGCAAAGCAACTCAACACCACGCAATCATCTACTTTGCGCCAAGCGTATACGTATTATCAAACAGTTGATATGGGGGGCTTGGTACGTGAATTGCAACGTGATTTTCAACCACTGAATACTATTAACGTTAATGATACGAGTAGCAATGGGATTTTAGGTGACTTAAATGATTTACGTAATTTAAATACCCTAGAAGAACCAAGCAATCCATTTAGAGCTATTTTTGCCGTCGCCAAGCTTTCTGAAGGTTGGGATGTCTTAAATTTGTATGATATTGTTCGAATTGGGGAGCAACCCATTACGTCAACACAAACCAATAGTGAGGCACAATTAATTGGTCGTGGTGCGCGCTACAATCCCTTCGTCTATGAGGAGGCAACATCGTTTACGCGACGGTTTGACCATAGCACGCCAGAATTACAGATATTAGAGTCCTTACACTATCACACGATTAATGATAAAAAATATATTGATAATCTGACAAAATCTTTTGAAGCAATGCAGCTCCAAGTTGAAGATGATAAAGACTTTGATATTTTAACCACGACAGTTAAAGCGTCATTTAAGCGTTCCGATGTCTATCAATATGGCAAGCTGTATTACAATGACGTCGAAGATGTCCCTGAGAGTGAATATAATGGGTTGGCAAAATACGGTGTTCCCGTTGCAGAACTACCTACCGTCAATATTGAGACGGCAACCCTAGAAGCAACTGCCTTTGATACACAAAATGTTGCTGGTATGAATGAGACACGACTGGTAAAGATTGATGATGCCCTCGTCAAAAAAGCAATGGCACGGAATCCTTTCTTCAGATTCAATACCATGAAAAAATATATGCCGACGCTAAATTCTATCTCGGAGTTTATGCATGAGGCACAGTGGTTGGGGCAAATAAAAGAAATCCAAGCGACGGTATCGACGGGTTCAGATGCTGTGCTTAGTCGAGAAACACAGCTATTAGTCGTTGAAAAATATCTAGCCTATATTCAGCGCATGTTAATCATGAACTATAAGCGCCAACGCGGAACCAATAAGTTTATTGGGTTGCCCATTAAAGATGCCGTTCAGGATTATCAGAAGCGTGTTCCCGTGAACTATTCTGATGCTGGGGTTCATGAGTTAATTCAAACCTATGACTATAAAAAGGCACCTTGGTTTGTCTATAACGAGGCTATTGTCGATAAATTGGAACGTAGTCTAATCGAACTGATCCAAGGCTATGTTGAAGAGCTGCAAAAAAAGTATAAAGATGTTTACCTGATTCGTAGTGATGAGCGTAATACTAAGCTAAAATTGCATGAATTTGCTGGAGATGTGTCTCACTATGCTGGTTTCTTACCGGACTTTGTCCTGTATTTAGCTAATGAGTCCTACATTTATCAGGTTTATATTGAACCCAAGGGTACCCAATTGCTCGAGCAAGACCAATGGAAAGAGGACTTGTTAACGAGTATTTCGCCTGAACGTGTCGATGTTATTGGCGAAAATGATAAGGTAAAGTTGTATGGTGTTAAATTCTATGTTGCGGGTGATGCCCGTCAGGTACGGAACAAAATTCAAAATATAGCTTTCTAAAATAGGGTCGATAATTATAGGATGACTCCTAAATCTAAAAAGACAAGGCCCATTAATTTATTAACTAATAATATTGAATTTCAATTTCATAGGAAAATTGGTAAACTATTCAACAAAATAGTTGAAAAGGTGGGAAGAAAATGTTTGAACAAGCAGTTAACTACAAAAATGGACTATATGAAGAACTGTCTAAAATTGGTAAGGGGCTAAGCAGTGATCGACGATTAGAAATTCTTGATCTTTTAACTCAAGCACCCAAATCAGTTGAAACTATTGCCAACGGGGTCGGAATAAGTGTAGCTAACGCCTCACGCCATCTACAAATATTGAAGGACAGTCATCTGGTTAAAACAAAACGAAAAGGCAATCATATTATTTATAGCCTTAGTTCTCCCAAAATTAGTGATCTTGTGCACCTATTAACCGACATTGGTAACAGTGAACTTTCAGATATGAAAACAATTCAGGATAAATCAGACGCTCAAGATAACGTTAAAACCATTTCGTTAAAGCAAGCTCAAGAAGAATACAAAAATTGCTTTGTCCTTGATGTACGACCTTCTGATGAATATGCAGCAGGCCACATACAATCGGCAATTAATGTCCCATTGGAAACATTAAAAGAATCAATGCCCAAATTACCTAAAGATCAAAAGATTATTGTTTATTGCCGTGGAAGACTATGTGCTAATTCCAACATTGCCACACAGATCTTAAATAGAAATGGTTTTGACGCAGTTAGTTTAAATTCAAGTCACTATGATTGGAATAAAATAACAGAATAAACAGTTTAAGCACGATTTAGTCATTTATTGATTAAATCGTGCTTTTATATTGACTTACAAAAAGTATATGATATTATTAAACTATTCAAGTAAACAATTGAATGATTGAAAGGCAGTGACATAACTTGTCTACTATTGATAAAACGCTAACCTTAATTAATTTTGAGAATAATTGGTGCGCCCAGTGTTATACGCAGCGACCAATAATAAATAAGATTAGCCATGACTTTAATTCATATTTAAACGTTCGGGTAGTGAATTCAGATGCTCACCCAGAACTAGCAAAAAAATACAATGTTTATTCCGCACCCAGTACTATTTTGCTGCGTGATGGAAGAATCGTTGAAAAAATTACCCGTTTTATTGATCAATCACAATTAACAACTTTAATTAAATATTACCTATAAAGGAGCGACTCTTATGGTTAAGAACTTAACTGACAAAGACTTTGTGAAAGAAACTAGTACCGGTGTTACATTAACTGATTTTTGGGCTACTTGGTGTCCTCCATGTCGAATGCAAGGACCGATTATTGAACAACTTGATAAAGAAATTGGCGATAAAGTCAAAATCACTAAAATGGACGTAGATGCAAATCAAGAAACACCAATAGCATTTGGAATTATGTCTATTCCAACCTTAATTATCAAAAAAGATGGCCAAGTAGTTGATAAGCTGGTTGGCCTCCAAAGTAAGGACCAACTTAAAACCGTTCTTGCTCAATATACTAATTAGGTTAAGAGGGGAGAAGCTGAATGGAACAACTATCAGTAATGAATAAAAAAGAATTTGATAAAAAACTGAAGAATGGAAAATATATTTTAGTGTTTATAGCTTCTTGGTGCCCTGATTGTAGCTTTATCAAGCCTCATCTACCAGAAATTGAACAAGAATTCAAAGATTACACTTTCATCAGTGTCGATCGTGATGAGAATACCGAATTGGCTCAAGAACTAAACATCTTTGGTATTCCAAGCTTCGTTATTTTTAGAGATGGGCAAGAAATCGGAAGACTTGTCAATAAAGATCGGAAGACTAAAGAAGAAGTCGAAAACTTCATTACCAACACTATTAACTAATGAAGAGTTTTTTAACTATTCTTGGCGGTATGGGGACGTTAGCAACTGAAAGTTATGTCCGACTCCTTAATAAGAAAACTGAAACCCATAAAGACCAAGACCATTTAGATTATATAGTGGTTAACCATTATTGATGCACAAGAAGTCATTGTTAATCGTTCATTGGATAAGGGATTAGCGTTACGTGACGACTAATAAGTAGATTGGATTGAAATTTAATGAGGAAATATCATGTAGTAGTGATTGGGGCCGGTCCTGGTGGAATGACCGCTGCCTTATATGCAGCACGAGCTAATTTAAATGTAGCAATGCTTGATCGCGGTATTTATGGTGGACAAATGAACAACACCGATGACATTGAAAACTACCCTGGTTTTACAACAATTAAGGGTCCTGAACTTGGTGAGAAAATGTATCAAGGAACCGTTAAGGCCGGAGTAAATTTTGTATATGGTGATGTCCAAAACGTTACCGTTGATGATCAACAAATGAAGCATATTCAAACCGATAGTGACGAGTTAGTAGCAAGCGCAGTAATTATTGCAACAGGATCTAATAATCGAAAATTAGGTGTACCAGGTGAAGAAAAGTTCTCCGGAAAAGGGGTTTCTTACTGTGCAGTATGTGATGGTTCTTTCTTTAAAGGAAAGAATGTTACTGTAGTTGGCGGTGGTGATTCAGCAATTTCTGAAGGATTGTACTTAGCTAATGTCACTGATGGAGTTAATGTCATTCATCGTCGCGATCGGTTACGGGCACAAAAGGTATTACAAAATCGTGCTTTTGATAACGATAAGATAGATTTCACTTGGAATACTAGTGTGACAGAGATTTTAGGTGATGAAAATCATGTTACTGGAGTAAAAATCCATAACAATCAGGTCGGTGATGATACAACTCTAGACACTGATGGAGTTTTCGTTTATGTCGGTAACTTTCCAAATAGCCAAATTTTCAATAATTTAAATATTACCGATCAAGCTGGTTGGATTATAACTAACGATCAAATGGAAACAACAATTCCTGGAATCTATGCAATTGGTGATGTCCGGCAAAAGCAACTGCGGCAAATTACAACTGCGGTTGGCGATGGTGGTATTGCTGGGCAAAACGCCTTTGAATATTTCGAAGCCATAAAGCATCGGCAAACGGTTAAAGATTAAAGAGAGGAAAATTACTTTATGGAAATCAAATATTGGTCAGACATTGCTTGCCCCTTTTGTTATATCGGTTCTAATCGAATGAAACGAGCAATGAAGGAAATTGGTATTTATGACACAACTGAATTAGAGTTCAAATCATTCGAGCTTAACCCTGCAACACCAAAGGAAACCGATGAAGGATACATTAATCACTTCACTCAGGGAAATAAGGCAATGGAGCCACAGGCCAAAAAGCAAATGGCTTACATCGAACAAATGGCGCATAACGATGGTCTACCAATGGATCTTGACAGTGTAGTACCTACAAATACTATGGATGCGCACCGGATTATTAAATTCGCAGAAGCTAAAAATGATCCTGATTTGACTGAACGAGTAATTAGACGCTTCTACCAAGTTTACTTTAGTGATGGTCAATCGATTTCTGACCATGATGTGCTATTAAATGCGGCAATGGAAGCTGGGCTTGCTAAAGACGAAGTAGAAAAAGTGCTTAATTCTAACCAATATCATCAAGCTGTGGTCAATGACGAGGCGGAGGCTCAACAATCCGGTATTCATGCTGCACCTTTTTTTGTAATCAATAATAAGTATGCAATTAGTGGTGCCCAACCATATGAAGTCTTTGTTAAAGCCTTAAAGCGAGTTCAAGAAGAAGAAAATTAGGAGGAATTTACGATGGCCGAAGATAAGCCACAATTTAATACAATATTTGGCGATAATAATGATGATGCTGTATGTGGGCCAGACGGTTGTACTATCGCTGAACATCAAAAGCAAACTGAGGATAAGAAGAAAACAAAATAAATGGAGGGAAGCTATAAATGAAGTTTGACTACGTTGTTATTGGCAGTGGGCCATCAGTTTATCGTTTCCTATTGGGAATGCAGAATAGCGGAAAGAAAATCGCGGTTGTTGAAAAGAATCGGTTTGGCGGAATTTGCCCTAACGAAGGCTGCGAACCCAAGATTTTCTTAGAAGGAGCAGCACGAGCAACCTTAACTTCAATGCGTTTGCAAGGTAAGGGAATTACTCAACCAGCTAAGCTTGACTGGAAAGAACTTATTCAGCAAAAGAATAAGGCTATGGCGTCATTCCTAAATAATATGCAAAGTATGTATGAAGGCCTGGGTGCGACTACCATCAAGGGTGAAGCATCATTTGTTGATCAACATACCATTGAAGTTAATAATAAAAAAATCACTGCTGATAATTTTGTAATCGCAACCGGAAAAAAGCCGCATCCTCTTAACATTCCTGGCCACGAGTACCTACTTACTAGTACTAACCTTTTTGAACTCGAAGATACTCCAAAGAACGTCGCAATTATCGGAAGTGGTTACGTTGGTATGGAATTTGCTACATTGTTGTCTGCTGCCGGGGTTAAAGTAACCGTTATTGTCCGATCCGGCCAACCGCTAGAGGGATTTTACAGCCAACACGTTCATCAGTTAGTTGATGAAATGAAAAACTCACTTGGTATTAATTTTATATTTAACACAAATGTTACAGCTGTTACCGAAGCACAAACTGGCTATGAGGTTCAATCAGCTAACGGCAACCTTGGCACTTTTGATAAAGTTATTAATGCCAGTGGTAGAGTTCCTGAAATTAATGCATTGAAACTTGATAATGCTGGTGTAGAGTATAGCAACCGCGGAATTAAAGTTGATAAATATTTGACCACATCAGCAAATAACATTTACGCAATGGGCGATATTGTTGATAAAACCGTACCAGCATTAACCTCTACGGCACAGTTTGAAGCAGACTACTTAAGTGCCTTACTTACTAATAAAACAACTGAACCTCTTAGGTACCCAGTAATTGGAACCGTTACGTTCACATTCCCCCAACTCGCTCAAGCTGGAATTAGTATTGATAAAGCAAAGGAAGACAGTAATTATTCAATTAAAGATATTGATATTACTCAAGGTGACTTTTTTTATGCTGGAACAGATGATCACGCACGATTATCATTAGTCTTTGACAAGCAAAATCATCTCGTGGGCGCTGCTGAAATTAGCCAAACAGCAGTAGATGATATCAATGCACTAATTCCTGTTATGGCAATTGATGTTGATCCAAAGGTTTGGAAAGAAAAGATGATAATGGCTTTCCCTGGTTTAGCATATAAAATTAGAACATTAATTTAACAACAAGAGGGTCTATTTTTATATAATCGCCCCTAGGAAAGACCATTAAAACAGCCCCCATTATCTACTAGTTGGATAATGGGGGCTGTTTTTTTGTTAAGTGATATAATAAACCATAAAAGAAGTTTAGAAATACGGTCCTGGTCATCAATAAATAAACAATTTAATTACTTAATTAATTATTTATTTAATTATTTAATTTCAGAAAGGTATATATGAATCATGGTGCAACAAATTGTCCTACCCATCAAAGACTCCAACGTCTTAAAGATGGTACAAGATACACTTCTCGATAGTTTCCGTGCTGGTCGCCGAAATTACACCGTTTTTCAAGTTGGTAAGGCCACGCTACTACGTGTGAGTGATGTCATGACATTAAAAAAATCAGATGTCTATAATCCAGACGGCTCTGTCAAAAATACAGCCTTTATTCATGATAAAAAGACCGGTAAAGCAAACACGTTATATTTAAAGCCTGTTCAGCAAGACTTGTTGCAATATCATGATTGGCTGGTCCAAGAAAACATCAATTCTGAGTGGTTATTTCCCTCGACAGCCCATCATGATCACCATATCACCGAGAAACAGTTTTATAAAGTGATGGCGCGTGTTGGCGATCTACTAAGCATTAATTATCTAGGCACGCATACCATGCGTAAAACAGGTGCCTATCGCGTATATACGCAGTCGAATTACAACATTGGTTTAGTCATGCACTTATTGAATCATTCTAGTGAAGCCATGACCCTGACTTACCTTGGGTTAGACCAAGCTAGTCGCGAAACGATGTTAGATCAAATTGATTTTGGCTAATTACGCCAGCTTGCTCTTATGCTAGATTTACGGACAGATTTTCTTCTGCCCTGTAAACTAATAGCATAGGAGCATTTTTTAATATGATTCGATACAAAAAAGAATTTAAGCAGTCTCTTGTTGAGATGCACAATCAGCGCCCTTTGAAATCAGCTTGTTCAATCTTTTTTTTCAGCCTTATCACGTTGCTTAATTAAGTTATTATACTTTTCATTCATAAGCAAATTTAACCTTGAGGTTGATTAAATTCAGTGCCTTGTTCGTTGGATTGATTAGAGACATAATCATAAACGACTTTTGTCTCGCGCTCTTCATTATTTATCACGATGATAAAAATCTTTTGTATTAAAGAAGTCATTTAGAACCGTGTTCTCACCAGTCATTGTTTCATGTAAACGAATACCATCGACATTTATCCGCGCATTACGATAATAATCATTTGTTAATTGACCCCATGATGTCTGTGACGCATCAACATTATCGAAAATACTGAAACCGCTACTCTTAAGATAAGTGTACTTTGCATTATCATTTGTGTAATTTGTAAATGAGCCAATATCTGCTCCAAATGGGAAAATCAATACTGGTGTTTTACCAACAATTGGTTGTACTTCCTTTTGCCAAAGTGCAGTGTCCTTTTTGATATCATCAACACTGGCCGTAGTCATATTTATATGACCCCAGGAATGCGATGCAAACTGCCAACCTTCCTTTTTCATAGCGTTAGCAACCTTTGTCGCTTTCTTAGCTTCGCGATGTGTCTTTTTTGTATCACCATATTGACTCTTTGATGAACGATAACCTAGCGCCCCATTATAACCCGTTTCAGCAATCACACCCTTTGAGCCACCGTATGAGAAATCTGGATGCTTTTTGATGAAGGTATCAATAATCGGTACCATGTCATAATCACCAATTTTCTTCTGACCATTATTGGTATATTGATTTTTAACATCACCTTGCTTATTGACGACTAATTTATCTGCAAACCCAGAATCCTTCATATACTCATAATAGTTAACATCATCCTGCGATATAATTAAAGGCTTCTTGCCTTCAGGTAATTTGACTGGTTTGAAAGTCACCTTCCCTTGTTTATCAATCGAAATGATATCTTTAAAGTTAATTAATACATAGCCATTATCATATAACTGATTCAGCATCGGCATAAATTCGTCGATGGTCACCATATAATCTTTGTATCCCTGTGCCTGCTTAGATGAGAAAGCTTTACCAGGATCAACAATTAGTGAATGATAAAAAAGATGTGAAATTTTTGTCGGATCATCCCACGTGACCAACTTTGACTGTTGCTTATTAATACTCTTTTTTAGATGATCAACTGTTGTTCCTTTGTGCCCCGATAACAATGATTTTGCCTCTTTATATTGGTACTGTTGACTTAATGATTTTGCCTGCTTTACTGCCTTAATTGTTTGACTATCAGTTTTTGCAGCCATAACATCATCATCAATATTGCCATATAACCCTAAGCCTGCCCCCAAAATCAACCCAATGACAAGAGTAGTTTTCTTGGTTTTTATCACAGCTACTCCCCCATAATTTTTATGAATATTAAACGACAAGTTAGTACCATTCTATATCTTATTACCTCAAAAATAAAATTATTCGTATTGTTTTATAAATAGTAAAGATATCAAAAATGCGACATAATCAAACAAAAAAGGAGTGATTAAAATTACTCCCCAAAAAAATATTTTTATCAGCCATAATTTAAGCTCCTTGTTGTCTTTAAAATGGTATCTAGTCTAATTATACTAATAAGCAAAATAATCCGTCAGCAAAACGAAATAAATTGAGTTTAATGCGCACTTACACATCACTTTTTCAAAGTGATGAAATTGCTTGAATAATTTATCAGAATGCGCACTTACACCCCACTTCTAAAATGGAGTTGTTTGCGCTCAAAAATATGTATTAGAAGTCGCTGTTAGCGACAACTTGAAAAACAACAAAAGTTCTTGTTGCGAGCATACTATGTGTATATACACATGAGGTAAAAACATATCAATATTGGTTCTGTTGCAAAGTTTTAAATCTACTATCAAATAAGGTAGAATAACAGAATGTGTAACAAACTAACATAACTAAATATCTATTATTCCGTTTATGGAGCAATTTAAAAAGGAGTTTTTTTATGAATTTAATTTTAACCATTCTCTCTGCTTTAGGGTCTTTTATAGTAACCAATATCGATGACATTTTTGTCTTGATGTTGCTGTTCTCTCAGGCAAGTTCACAAGCTAAAGCAAGTAATGGACGAACGGTGAAGGGAAATCGTATTTATCCTAAAGATATAGTCATTGGTCAATATCTTGGTTTTGCACTTTTAGTTTTAATCAGTCTTTTAGCTACATTTGGAGTAACACTCATTCCTGATCAATGGGTGGGTTTACTAGGACTAATCCCGATCTATTTAGGAGTTAAACTGTTTATAAAGGGTGAAGATGAAGATGAAGGTGCTATTCTTTCTAGTTTAAATAAATTTAATAAGTTCTATTTAAGTGTAGCATTTATCACATTTGCCAATGGTGGAGACAATATTGGAATTTATGTTCCATTCTTTTCTACTTTAAATAACAACCAACTGGTCATTACAGTTGTTACTTTCTTTATAATGGTTGCGGTTTGGTGTTTAATCGGCTATCGTCTAGCAAGATTTAGATATGTTTCTGAAACACTTGAGAAATACGGCCGATGGGTTATTCCAATTGTGTTTATAGGATTAGGATTTTATATCATGGCAGAAAATAATATATTTTCTAACCTGTGGTCTGACTTCGTAAATTTAAATTCCTAATTAACCGTAATAGTTCAAAAATTTTATTGTTATATCCCCTTTCCTTTTAAAGTAATGAGTATAAATCTTTATAGAAAATAAACTTTGAGGTGACGACTTTGTATTGAATCATTATTCTCACACTAAGTATTGATTGATCTGGTGCAAACAGTGTGAGAGATGACCATCTAACCAGCTATTGATCCTATGTTGAAGGTTATGCAGCTAACAATGCTTCTAATTCGTCCACGACTGAGAACCCGATGAGACTTAACTCTCGTCGGGTTCTTTTGCGTATTGCGTGAACAATTTCCACACCGCTCAACGTTGCACTAGCGGTTCGAATGCTTTGAAAGCTTGCTGAGCGGACACGATGACGTTTAATGAATCGGTGGTCCTGTTCAATCAAATTATTTCGATATTTGGAACATTGGTGGGCTGATTTGCTCAAATAGTCTTGCTTTATCAGGTGCTTCACTGCTTTCAGTGTTGCCCGATATTGATCAGTGACTAATCGATCAGGCCGACCATTGGTCGTCAAGAGACGCTTCAAAAAGTGATAGGATGCGGTATAATCGCGGTGTTTTCGTAGCTCAAAATCCATGGTCAAACCGTTACTGTCAATAGCGCGATACAAATAGGCCCAACGGCCTTTAACTCGAATATAGGTCTCATCGATTCGCCAACTTTTAGCGTGAGCTGTTTGATGCCGACGCCATAGAGCCTTAAAGATGGGGCCATAGTGATGAACCCAACGCATGACCGTGGTGTGATGAACAGTGATACCCCGATCCCGAAGCAATTCAACGATGTCACGATAGCTGAGACTGAATCTGAAATAGTAGCCAACGGCTACTAAGATGATGTCCTTTTGAAAGTGGCGTCCCTTAAAGTGATTCATGCGCGCAATCCCTCGTTTCTTGGCACCCAGTATACTAAAATCAAGTCAGCGAGGAAAATTTGCACCAGAACCAAATAAACAGTTAAACCGTTTATACCTAAAACTTTTTGTATTAAACTATGTGATACACGTATATTTGATATTGGAAAATTTTTTCCATTTTCCAATATCAAAGTCTTTATTATATACTTTCCATACTCAATTTTTAAACTATTGGGGCGCTGATGTCAAGAATAGTTGTACAATGTCATAATCCAATGGTCCTCTTGAAGAGACCATTGGAAAGATAAAAAAACTCAAACGTATCGGTTATGGATTTAGAAATCTTTTATGCATTTACACAAGATATTTTACGCTCTCTCAATACTTCCTACTAGCAATGTAATCTCTCCTTCAATTTTTAGGTAATCGTTTTCAATATATTACACGATACTATTTTCTGTTTTTTTACGTCAAATTAAATTTATCAAAATAAATTACTAAATTATTGTCATAAGTTGAAGAAATTTGTTTCAAGACAGCATGATATAATTAAATTAGTTATATAACCAATGGGTGAAATAATGAAAGCAAAAATAGATGATGTAGCGAAATTAGCAGGAGTTTCCAAAACTACCGTTTCAAGGGTGATGAATAAACGGGGTTATTTGAGTGAGAAAACAATTAAAAAAGTTCATGATGCGATGGATGAATTAAATTACCAACCTAATGTTGTGGCAAGACAGTTATTTAAGCAGGAAACAAAATTGGTAGGGTTGATTTTTCCAACAGTCAATAATCCCTTTTTTGGACAATTGGTTGCCACTATTGAAAAAAAGCTTTTTAGTAAAGGATTTAAAGTTTTACTTGGTGACTCTATGAATGATCCTGAAAAAGAAAGGTTATATTTGAGAGAGCTAATGGCACATCAAGTCGATGGGTTGATTGTTGGAGCCCATAATCAAGGTATCAAGGAGTATCAAAATGCTAATTTACCCATTATTGCAATTGATAGAATTATGAATAATGATATTCCCGTAGTATCATCCGATAATTATCAGGGCGGTAAAATGGCTACAGAATTACTGATAAAAAATGGTGCTAAGGTGATTATCCACACAAATGGACCAAAAACTTTACAAACTCCAGCTCAAAAAAGATATCAAGCATATGAAGATACTATGATTCAATATGGCTTAAAACCAATAACTTATACAGTCGACTTCAACGTTAGTTATGAGCAAAAAGCTAAATTTCTAAAGAATATTTTTAAAGAACATCCAGATGTTGACGGTATGTTTATTTCTAATGATGTGGATGCTGCTCAAGCCATTGATATTGCTGGTGATTTGGGCTACAAAGTACCTGAAGACTTGAAAATAGTGGGCTATGATGGAGCAGAAACTACAAGAATTTTATTACCGAATTTAACGACAATTATTCAACCCATTGATCGAATGGCAGAAACAGCTGTAAATATGCTAGTAGCAAGGATTTCTAATAATGATGCTGGGGAAAATAAGGTTCTTCCAGTTAAGGTTTGGAGAGGAAAGACAGTATAAATTTTGGATAACCGGTTGACATAAAATATGAAAGCGCTTACAATAAACTTTGTTAAGTGCTTATTTTTTAATAATTAAATGTCAACCGGTTAACACAAAATAAGGAGTAATCAATAATGCGTAAAAATACTTATGTTAGACTTAGTGCCTTTTTCTTCTTTTTCTTTGTCAGTTGGTCAGCTTGTTATTCATTGTTTGCAATTTGGTTAGGTCAAGAAATTCATTTAAATGGTGAAGCAACAGGGCTTATTTTTGGAATTAACGCAGCTTTCACTTTGTTAATGCAACCTTTGTATGGATATGTTTCGGATAAGTTAGGTACTCGTAAAGATTTACTAGTTTATTTAAGCGGTATTTTGATTTTCACAGGTCCATTTTTCATTTATGTATATGGACCATTATTAAAATTTAATGTAGTTATAGGAGCAATAGTAGGTGGAATTTTTCTAGGGGTTGGATATTTGGCCTCTGTTGGTGCGGTTGAATCTTATATTGAAAAAATCAGTCGTAAATATGATTTTGAATATGGACGTGCTCGGATGTGGGGTTCATTAGGTTGGGCCGTAACAACATTTTTTGCGGGACAATTATTTATCATAAATCCTAGTTATAATTTCTGGATCGCATCAATTGCGGCAATTGTGATGTTCCTAATTATTTTGACTACTAAGGTTGAAGTTACTGATGTTGAAGCTAAGAATGCTGATTCAGTTACCGTTAAAGATGTTTTCAATTTATTTAAGTTAAAGGATTTTTGGTTCTTTGTTATCTTTGTTTTAGGTGTTACATGTGTTTATGGGGTTTATGATCAACAATTTCCACGTTATTTTGCAGAACAATTTGCAACAGTAAAATTAGGTGATCAAATGTTTGGTTATTTAAATTCATTCCAAGTTTTTCTTGAAGCTGGAATGATGTTTTTAGCACCAAAGATTGTTAATAAAATTGGTGCTCGTAATTCACTTTTGCTAGCAGGATTTCTGATGGCATTTCGAATTACGGGGTCAGGCTTGGTTGATGGACCAATTTTAATTTCAATGATGAAACTAATTCACTCATTTGAATTACCAATTCTGTTAGTTTCTGTATTTAAATACTTAGATGCCAATTTTGAAGCTAGATTATCCTCTATTCTATATTTGGTTGGTTTTCAGTTTTTTGGTCAGATCGGAACGATTGGGTTATCTTCACTTGTAGGTAAAATGTATGATTCACTCGGATTTAAAATAACTTATTTATATCTTGGTATTTTTGTTTTTGTCTTTGCAGTAATAGCAGTGTTTACTCTGAAAAAGGGTAATTCACAAATAACTAAAACAAATTCAATTGATGCTCATGTTCAAAGTTAAGGAGAAATTTATGCAAGAAGTAGAAAGTAAAAAGATAAAATTAAATAATACACGTTATAGATTGGGATACCATATAATGGCACCATCTGGATGGATTAATGATCCAAATGGTTTTTGTTATTTTCAAGGATATTATCATATTTTTTACCAGCATTATCCTAATGATTCTAAATGGGGACCAATGCATTGGGGACACGCTAGAAGTAAGGATTTAGTACATTGGGAGAGTTTGCCAATAGCACTTACTCCTGGAGATAAAGAAGATGAAGATGGCTGTTTCTCAGGAAGTGCAGTTGTCTATAATGGCAAGATGTATTTGATTTATACAGGCCATCATTATTATGGAGATGGTGATTCGGATCATTTTTGGCAAAATCAGAATTTGGCAATTAGTGAAGATGGGATCCATTTTGAAAAATATGAAAATAATCCGATTATATCTCAAGCGCCTGAAGATAATACTCAACATTTTCGTGATCCTAAAGTCTGGTATAACAATGGAAAATGGTATTTGATATTAGGAAGCCAAAATAAGCAAGAAATGGGTCGAGTATTACTTTATAAATCGGACAATTTAATTGATTGGATTTTAGTAGGTCCAGTTGCAGAATCAAAAGATACAAAAAAAGAAGGTTATATGTGGGAATGTCCAGATTTCTTTAGATTAGGAGATAATGACTTTCTTCTAATGTCTCCACAAGGAATAGAGGCTGATAAAGGACGTTTTAAGAATCTTCATGAAACAGGTTATTTGGTAGGTAATTATCGTTATAACGATAATAATTTTGAACGTGGAGATTTTAATGAACTAGATAATGGACATGATTTTTATGCAACACAGACTACCTTAACCCCAGATGGTCGAAGAATCGTTATTGGTTGGATGGATATGTGGGAAAGTCCAATGCCAGAAAGTGCCGATGGTTGGGCTGGAGCATTAACTATTCCACGAGAATTGATTTATCAAGATGGAATTCTAAAAATGAAACCAATTAAGGAATTAGAAAAATTAAGAACCAGAGAACTATTGAATAAGAATTACCTGGTTAAAGGTAATCAGAATATAGTTTCTAATTCTAGAAACTATGAGGCTAAATTAAATCTTAATGTTGGAGATAATGATGAGGCCGGTTTTGAACTAAGAAATGAAGAAAACAATTTAATTTTAAGAGTTGTATATGATAAGAGAAATAATAGAATTGTTTTAAATCGTTCGGGAGATGATCCTGAACGCGAAGCAATTTTGTCAAAAAGTGAACAGTTAAAATTCCATTTATACGTTGATACCAGTTCAATTGAAATATTCGTTAATAACGGGGAAAGAACCTTCACAGAAAGATTTTATAGTGACGGAGCCAAGTTAAACGTTATTTCTGAGAATGATATGAAAGTTCAGGCGTCAGTTTATCAGTTAGATAAGAATGCAGTGAAGTTTTAAGAATCAAAAAGGTTAAACCAATCGAGGTTTAACCTTTTTTAGTAGATAGTATGTGTAGAATCATCTTTGAAGTTATCGAAAGCTTTAATAGTTGCTCTTATACTAAAAAAATGGACTATTTTTATTCAGTCCGTAAAATGAAAGTATATGATTAATTAATATCATTTCCTAGTTTTAGATAATTGAATCCTCTCCTATTTCTTATTAAACTTGTTTTAGGAAAAAGGGGGCTACAATGATTACAAAATTAAACAGTTTTTCAGACAGGGATTTAGAACAATTGGCACAGATTTGGTTGAATGGCAATTTACAAGCACATTCATTTATTCCCGCTCAGTATTGGAAAAATCAATTTGTGAACATTAAAAAAATGTTGCCTGAAGCAAATATTTTTTTGTATAGGAATAATGAAATAATTATCGGTTTTTTAGGCAAATTAGATGGTTACATAGCTGGATTATTTGTTGACATGAACTACAGAAAGCAAGGTGTTGGTAGCCGATTAATTAATTACCTAAAACAAATAAACGACAAATTAACACTTTCAGTCTATGTAGATAATATTAATGCCGTTAATTTTTATGAGAATAAAGATTTTATCATAGACAGTGTAGGTATGGATACTGAGACTGATTCAAAAGAGTATCGTATGACTTGGGAAAAATAAAAGGTAAAGACTTTTTTTATAAAAGCTTTGCTTTTTATTTTGCAATAAATAATGCTAATGTAAGTGACAGAATAATTAGTACCAATATCGCTAAGACACTTTTGATGCCAAAAGCAATAGTTAGACTTATCAAAATAATAAGTGGCAAATAAAAATAGTCCAATTTATTGACTTCTGAGCAATCCATACCAGTGTAGATTTATTAAAATTGTTACCAAAAAAGCGCGTGTAGTTTGCTTACAGGGAATATTGGTCATAACTTAATACGATGAGAAATTATATTAGCATTCAAAATAAGTTGAGATACAGATA
>NC_014133.1 GCF_000092505.1 Leuconostoc kimchii IMSNU 11154
ATAGTGCCGCAGTAAAACAGTCCAATTAATTTATTGACTTCTAAGGAAAATACCAGGGCTTTGGTTATGAGCTAGATATGTGACTAGGCACTCACTAAAATGCCCTTCCATTCAGGGGCTATATTTAGATAATGACCCCTAGGAAAGACTATTAAAACAGCCCCCATTATCTACCGGTTAGATAATAGGGGCTGTTTTTTTGTTAAGTGATATAATAAACCATAAAAGAAGTTTAGAAATACGGTCCTGGTCATCAATAAATAAACAATTTAATTAATTAATTATTTATTTAATTATTTAATTTCAGAAAGGTATATACGAATCATGGTGCAACAAATTGTCCTACCCATCAAAGACTCCAACGTTTTAAAGATGGTACAAGATACACTTCTCGATAGTTTCCGTGCTGGTCGCCGAAATTACACCGTTTTTCAAGTTGGTAAGGCCACGCTACTACGTGTGAGTGATGTCATGACATTAAAAAAATCAGATGTCTATAATCCAGACGGCTCTGTCAAAAATACAGCCTTTATTCATGATAAAAAGACCGGTAAAGCAAACACGTTATATTTAAAGCCTGTTCAGCAAGACTTGTTGCAATATCATGATTGGCTGGTCCAAGAAAATATCAATTCTGAGTGGTTATTCCCCTCGACAGCCCATCATGATCGCCATATCACCGAGAAACAGTTTTATAAAGTGATGGCGCGTGTTGGTGATCTACTAGGTATCAACTATTTAGGCACGCACACTATGCGTAAAACAGGTGCTTATCGCGTCTATACACAATCAAACTACAACATTGGCTTAGTCATGCATTTATTGAATCACTCAAGTGAAGCCATGACACTGACTTATCTTGGGTTAGACCAAGCTAGTCGTGAAACGATGTTAGATCAAATTGATTTTGGTTAACCTATAAAAAATTTTGCTCGTATACTGAAAATCCGGATTGCTTTATTTCTAGGACATAATCCGAGATAATCAAGTATAGGTTTTTTTATTATGAAAGCTAAGAGATACTCAACTGAATTTAAATCATCAATTGTTGACTTGTACAACGAGGGTCGTTCTGTTAATTCGCTGGCCAATGAATATCATTTGGCTGTACAAACGGTTACGGGCTGGGTCAAAAATCTCAAATCAATCCCAACTGCTCTTATACTAAAAATAGTCCAATTTATTGACTTCTGAGCAGCTCTGTAAGCTAACTATTTTCATATCATCATTTCTCCACATATTGATTAACGATTTGGTCGGACTTGTCACGAGTGTCTTGTGCATCCTTGATAGCTTGTGCCATATCTGCATCAGTTGACTGATTTTGGTTGGTTAATTGGTTATTCAAGTCAGATACTTTCTTATTCAAATAATCGACCTCTTTTTGCTTGTTGGCAACATTGTCTTTTCCCTCTTGAATCTTCTGTTCGATTTCTTGAATCTTCTGTTGGATTTCAGTTTGCTTAGCAGCTAATTGATTATTGAAACTGTTTTGGTCTGCAGCTTCTTTTCTTTTAGTCTAAAATAGAGGTTAATAACTAACAGGGGAATTACTAAATGATCAAACCCGAAAAGACAATCAATGGAACCAAATGGATTGAAACGATTCAAATCAATGCCGAAGAACGGGCAACCCTCGAAGATCAGTATGGCATCGATGAAGATATTATTGAGTACGTCACTGATAATGATGAAAGTACTAATTATGTTTATGATATCAATGAGGACGACCAATTATTCATCTTTCTGGCGCCGTATGCCCTCGACAAAGATGCGCTGAGATACATTACCCAGCCATTTGGCATGTTGCTCCATAAGGGCGTTTTATTCACGTTTAATCAAAGCGACATACCTGAAGTCAACACGGCACTTTACTCGGCATTGGATAATCCCGAGGTTAAGAGCGTCGATGCATTTATTCTGGAAACACTGTTTACAGTTGTTGACAGCTTTATCCCAATTTCTCGCGCCATTACCAAGAAACGCAACTATTTGGATAAAATGTTGAACCGGAAGACGAAGAACAGTGACTTGGTTTCACTTTCATATCTGCAACAGACGTTGACCTTTTTATCCAGCGCGGTCCAAATCAATCTCAGTGAACTCGATCGTTTGCCAAAGACCCATTTTGGTGTCGGTGCTGACCAAGATAAAATTGATTTATTCGAAGACGTGAAAATTGAAGGAGAACAGGTCCAACGGATGTTTGAGATTGAAACCCAAGTCGTTGACCGAATCGATCATACCTTCAACAGCCTTGCTAATAACAACCTGAACGATACAATGAAATTTTTGACAATTTGGTCACTGACCATGGCTGTGCCAACGATCATTACCGGATTCTATGGGATGAACGTGAAACTCCCGTTAGCCGGGATGCAATATGCTTGGATGCTGACTTTGGGGATTTCTGTCGCCTTGATTGTGGCGATGCTGATTATGCTGAAGGTCTGGCGGAAGATGTGATGGGTGAGTGACTTGCTGCTGGGGGGGGGACTTTTTTGGAATGTGTATAGTTGAGCAGTTATGCTATTTTGAGCACCCTTCGGCTTCTGAAATACGCTCCGACGACCCGGGTCTTGTCACGTGTTGGTGATCTATTAGGTATCAACTATGCTAGGCACACACACCATGCGTAAAACAGGCGCTTACTTATCTTGGCCTGGATCAAGCTAGTCGTGAGACTATGTTAGATCAAATTGATTTTGGTTAAATATTTTAATTACAACTACAACTACAGGTGTAACTATAGCTGTAGTTGTAATTAAAATTTCCTTATCTTGAAGATTGATCATAATTTTTGATTGAGATGATTACGATGAGGAATATATACGCACTCAGAATAAGTTGAGATAGATACCGATACTATCCCAATTTATTTTTTTGTGGTTAAGCTGACAGCAGCTTGCCCCACGCGGGTAGCGTTCTGCATGACATGCTCTCACTGAAGGTGATCCTGCAATGATAAATTGCCCTGTCACGGCGTGACCCGCCGGAGGTTTTACAAGCCGGATAAGTGGCGCTGTAAAATAGCAGTTTCCCCAGTAGGAAGGGGAAACGCTACTGTCATCGCTTGTCGATGACGTGCCTCGCAGAGCCTGTCCAAAATATTATTTTGGTATAACAGGCTATACCAGATTTTTAACGGTGTTATACTGGTCTTGGAAAACCTTTTTCGAGGAGGCATTTTTGACGGCGCATTGAAAGAAAAATACGCGTGGCGCAGTCCCTAGTTTAGCGGTTCACTTTGAACGTAAAACCGACCATCACACGAACAAAGAAATTGATGTGTCGAAAACTTATCTGAATCAAGATCTCATGGCGGATGGTTCTGATATGCTTTCACGCTTCAATGCGCGTTTAAATGACGTTTATTGCATGAAAAGAGACGATGTGAAGGCGTTAGCGACTTGGATAGTCACTTTACCCGAAGAAATAGCAGAAGCGCCCTACGAGCAACAGAGCGCCTTTTTTGAAGCAACCACCAATTTTCTTAATGAACGTTATGGTCAAGAAAATGCCGTGGCCGCTGTCGTGCATTATGACGAGACAACCCCTCACTTGCACTATGCCTTTGTCCCCGTTGTTTTTGATAATAAAAAATCACGTTATAAAGTCTCAGCTAAAGAAGTGCTCACGCGACATGATCTACAAACATTTCATGAGGATTTAGATTAGCATTTAAAAAAGGTGCTGCCATTTTATGAACAAGGGATTTTAAATAACAAAACCTTACCGTTTGAGAATGTCGCTGAAATCAAAAAATATAACGATCAGTTTAACGCCTTAAAAAACGAACTAGCTGACGTTGAAGAAAATATTAGGGCTAAACAGGCCGTACTTAAAATCACGGAGCAAGCCTTAACGGAAGTTGACTTAGCCGAAAAACAAATTGATGATTTTAAACAAGCCTTATCTAAAAACCTCTTTGGTAAGACGGTGCTTAAACCTGATGACTTAGATCGCTTTAAAAATGTGGTAGCCACGATGAAGAAAGCTACTCTACAAAGCCAGCATGAGACAGAAGAACTCAAGCAAACGTTAGGCCAAGTCAACGCGCAATTAGCTGACATCCAATCTGATTATCAAAACCTAAAAGAAACGCATCAAGCGCTTCAGCAGCGGCAACGAGAACAGCAACAGCTGGATTATGCTATGCGAGACATGCTTAAAAATGATTAGGGTGTCGACAAACTATCCCATACTGATGTAAAGGCCCGGTATGTTCTTTATAAACTAGATCATGAAAAACTTACAAAAAACCAGAAAACAGCTCAATCTTGACATCAGCGCCCTATTTCATTTTTGCTATTTGTATTTTTGATATTATTGTTTTCAAAAGCAACTATGGTGACAACAATTTTGGCGCTTTTATGGTTTATCATACTCGCCATAGTTAGTCTCATAAGGTGAAATATCATCGCCAATTAAACACAACGACTTAGAAAAAATCTTCGCAATGATTGTCAATCGTGTGTTTTCGCTTTACTATCATTAATAGGGCAGTACATTAATAACCATTTCGGTAACAAGTTTTTAACGGCTGATCACAGTCGAAAGTATTTATTAATTTTGAGTGATGATTCTACGAAGTATTCATATACGGGCATTTTGTTTTAGTCCAATTTAGTGAGAAAAAAGCTTCTATTGGTGGAGGTAACGCTCGTAAAATGAGGTTAAAATTGGCACATGGACTCAAAGTATGAAGAAAATTAAAGTGTCTATGTGACGGTGGACCTATATCTCATCTTCACAATAAAACAATTGACGCGCTGGTTAACCACAGCTGGTCATTGGTGAAAATAATGGTTTTCCTAAAGAATATGATTAACCGAACTACCGCAGTACGATCAAGGGGAATTGAGTGTACAATAATCCAGTGGGCGACACAGCAGAAGGGGAGCTAAAAGGTTGTTTATGCCAACATTATTGTTTTTTTAACTATTGATTTTGACATATTGTTCGATGATTCTGAGAATGCGAGCGTTAGCGTGTGGATGGTTATTCAAGCCATGGTTAAGGATAATTAGTACGTGAATTTTTGCAATCGAAGATTTGTGCGAGTCAGGCCTAGCTAATCAAAGAGATATTGGTCAGCTTATTGACTTCTGAGCCCATTGTAATATAATTCAGTTATGGTAGAAGATACGTAGTGCAAGCTGCGCTTTTTTTGTGCACAAGAACGCTTATCGCGTGATAAGTATCGTAATTTGGAGGATATGATGAAGAAAAATAAAGTTTTAATGTTAGCGGGAACGATAGCCGTTTCGGGAGTGGTGCTGTTGAACGGGGACGTTTCCGTCGCAGCGGACACAACTGGCGTAACAACGGTCACAACAGCAGCAACCTCAAATTACCAAAACGGGACTTACACCGCCACCGCCGCCCTATATAAGTCAGGAACCGCTGTTTCCTCAATGATGAGTAGTATGGTTAATAGTCAGGCAGATGTGACAATTAAAAATCAAACGGCCACTATTACATTCACTTTTGGTGAATTGAGTAACGCCAACATGGTGAAATCGTGGGCAATTGATGGTGTTGAAGCGACGCAGAGTGGGCAAACTTTCACTGTTGCAATACCTGTGGTGGACCTGAGTAAGACTTTGCAATCCAAGATACACATAGAGACAATGATTGGGTCAGTGCCGTTTTCTGAAACTCAACCAGTTGACCTGACTGTAACGGATTTGAAATTGGTAGCACGTGACCCAGATGAAGTTGCCGCCGAGCAGGCAGCAGCAGAGAAAGCAGCGGCAGACAAGGCAGCGGCGGACAAAGCGGCAGCAGAGAAAGCAGCAGTAGATAAGGCGGCAGCAGAGAAAGCAGCAGCAGATAAGGCGGCAGCAGAGAAAGCAGCGGCAGACAAGGCAGCGGCGGACAAAGCAGCAGCAGAGAAAGCAGCGGCAGACAAGGCAGCGGCGGACAAAGCGGCAGCAGAGAAAGCAGCAGCAGACAAGGCGGCAGCAGAAAAAGCGAAACAAGCAGCTAAAGCTAAAGTAGAACAAGAAGCTACCAAAAACTCGCAAAATGGTACTTACACGGCGACAGCTAAATTGTACAAATCTGGTACAACAGATGATTCAATGATGGCATCAATGGTATCACCAACCGCCTATATCGTCATTAAAGATGGTCAGGCAACAATTACATTGACGTTTAAGGATATGGCAACCATTAACATGGTTAAAACCTGGGTTATAGACGGTGTTTCTGCGGTGAAAAGTGGACAAAGTGTTGTTATTGTTTTACCAACTTCTGAATTGGGTAAGACACTCAAGTCAACAATACATGTGGAGACGATGCTTGGCACGTTGCCATTTAATGAGACGCAACCGGTTGACCTAAAGTTAGGAAATCTTGAACGAATACCATCGGGGTCAATGTCAGATAACCCAAGCAACCCAAGTAACCTGCCAAACAATTATGTGTCGCCTAACCAAGCCACTGGTCACGACGTGCCCTTGACAGCACAATTATCAAGTACATCAAAATTGCCTAACACAGCAGCTACTAACACAGCTACTAACGAGATGACAACTGCACCACTTTTGGCAGCGTTAGTTTCAGGTGTCTTGGCTTTGGGTATTTGGCTTAAGAAGGTTTTGCGTTAATGCGACGATTTCAATGGTTTATGCTAACTTGCGTTAGTTTACTATTAGGATTCATGACTCTTACCCAAACAGTATCTGCAGACACTTATTCAGTGCCTTTTAGGGTCGTCAAGGATGGCACAACAGAAACATCGGTGGCTGATCAATACTTTCAAAAGCCTGCAACGGTTGCGATTGATGGGGATCATTATGTGGTCATTATGACGATCAAAACGACACATGATTTGGGTCTTTTCCCTGTATCTGTGACTGATTTTAATGGTCAAACGCCGGCAATTTCAAGGACAACGCAAGGCAATACCGATTATTATCAGTACCAGTTCACAGCGACCAATTTGGATACGCGCTTGGATGGTCACATGAACGTCAACATTCAAGCAATTCGTTACAACCACTATTATGGTTATGGTGTGGTTTTTGATACGAGCAGTCTTCCTAAAATTGGCGAGGATAAAGAGCCTGCGTCGTCATCAGCGAGTTCAACTAATGCGACATCTGAATCAACGGGCAGCTCATCAACATCATCGTCACAATCTGCTTCGAGTACATCCTCGCAAGCGTCTTCATCATCAAAAAAACTACCAGTCAAAGTAGTGCCTCATGTGTCTGTTAGTAAGAAAACTACTAAAAAAGCATCACCAACAAAAACGAAAAAAATTATTTTGTGGCCATGGCTATTGGTGATTGTTGTAGGTATTGCAACCGTCATTTTATTTGAGAGACAATCTCGTAAATAAAATTGATATTTAATGTAATAAAAATTGTATGTAGAGGTCACAATTAATTTGAAACCTCTTCTTAAATACTATTGTTATCATATGGGCCGACTTTCGATATTTAAGGGCGTCACTTTATTTTTTTCACAAAAAGTTGTTCTTATTTGACTAATAAATACTATATTCATTTCTTGCTTAAACAAAAAGCTCATAACAATTTTGAATAAAATAAACGTGACAGTACCGAATTGAGATGAGACACCGTTAGTACAATTCGAAAACTGTGATAAAAATAATTTAAAAATTACATCTATTCTTTATTATACGGACCGAATAGGAGCGGTCCGTTTTTAGAATATATTTTTTTTAGATAATGAAAGAAAGCATAATGGCATTATTAGAAGTAAAAAACGTTAGCAAAAAATATGGGGCACGTACCGCAATGGATCAAGTTAGTTTTGATGTTGAAGCCGGCCACATTGTTGGATTAATTGGACCCAACGGTGCTGGAAAGTCAACGACAATGCGTGCGATTACTGGATTAATGAGTTATTCATCAGGTACAATTTCGTTTGATGGACAACCTGTGACGTTTAGTAATCATCAAGCATTGGATAAAATTGGTAATTTGATTGAGTATCCGTCAATTTATCCTAATTTGACAGCCTTAGAACATTTGAAGTTGTATGCAATGGATACAACTTCACCTGCAGATTTTAAAATGCTCATGCATAAAACACAAATCGATGGCGATAACTTTGGAAAACGAAAGGCCAAAAACTTTTCATTGGGGATGAAACAACGTCTTGGTATTGCAATTGCGCTGATTAGAAATCCAAAACTGGTCATTTTAGATGAACCAATGAACGGATTAGATCCACAATCAGTTCATGATTTGCGTGAATTAATTCGCTCTTTGGCTGATGAAGGCACAGCATTCTTGATATCAAGTCATTTGTTAGATGAATTGCAAAAATTGGTTGATGATGTTGTGATTATTAATCATGGCAAAATTATCGAAAAAGACACGATGTCTAATTTCTTTAGCCACGATAAAGTGCGCTGGACAGTTGATACTAATGACAATGAGGCAGCATTGCTAGTTGTTCAAGAGCATAATTGGCAGGCAAGTATTGATGATGGGGATCTGCAAATTACTGGGGCGGAAAGTTTGCAAGAAGTTATTTCAGCGATTAATCGAGCTAATCTTAAAATTTTAACACTTAATACCATCACTGGGAATTTGGAAAAGTCGTTGTTGGATATGTTGGCAGCAGACGATAAGGGGGAATAAGTCGTGTTAACATTGATGAAACAAGAGTATTATAAAGCTTTTAAGCAAAATAAATTATATATTTGGTTAATTTTGAGCTTCGCTTTTCCGATAGCTATTATTGGTATTTTTAAATCACAAAGAACTATGGCATCAGTAATTAATTTGGGCCAAGCACTACTGTACGTACAAATGGCCGGTATTATTATTACTGCTTTATCAGTATCCCAAGAATTTGGCTTTGGCACTATTCGACCATTGTTATCACGTCGCTTTAGTCGCGGCAGTGTCTTTGTAAGTAAGCTGTTGTTGAACTTGAGTGTCTATATTGGTTTGTTTGTCACAGCATTTATTGGGACTGTCTTAGCGGTTGCTTTGTTTATACCAAATTATGATTTCAGTAAATCTCTCGGGTATACAGGTAATAGCTGGCAAACTATGGGTATTGGCATGCTTGATACAGCCATCCAAATGATATTTGTGGCTGCGTTAGTGTTGATGATTACGAATTTAGTTAAAAGTTCTGGAGCAGCAATTGGATTAGGTGTTGTGATGATTGTGGCAACACCAATATTAAGTGCTATTTCATTAAAATTAATTGATTTAGCGCCGTTTCTAAAATGGAATCCATTTAATATTTATCTCGGTATGTCTAACATAGGAATGTTGTCACCAAACATATTGAAACAAGCGATGCACATATCACAAAATGGGGTAATTGTAGCTTATTTAATCTACATTGCACTGGTGTATGGTATTGCATATCTGATTTTCAAAAAACGTAGTGTATAATAATTTTTGTATATTTAATCATAAAATACAAATGTGCTCATAAGTTAATAAATCGGACTATTTTTTATCTAGGGCTGAACTGATTAGGCTACTTTCATGTTTCGATTGGCGAGACTGATTCTTTCGTCGTTGAACCATTGAATATATTTGGACACATCTAAAATTAGATGAGCAATCGATGGAAAACGGAATTGATAAATCATTTCACGCTTTAATAGAGAGTTAAAACTTTCAATTTTGGCGTTATCATATGGATACCCTAACTTTGAATACGAATAATCAAATGTTATGTAAATCAGATAATGAAAAGAAGTCATATAAATACTAATATAGCGAGACCAATATTTATCTCTTTTCTTCACCAGTGAATATAAATGTTCAACATGCTTATCTAAGCGGGGGCTATACTATCAATTGCCCCTAACAAAGTCTATTAAAACAACCCCCATTATCTAATGATTAGATAATGGGGGCTTCTTTTTATTTTAATGTTATAATAACCCCAAAAAAGGATGCAAAAGTATGGACAAAAACAATCTTTTAATAACTGGTGATGTATATAGTAATGCCCAAATAATGGAGATCTTCAGGGTATCTAATTCTGGTGGTATCAGATTTTCAACTAAAACACGGAGTCTAGTTATATTTTCTTTTCATCAGAGTGTTAATCAGAAAGATGTGCCTTATCAAGATTCTTGGGAAAAAGACACGTTGCATTATACGGGTCAAGGAAAAGAAGGTGACCAAGCGTTAACCAGAAACAATAAGAAAATAGTTGAAGCTAATCAAGATAACATCACGATCCATCTGTTTGAGTCATTTGTTAGCCGTGAATATATTTACAGAGGAATAGTTTATTTGTCAAATAATCCGTACAAAGTGAGTGAGTTAGATGCTAATCATAATTACAGATTAGTTTATAAATTCCCTCTTACGATAAAGAACGGCAATGGGGAATTACCACTATCCATTATCCAGAGTCATACAATTCAGCAAGATAAACATTTGCAAAAATTGCCACAATCAAAATTAGCTGAAATGGCCCAAGAAATTAGTCGTTCCAACCATGAATTCCATAAAAATAATCCTAATGACAAGGCTAGTTCAAGATTTGTGAATACTATTTCCTTTGAGAGGAGTCCTTACATTGCTAACTACGTTAAACACATTGCTAATGGATATTGTTCTCTTTGTGAACAATTAGCTCCATTTTTAGATAAATATAATCAGCCATTTTTGCATGCCCATCATATAAATTATTTATCAGATGGTGGAGAAGATACAATTGAAAATTGTATTGCCGTCTGTCCTAATTGTCATGCAAAGATTCACGCTTTAAATGATCCTAAGGATAAAGAAATTTTATTAAGTAAAGTGAGGAATAGGTAAAACATGGTGCAACAAATTGTCCTACCCATCAAAGATTCCAACGTCTTAAAGATGGTACAAGATACTTTACTAGATAGTTTTCGGGCGGGTCGGCGTAACTACACCATCTTTCAAGTTGGTAAAGCCACCCTACTGCGGGTGAGTGATGTCATGACCTTAAAAAAATCAGATGTCTATAATCCAGACGGTTCTGTTAAACACACGGCCTTTATTCATGATAAAAAGACCGGTAAAGCAAACACGTTATATTTAAAGCCAGTTCAACAAGACTTACTGCAGTATCATGATTGGCTAGTCCAAGAAAATATCAATTCGGATTGGTTATTTCCCTCAACAGCCCACCCAGACCGTCACATCACTGAGAAGCAGTTTTATAAGGTCATGGCACGCGTTGGTGATCTATTAGGGATAAACTATCTCGGCACACATACCATGCGTAAAACCGGCGCTTATCGTGTCCATACACAGTCAAATTACAACATTGGCTTAGTCATGCACTTACTGAATCATTCTAGTGAAGCTATGACGTTAACTTACCTTGGCTTAGACCAAGCGAGTCGGGAAACCATGTTAGATCAAATTGATTTTGGTTAGACTAATTGAATACAACTGTAATTAAACGCAGACTTTACCTTGCTGATTTAGAAGTTGAAGCCACAGATGTTTATAAGCAAGTAAATAGCTCAAACGTTGATACAAGCGGAAATGTGAAAATCACACTTCCAGAAAACGTTGATAATAGCGGAAGTGTGATTTTCACACTTCCAGACACAGCAACAAATCAAAACGCTGAAACCCTTGATAATAGCGGAAGTGTGAAAATCACACACAATCTATATAATACTAATAACTTAGATACTAATAGATACTATAAAGAGACTGCACAGCTAGATTTTTCCACTGCTAATTTTTCAAATGCTCAAATTGAAAAACAAAATCAAGACATTGTAGCTAATGCAAGCGAATTTCTAGTATCAAACGGAAATTCAGGTAAAATTCCTTTAGAAGCTGAAACCTTTAATGAAAAACCTTTTAATTGAAGTCAAGCTATTTTATTATGTGGTTAAGCTGACATCAGCTTGCCCCGCGCGGGTAGCGTTCTGCATGACATGCTCCCGCTGAAAGTGATCCTGCAATGATAAATTGCCCCGTCACGGCGTGACCCGCCGGAGGTTTTTCTAGCCGGATAATAGGCGCTGTAAAATAGCAGTTTCCCCAGTAGGAAGGGGAAACGCTACTGTCAGCGCTTGTCGATGACTCGCCTCGCAGAGCCTGTCCAAAATAGAATTTTGGTATAACAGGCTATACCAGATTTTTAACGGTGTTATACTGGTCTTGGAAAACCTTTTTCGAGTAGGCATTTTTGATGGCGCATTTAAAGAAAAATACGCGTGGCGCAGTCCCTGGTTTAGCGGTCCATTTTGAACGTAAAACCGACCATCACACTAACAAAGAAATTGATGTGTCGAAAACCTATCTGAATCAAGATCTCATGGAAGATGGTTCAGATATGCTTTCACGCTTCAATGAGCGTTTAAATGACGTTTATTGCATGAGAAGAGACGACGTGAAGGCATTGGCGACTTGGGTAGTCACTTTACCTGAAGAACTCGCAGAAGCGCCCTACGAGCAACAGAGCGCTTTTTTTGAAGCAACCACCAATTTTCTTAATGAACGTTATGGTCAAGAAAATGCCGTGGCCGCGGTGGTGCATTATGACGAGACAAACCCTCACTTGCACTATGCCTTTGTACCAGTGGTTTTTGATGATAAAAAAGCGCGTTATAAAGTATCCGCTAAAGAAGTGCTCACGCGACATGATCTGCAAACTTTCCACGATGATTTAGATCAGCATTTAAAAAAGGAGCTGCCCTTTTATGAACACGGGATTTTAAATAACAAAACCTTACCGTTTGAGAATGTCGCTGAAATCAAAAAATACAATGATCAGTTTAATGCCTTAAAAACGGAACTAGCCGATATTGAAGACAACATTCGTGCGAAACAGGCCGTACTTAAAATCACGGATCAAGCCTTAACGGAAGTAGACTTAGCCGAAAAACAAATTGATGCCTTTAAACAAGACTTATCTAAAAACCTCTTTGGTAAGACGGTGCTTAAACCTGATGACTTAGATCGCTTTAAAAGTGTGTTAGCCACGATGAAGAAAGCCACCTTACAAAGCAAGCATGAGACAGAAGAACTCAAGCAAACGTTAGGCCAAGTCAAAGCGCAATTGGCTGACGTTCAAGCAGACTATCAAAACCTGAAAGAAACGCATCAAGCGCTGCAGAAGCGGCAGCGAGAACAGCAACAGCTGGATTATGCCATGCGAGACATGCTTAAAAATGATTATGGTGTCGACAAGTTATCGCATACTGATGTGGAGGCCCGGTATGTTCTTTATAAGCTGGATCATGAAGAACTCACTCAAAATAAAAAAGTAGCCCAGTCCTGGTTAAAAACACTTACGACAGCTAGAGCAGATCCAGATACGCAAATAGCGCCAACTAGATTGGATCGCGGTATCGAACAGGTTAAAGCATTAATTAATCGAATCATTGAATTAACGCGTGATCTGTTTAAAGGACCAAGTCTCTAACGTTAAAACGGCTTATTTGCCCGTATAAGCGTTTTTAAACACGCAACGTATAAATAAGTATTAACCAATTTTGAATGGCTCTATCGGCTTAATAAGTGGCAATCATATTAGATAACAAGTGATATGTCATTTAAATTCATTCAAAAAAGAACCCCACGTACAAAATTGACGTACTATGGGGTCTTTTTGTTTTGTTTTTTATGGGTTCAATAAAAAGGCGCAGCCTATTATAAGTTTATCTTTTATATTTTAATCTTTTGTTCTTTTGCGCGGGTGTAAAGTGAGCTTTATCAGTACTTTAAAGCTAGATACGTGTAGAAAAAACTGTGTATACGTGTAGAAAAAACTGTGTATACGTGTAGAAAAAACTGTGTATACGTGTAGTTTTTTTAGAAAAAACTACACTATAAATGATATAATAAAAAGCATAAAGAAATCCCCGACAAAAAGTTTTTCTTTATGCTTATCCAACAACACACCCAAAGGAGTGTATTTATATGACCATTATACCAGAAGAATCAAAGACAAGGCAGGTACAGACCTTGAATGAATTATCAAAAAGAAAAGTCGTTGAACATAATAGTTTGATTACATCCATCGCCAAAATGGACAAAACACCACTTAAAATGTTTGAACTAGCGGTGTCCTTAATTGATACAGATAATCCACCAGAGGATCAGACGGTTTATTTATCAAAGCAAGAGTTATTTGCTTTCTTTAAGGTTGATGATAACGATAAGCATAGTCGCTTTAAAGAGGCGATTGAAAAAATGCAGAAACAAGCTTTTTTTCAGATTAAAAAAGAGCAAGATAAAGGGTTTAAGTTTGTGAGCATTGTGCCAATTCCTTATGTAGAATGGACGGATTATCATGATGAGGTATTAATTCGATTTAGTCCCGAAATCATGCCCTATTTAATTAATCTCAAAACAAATTTTACGCAACATGCTTTGTCAGAAATTTCTGAATTGAATAGCAAGTATGCGATTGTTTTGTATCGTTGGCTATCAATGAATTACAACCAGTATGAGCACTACAGTGTTAAAGGCGGCAGAAGAGAAGAGCAAGTTCAAAGTTACCGTAATCCTGAAATGAGTATACGAGACTTACGAGAAATGACGGATACGATAGATGAGTATCAGGATTTTAGAAATTTTGATAAATGGATATTGAAAAATCCTTTGGACGAAATAACAGAGCATACTTCGCTTCAAGTTACATACGAAAAAGTCAAAAAAGGACGCAGCATTGATAGTATTGTCTTTCACATTACTAAAAAACAAGTTGCAGATGATAGTAGTTACAAGCTAGACGATCCCGTTTATATCGAGGGCAAGATCCTTCAAGAAGAAACAGAAGATATGTTGACTGTTAAGGCAATAAAAAGTCCCTATACAAAGTTACTTATGGAGCAGTTTTTATTGTCATATATTGATTTAACGGATACGACTATTTTGTCAGGGTTACAGAAAAATGTTTATCCACTTTATGACGAATTAAAAGAGTTACGTGGTTTAAAGGGCGTGAAAGAACACTTAGCCTATATCAGAGACAAACAAGATGACTATTCGAAAAAGAATATTGCTAAGTATCTTAAAAAATCGATTGAACAGTATCTACCAATCGTTAAAAGGCAGGATATAGATCATGAGTGAAAATTTAAAAACAATTCGAGAACTTGCTGAGGAGTTAGGTGTTTCAAAACAGGCGATACAATATCATATAAAGTCGCTGACAAACAAAACAAGGCAAACAAACGACAAAGGTATAGTTGTTTTATCTTTAGAAGAACAGCATTTTATAAGGTCTAAGGTCGACAAACAGACAAACAAAAACAAGACAAATAAACAGACAAATGACAAACAAACAGACAAAGAGACAAAGTGGGATATCCACAACTATTTAATTAGTGAACTTGATGAAGTTAAGAAAAATAGAGATAAACAATTAGCAGTTAAGGATAAGCAACTAGAAAATAAAGATTCGCAAATAGCTCAAATGCAAAACTTACTAGACCAGCAACAACGGCTAGCCTTACAGGACAAACAACTGCTCGAAGAATATAAGGCAGAAATTAAGGACTTGAAAGCCTTAACGATGGCACCGCATGATGATGGTGAAAAAGAAGTGACGTCAGACAAACAACCGGAACCTGAAAATAGCACCCCGGAGTCACAACCTAAACCTAAAAAGTGGTGGCGCTTTGGTAAATAGTTACAACTAAAAAAGAAAAGAAGACTAGTTAAATGGCGGAAGATAAATTTGAACAAGCTTTAATTGACAAGCTAAAGAGTGAAGGTTGGGAATATCTCACAGATTATTCTGGTGTAACAGTTGATCGGTTATATGATCACTGGCGAGATATTCTGAATGCCAACAATCGTAAACGACTAGAAGATACGCCGTTATCTGATAATGAGTTTGAACAAGTGAAGTTGGAACTAACGAAGAATAAAACGCCGTATGATGCGCAACTCATGTTGGCGGGTGCGGGTGGTGTTGGGACCGTACCGTTGAATCGTGATGATGGGACGCAGCTAGAACTTGAAATATTCTATGGTGATGAAGTGGCTGGGGGGCGTTCGCGTTATGAAGTCGTTAACCAAATTACGTTTACGGATTTAGCAACGAGTCTAAGCTCTAAGCGTCGAATTGATATCATGTTGCTGATTAACGGGCTACCTGTGGCCCACATTGAAGAAAAAGATGAGTCCTTGCAAAACCAATGGAATGCATTTGAGCAATTCCAAAAGTATGACGGTGACGGCATGTACACGGGACTCTTTTCTTTTGTTCAAGTGCAGTTTGTCTTGTCGCAAAATTCAGCGCACTATTTTGCACGACCAAAGAGTAGCGACTCTTATAACCGTGATTTCGCCTTTGGCTGGCGTGATGATGCCGGTAAGGATGTCACAAATACGATGACCTTTATTCATGAGGTGATGGGTATTCCAGCTTTACACCGCTTAGTAACTGTGAATATGATTCCGGATGCAGCCAATGATAACTTAATGGTCATGCGCTCGTATCAGATTCAAGCCACACGTCAGATTTTAGATCGTATGCGCGAAATGGATCAAAATGATGTGATTGAAAAAGAAGGGGGCTACGTTTGGCACACCACTGGTTCTGGTAAAACGGTCACGTCATTTAAAGTGGCGCAACTACTGGCTTCACGACCAAGGGTTGAAGATGTTTTGTTTATTGTGGATCGGGTTGACTTAGTCAATCAGACCTATGAAAACTTTAAGTCATTTGCCTATAAGACCTTTGAAAATCGGATTCAAGTGGTGAATGGGAGTGAACTAAAGCGTGCGCTTAAGCACGACAATACGGCCCATATTTATTTGATTACAGTACAAGGCTTGGATAAGGCCATTAAATCAGGTCTGGCCTCTAATAGGCGGATGGTTATTTTAATGGATGAGGCCCACCGATCAGCCAGTGGTGATGCCGTCAGCCGAATTAAACAAGCGTTACCCAAAACCACTTGGTTTGGGTTTACAGGGACGCCTAATTTTTATAGCGATGAAGTCCATGACGTGAAAACCTCTAAGGATATTTCAACCTATGATATTTTCGGGCCGCGTTTACACCGGTATACGATTAAGGACGCTATTGGTGACGGTAACGTCCTTGGGTTTGATGTGACGTATTATGAGACTGATTTTGAACACGATATGGATAGTGGTTTAACTGAAAAGGAACTGGAAAAAGAAGTATATGCCAGTCTGCCATTCCGCCAAGCGGTTGTGGCAGATATTCAGCGTAATTGGGCTACGAATGCTAGCGGACCAATTAACATGGGGGTCCGTGAGCCTAATCAGTTCCAAGGTATGTTAGCCGTATCAGGTAAGCAAGCCGTTGCTTCTTACTACAGTCTCTTTAAGCAACTAGCACCTGAATTACGGGTGGCTATGACGTATTCTCGCGATGAAGCCAATGGGACGGGGGCGTCAGATTTACAAGCTGCTTTAAAGCAAGCGATGCAAGACTACATGACGTTCTACGGCACACGTAATTTCTTAGAGGACAAGGATCCACAACGGGCGTACCTCAATGATATGACCAAGCGCATTGCCCGTAAGAAACCTTATAACAAGGGTAATGATGCCGATCGATTGGACTTGATTATTGTGTCAGATCAATTATTAACAGGATTTGATTCAAAATTCGTTAATATCATCTACATGGATAAGATTTTGGGTGAAGGCCCCTTGATTCAAGCGATGTCCCGCACTAATCGGACGATTGATAAGACAGCTAAGCCTCATGGCAAAGTGCGTTTTTATCGTCAAGGTGCGGTCATGGAAGAAAAAGTGAAGGATGCGTTGGTTATCTATACAAAGGGTGGGAATGATACCTTAGCGGATGCGGGTAATACCCCGGATGATCAGGAACAAAAAGAGTTGTTTGATGAAGGAATTTTGGCGCCTAAGGCAGCTGATAAAATTATCGACTTGAACCCCCAAATCAAGCGTTTGCAGCAGTTAGCAGCCGATGATTTTTCACAGATGCCGCGTTCTGAAAAAGAACAAGTCGAGTTTGCCGTGACAGCGGCTCAAGTCAACTCGCAGGTGCAACAATTAGTGCAACAAGGATATGTCTTGGGGAACTCTGTTGATGGACCAGAAGGACCTATCACGCTAGGCATTGAGAGTGCAACGCAGCTCAGCTCATTGCAAGCACGCATGAACGATGTGAATGAAGTCTTACCAGCTGACAAGCAAGTTGATTTAACGAATATCAAGCTGGTGTTGCAATCCTTTGCGAATGAAATTATTGATTACGATAAACTAGTCGATTTATTGAATGCGTATATGGATGAAGTCAGTTTTGCCAACCGTGCAGCCGTTGAAGAGCATGTACAGCCCTTAGATCAAGATAATCGTGAAGAGATTGGACAAGTCTTAGATGGTATCGAACAAGGGGAGTATACGGAGCCTTTTACAACTGAAACCCTCAAGTCAGTCCGTAAGGCGATCCGCACTGCGCAACAAGACTTAAAAATTTACAAATGGGCAGCCGACCATGATTACAATGGCAACGATATTCTAGCAGCTTACGAGCTATACCGCCCCGGCATTCCATTAGTTGATAACACGGCGCTGAATCAATATTTACAAGACTTAGAGAGTCGCTTGGACATTGGCTTCTTTGAGCTAGCTGACTTTGAAGAGTCACTACTGAACTACTTTGCTAAAATCACCAAAAAATAAATTACTCATCATAGAAAAGGGCTAAACATGGCATTAACAGCAGATAAACAAGCATTAATTTGGAAAACATTGAACGAGACCCGCGGTAAGATTGAACCTTCTGAATATAAGAACTATATTTTCGGGTTGATGTTTTATAAGTTTCTATCTGAAAAGGCGCAAACATGGCTGGATCAGCAATTGCGTGGCGAAACTTGGGCCTCAGTCTGGGAACAGAATCCTGAAAAGGCCGCGGCTTTTATGCAAACCAAGTTAGGGTATGTGATTCAACCAGGCGAACTCTTTAGTGACTGGCAAGCAGCCATTAACGTGGATCAATTCAACATTACCAACGTGGCAGATGCGTTAGTGCACTTTAACCAAGGCATTCAACAAGGGGCCAAGGCTACTTTTGAAGGCATCTTTGACGACATGGATTTGACTTCAAGCCGTCTTGGTAGCAATACGCAAACGCGCACGAAGACCTTGATGGATTGGATTAGTTTGATTGACCAAATCGAGTTGGATGAAGACGCGGATGTGTTGGGTGATCTATACGAATACTTGATTGGGATGTTTGCGGCTAATTCTGGCGCTAAGGCTGGGGAGTTCTATACGCCGCACCAAGTGTCAGATATTATGGCGCGAATCCTAACGGCTGGTCGTGAAGATATGCCAACGTACAGCCTCTATGACCCAGCCATGGGGTCAGGATCATTGCTTTTGACGACTGCTTCATACATGCAGAATGATGGTGTTCGTGGGGCCATTAAGTACTATGGGCAAGAAGTTATCACGACCACCTATAACTTGGGCCGAATTAACTTGATGATGCACGGGGTGGAGTATAACGATATCCATATCCATAATGCAGATACCTTGAGTTCAGACTGGCCGGATGGGGTGCAAAGTGGGGTTGATAGCCCGCGTATGTTTGACGCCGTGATGGCGAACCCCCCTTACTCACTTAAGTGGGATAACGATAACCGAGAAGATGACCCGCGTTTTAAGTCAGGGATTGCGCCTAAGTCAAAGGCTGACTTTGCGTTCTTACAACATGGTTTGTATCACTTGAAGCAAGATGGCCGGATGGCGATTGTTTTGCCACACGGGGTGTTGTTCCGTGGTGCGGCAGAAGGTCGTATTCGCCAAGCATTACTCGAAAATCGCAATATTTCAGCGGTGATTGGGTTGCCCGAAAAGATCTTTACGAATACGGGGATTCCAACCATTATTATGATTTTGGAAAAGAACCGGACGACTGATGATGTGCTTTTTATTGATGCTTCAAAGGGCTTTGAAAAGCAGAAGAATAATAACAAGTTGCGCCAAGAAGACGTGGACTTAATTGTGGAGACGTTCTTAAAGCGTGAAGACGTTGCTAAGTATGCGCACGTGGCCAGCTTTGAAGAGATTAAGGAAAATGACTTTAACCTCAACATTCCACGTTATGTGGACACGTTCGAAGAAGAAGAGGCAGTTGATTTGGTGGCTGTTAGCCAGGATCTCGTTGATGTTAATCGTGACATTGCGCAAAGTGAATCTGACTTATTAGCGATGATTAGTGATTTAGCAGTCACAGAAGATAGCCAGGCGATTATCGCATCAGCTAAGCAATTATTTGGAGGCAAGCATGAGTAATAAAGTGCCGCAAATTCGATTTAATGGTTATAGTGATACTTGGGAAGAGCGCAAGTTGGGGGATTTACTCAAAGAATTTAGTATCAAGTCTAAAATCGAAGATGAACATAAGGTCCTATCAAGTACAAACTCGGGAATGGAATTTCGTGAGGGACGTGTTTCAGGAACCTCTAATTTGGGATATAAGATCATAAAAAATGGAGATTTGGTTTTGTCTCCACAAAATTTATGGTTGGGTAATATTAACATTAATAACATAGGCAAAGGTCTAGTATCTCCTAGCTACAAAACATTTGAATTCATAAATATAGATAGCTCATTTATAAATCCACAATTACGTACGCAAAAAATGTTAGAAGAGTATAAGAACTCATCTACTCAAGGAGCAAGTGTTGTAAGACGTAATTTAGAAATAGATTCTTTTTATCAGATAAAAATATTCGTACCTACTATTTCGGAACAAGAAAAGATCGGTTCATTCTTCAAACAGTTAGACAACACTATCGATCTTCATCAACGTAAGTTAGATTTGTTGAAAGAACAGAAAAAAGGTTTCTTGCAAAAAATGTTTCCTAAAAATGGTGAAAAAGTTCCTGAATTGCGATTTGCAGGGTTTGCTGACGATTGGGAAGAGCGCAAGTTGGGGGATTTACTCAAAGAATTTAGTATCAAGTCTAAAATCGAAGATGAACATAAGGTCCTATCAAGTACAAACTCGGGAATGGAATTTCGTGAGGGACGTGTTTCAGGAACCTCTAATTTGGGATATAAGATCATAAAAAATGGAGATTTGGTTTTGTCTCCACAAAATTTATGGTTGGGTAATATTAACATTAATAACATAGGCAAAGGTCTAGTATCTCCTAGCTACAAAACATTTGAATTCATAAATATAGATAGCTCATTTATAAATCCACAATTACGTACGCAAAAAATGTTAGAAGAGTATAAGAACTCATCTACTCAAGGAGCAAGTGTTGTAAGACGTAATTTAGAAATAGATTCTTTTTATCAGATAAAAATATTCGTACCTACTATTTCGGAACAAGAAAAGATCGGTTCATTCTTCAAACAGTTAGACAACACTATCGATCTTCATCAACGTAAGTTAGATTTGTTGAAAGAACAGAAAAAAGGCTTTTTACAAAAGATGTTTGTTTAGGGCCTATTATTACATAGAAGACCTTGATACTTATACACCTATGTTGATGGAAGCATTGCATTTAAGTTTATGGTGTTATACAAATTAAAATTATAGGTGGTTTAGAATGAAAAAAATTTATTTTTTATGTACAGGAAATTCTTGTCGCAGTCAAATGGCTGAAGGATATGCAAAAAAAATATTGCCGGCAAATGAGTTTCAAATCGAGAGTGCAGGGATTGAAACTCATGGGTTAAATCTAAATGCTGTTAAAGTTATGGCTGAAGATGGAGTAGATATTAGTAGCCACTACTCTAAATTAATTGATCTAAATTATTTGAACACTTCAGATTTAGTTATTACTTTATGTGGTGATGCCAAGGATAAATGTCCTATGCTTCCCCCTCAAACCAAGAGTTTACACTGGCCTTTATCTGACCCAGCGCAAGCCACAGGAACTTTAGAAGAACAACTACAAGAATTCCGTAAGGTTCGTGACGAAATTAAAAAATTAGTTACAAGTTTGAATAACTACGTTCATTAATAAAAAAACGCCAT
>NC_014134.1 GCF_000092505.1 Leuconostoc kimchii IMSNU 11154
AATAATCTTGTACAAAAAAATAACATACAAATTGGGAATTATTTGCAAAGTTATTTCTAAATAAATTTAATTACTTAATTATTTTAGATCCTGATTTGAGATTTGATCACATAGTTAAATTATTGAATAGAAAGGTGCATAATGAAACATTTTAGTAATATTATTATCGGATTTGGAAAAGCGGGTAAAACACTTGCAGGCACACTTGCAAAGCATGGTGAAGAAGTATTAGTTATTGAAAAAGACCCCAACATGTATGGTGGTACGTGTATAAATATTGCTTGTTTACCAACTAAAAATATGATTATCAATGCACACCGTGGCATAAGATATGAAGCTGCCTTAAAAAAGAAAAATGATCTAACTGCAAAGCTACGTAATAAAAATTATCATAAGGTGGCTGATTTAAGCGGCGTAACAGTTTTGACAGCTACTGCTGAATTTTTAGATGATCATACACTGCAAGTATCTGATAATTCAGGGCAGGAAACATTGCAAGCAGATCGAATTTTTATTAATACAGGGGCCACACCAGTTTGGCCTAATATTGATGGATTGCTTAATAGTAAAAAGGTTTATTCATCAACAGATCTACTTGCAAAAGATAAACAATTAAAAGAGTTAGTTATTCTAGGTAGTGGTCCCATTGGATTAGAATTTGCATCAATGTATACACAATTTGGTAGCCATGTAACGATCGTTGATAAGGCACCTAAGATTTTGGGGAAATTTGAACCTGAGGTTGCTCAACAAGCTAAACATGATTTAGAAGAGGATGGGATATCCTTTTTGTTAGAAAGCCATATAACTAATGTAAATGACACGCTAAATGGTGTTACATTAACAATAAGCACACCAGAAGGAATGAAAGAAATACAGGCAGATGGACTACTAGTTGCTACAGGTCGTCGAGCTAATGTGACCGATTTGCACCTAGAACGAACCAGCATTAAAACAGGTAGTCACGGTGAAATTTTAGTCAATGATGTACTAGAAACAAATGCTAAAGATGTCTATGCTTTAGGCGATGTTACTGGTGGACCACAATTCACGTATATTTCATTAGATGATTGGCGCATTATTGCTAATAATTTGTATGGTAATAAGACACGAAGTCGTTTAAATCGACCAGTATTCGCGAACACTATTTTTTTAAATCCGGCTATTAGTAGTATTGGAAGAACAGAGGAACAGCTCCGTGAGGCAGGCATTGATTATACAGTATTGAAAATATCTGCAGCTAGTGTGCCTAAAGCACAAGTAATTGGTAATCCAAGAAGCATTTATAAAGCATTGATAGATCCACAGAGTCATCAGATTTTGGGTACAACAATTTATGCTGAAGAATCATTTGAAACGATTAATATCATTAGCCTAGCGATGCAGAATCACCTTCCAGCTGAAGCTTTGCGCGATCAAATATACACCCATCCAACAATGACAGAGGCATTAAATGATTTGTTTGATCAAATCTAATAAATCATTTATAACAAATTAAAATAGAGATCCTCAAGGAATAAGTCCTTGAGGATTTTTATATGGTAGATTGTAAAATTAAACCGAACACTTGAATAAAAAAGCCGCAGCGCCTTTAATGGTAATTGTCTAAAACAACCATAAAGGAACTGCGACTCATGACTAGTTTATCATCTCAAGGACGCACTGTCATTCAAACTTTACTCGAATTGAATTATTCTGTTCGTGCCATTGCGCGCTTTATTAAACGCTCTCCTTCAACCGTTTCGATTGAAATTCATCAAGTTACACCCTATAAAGCTGAGATTGCTCATGCGTTGGCATTGAAAAAACGTCATCTACGTGGTCGTCATGACACGCTAACACCAGCTATCGCTGTCTTTTTGAATCACCACATTGGTATATTGAAGTGGTCACCAGAAACCGCTGCGCATGTTTTAGGGTTACCTTTCAAAACGATTTATAATTGGCTCAATGCTGGTCGACTCAAACTATCATTGGCTGATTTACCTGACAAAGGTATCCGTCAAAAGCGTCAATCTGATGGTAGACGACAAGTATTTGTGCATGGTTGTTCGATTGAAACGAGACCTGAAAGTGTGAAAGCACGACAAACCTTTGGACATTTTGAAGTTGACACCATGCAATCGGGTAAAAGACGTGGCGATGTGCTGGTGACAATTACTGAAAGACTAAGCCGGCAACATATCGTGAGACAGGTCACTGGGCGCAATAGTCAGGCAGTGAGACCAGTCTTAATTCATTTTTTTCAAGGGATCAAAAATGCCAAGTCAATCACTGTTGATCGTGGGCGAGAATTTGCAAAATATAACGAAATCGAGCAAAAACTAGGCATTCCAGTCTATTTTGCGCACCCATATTCACCAGAAGAACGTGGGAGTAATGAGATATTAAATCGATACGTCCGTCGTTTTATACCGAAAGAACGCAAAATTGAAACAGTTAGCGCCAAAGAATTAGATCAAATTAATCATTGGATCAATGCGAGACCAATGAAAACACTCAACTGGCAATCACCACGAAAGGTTTTTCAGCAGTTTGCAGTGTTCGGTTAATTCTTGCAATCTACCATAAGTTAATTGTTTTTTAGCAGAAAAATTAAGTATAGTAATAATGGTAAGCGTTAATCTTGCTAGTTTTATGATTTTTTAAGATAATAATGTATGGGCGTATGGGCGTTCTAATTAAAATATAAGGGAGATTTTTTATGTGGAAAGAATTTAGAGACTTTGCCTTTAAGGGAAATGTCGTCGATCTAGCAGTGGCTGTCATTATAGGTGGTGCTTTTGGATTAATTGTAAAATCATTGGTTAATGATATTATTATGCCACTTGTGGGTATATTAATTGGAGGGATTGATATTTCTAAGATGGCTGTAAAAGTTGGAACAGCTACTGTAGCCTATGGATCATTCTTACAGACAATTATTAACTTTTTGATTATTGCTTTTTCAATATTTATAATGGTTAAAGTATTTAACAAAGTAAATAAGAAACGTGTTGAAGAAAAAGTTGTTGAAGAAACCAATACAGAAAAATATTTGAAACAAATTACAGAAATTCTTGAGAAAAAATAAATTGCAATTTTTAACATACGTACTGATACCTTATTATTTGGTGTTAGTACTTTTTATTCTTTTGGATAATTACTTTCAATAAAAAAGGCCATTCTGGGGGAATGGCTTTTTTTTGAGAGAATTTTTGAGAGAATAATTGATGAATAAAATTTATGGGAGAGAAGAGAATAGTCATCTAATTGACTATGTATTGAGTATAAAATAGCTAGATTAAATCTAGGCTAAATAATGGATGTAGTTATTATTTATTTTTTTGTTCATCAGAATACCATAGATAGTTTGAAAGTGTATCGGTTATTAAACTGATTAAATCGACTAGCATTGAAAACATAAACTACCTTTCTTTTCAAATCACAAATTCTTTGTTTTTAAGTAATTCTTTTTGTTTCTTACCAATGGCATAGGTGTAAATTTCCATTAAGACTTTTTTCTTATCAGGATCCTTTTCGTTTAAAGCATTGTCCATTAATACTTGTAAGTTGTTTTTTTCAGCTTCCAAAAACAACTCTTCAAAAATATTTTTATCAGCCATAATTTAAGCTCCTTGTTGTCTTTAAAATGGTATCTAGTCTAATTATACTAATAAGCAAAATAATCCGTCAGCAAAACGAATAAAATGAGTTTAATGCGCACTTACACATAGAAAATTCTATGGTAGTCCGTATGACCTATTTTTTAGGTCAATGCGCACTTACACTCCACCAAGAAACTGGTTGATTAATTGCTAGAAAGCAGTGTGTCAGAAGTCGCTATAGGCGACAACTTAAAAACTATCAAAAATTCTTGTTGCGAGCATACTATGTGTGGCCACACATGAGGTGAAAACATATCAATATTGATATGCTTTTGTTTGGGAAATTCCCAATCCCTTTTTGAATTAAAATCAATTTTGATAAGCGGACGGTTGATGAACGAAAAATACTAACAAACAAAACGGACGCTATAAAAGTAACCTTAGAAGAAAATTATTGAAATAGTCAACAAAAATTAAATCTGTTATATTAGTTACCGAGGCGTTAAGATTAAGCGCCGTGAAGGGAGGTGGGTCTCCTTGATACTATTAGTTAATGAATTGCAACTGCTCAACGCTGCATTATGGCAAATTTTTGTTGGCATAACGTTAATCTGGTTGCAAAAGTATTTCGACGATCGTCGTTAATGCATGTGCCTCGTCCTGCCAGACGGGGTTTTTTTGTAAAATAAAAGCTCGTCGCCTGCCAGCGATGAGCTCGAAAGGATTGGAATCTCCAAACCTATTAGTTAATGTACATATATTATAACGTAATTAGTTTGTTTTATGCAATTAACAGATATTTTAAGTCTTAATTTCAATAATTTATAGTGTATGATGATAGGTTTAAAATGGAAAATAGTTATGTATTATTTTTGTGCTTGTTCTAGGCGATCAACATCATTTGCTAGATCAAGGATATAATTTTCTTGCGATTTTCTGCCCCATATGAAGCCTACTAAAAATAAGCAAACCTTAGCTATAACTACAACTATAGCCGTAGTTATAGCTAATGAGCTTAACCAAAATCAATTTGATTCAACATAGTCTCACGGCTGGCTTGATCTAAACCAAGGTAAGCCAGTGTCATGGCCGCACTAGAATGATTCAATAAGTGCATGACTAAGCCAATATTATAATATTTTTACTTATTTAGAACTATTTCATAAACTTGATGGACGTCAAGTTTATATCTCCCAAAAGTTAATACACTTTAGTTGAACTAAAATTAAGGGAGAAATCATATGCAACATAATATTCTTAAATATAAAAATAAAATTATGAGTATCACTGGCTTACTCATTGCCTTAGGACTAATTTCACACTTTATTTTTGCCAATACAATAATTTTTAATAGTGCTTTTATTATAGCTTCGATATTAGGCGCTACCCCCATTTCTTTACAGGCTTATCAGGCTATGAAAGTAAAAGTAGTAAGTATTGATGTTTTAGTAACGATAGCGGTCATTGGTGCTCTCTTTATTCAAAATTATGAAGAATCAGCAATTGTTACTTTTTTATTTTTATTTGGATCATATTTAGAACAACGAACACTTAACCAAACACGATCAGCTATTAAAGAGTTGACGGAAATGGCTCCAGAAACTGCTTTTAAGCAATTGACAGGGGGACAATTTGCAGAAGTAGATATTGATGAAGTAGAAGAAGGGGATATTCTCCTAGTAAAGACTGGTGCCAAGATTCCCGTAGATGGTAGGGTAACTACTGGAAAAGGATATGTAAATGAGGCTAATATCACAGGTGAATCTTTACCTTTAAAGAAAGAAAAAGACGATGAAGTATTTGCCGGTACTATTATGGACAATGGTACTATTCAAATAGTGGCTGATAGAGTAGGGGAAGATTCTACATTTGGAAAAATTATTGAGTTGGTAGAAGAAGCACAGGATTCTAAATCAGAAGCAGAACGATTCATTGACCAGTTTTCTCGCTGGTATACACCTGCAGTACTTACAATTGGGCTGTTGGTTTGGGTATTAACCAAAGATACAGAACTTGCGATTACTGTATTAGTACTTGGTTGCCCAGGAGCCTTGGTAATTGGTGTACCTGTTTCAAATGTTGCGGGGATAGGAAATGGCGCAAAAAATGGTATTCTATTTAAAGGTTCTGAAGTGATTAGTCATTTTGCCAATGCAGATACAGTGTTATTCGATAAAACAGGTACCTTAACTGAAGGAAAGCCTGAAGTGAGCGATATTATTCATTATGGAAATAATCAGGAGGAGGATTTATCTCTATTGCTTTCAGTTGAAAGTGAGTCTGATCATCCATTAGCTGTCGCTATTGCAAATAAATTAGCACAATATAAAGTAAGGCCTATAGAAAATACACAGGTTGTAAAAGGTGGGGGCGTAATTGCTCACGTAGATGGGCACGTTGTTTCAGTAGGAAATAAAACCTTAATGAAACAAGAAAGTATACCGCTATCTGATGATGTTCTTAAAAAATTGAATAAATTAGAAAGAACCGGTAATTCAATTGTATTAACGGCAGTTGATCATAAGTTAATCATGTTAATGGGTATCCGCGACAAAGTTCGACCAGGTGTTAAACAGGACTTACAAAAATTAAAATCACTTGGTATTAAAAATCTCATTGTATTATCAGGTGATAACCAAGGTACAGTTAATTCAGTTAAAAAGGAACTAGGTTTAACCGAAGCCCATGGTGATATGCTACCAGAGGACAAGCAAGCATTTCTAAAAAGACGACAGGACTCAGGTGAAATAGTCGTTTTTATCGGTGACGGCGTTAATGACAGTCCCTCTCTGGCTACTGCAGAGGTAGGTATAGCTATGGGGAATGGAACAGATGTCGCAATTGAAAGTTCAGATATTGTTTTAATGAATTCTAACTTTAACCGCCTTCCTCATGCTTTAGGCCTAGCAAAAGGAACATATGCGAATATGCGACAAAATATTCTAATTGCTGTTGGCGTCGTGATAATACTATTGGTTAGTTTAATATTTAGTGAATGGATGTCTATGTCAATTGGGATGTTGGTTCATGAGGCCAGTATTTTAGTAGTTATTTTAAATGCAATGAGATTAAGAGGTTATCAATTAAGATAATTGATCTATATCAATTATCTTAAAAAGAATGGCCTATATAATTTATTTAAAGGAGTGATAGATATGACTAAAGCAACATTAAAATTAGAAACATTAACTTGTCCATCATGTTTACAAAAAATCGAACGTGGTTTAAAACAGACTGCTGGTGTAAAAAAAGATTCTGTAAAAGTACTTTTCAATGCGAGTAAGGTAAAAGTGGATTTTGATGAAAATCAGGTCAATTTGAATACAATTGAAAAAGCAATTGAAGACTTAGGATACCCAGTAATTAGTTCAAAAGTAAAGGAAGGTGCATAAAATGACAACGGTAAATGAAAGGCAAGAAAAATTAGCTGCCGAACAAGCATATAAAGAACACATTCATCATACTAAGATTAATTCTGCAGCTGTTACAGATCATATACTTGCTAATATTCATACATTACATGTAAAATTGCATCAATATCATTGGTATGTAAAAGGCAAAAATTTCTATGCATTGCATAATGTTTTTGAAAATTTATATAACGAGAATGAGGCATGGTTTGATAAAATTGCAGAACGTTTACTAGCTTCAGGATTTAAGCCAGCATCAACAACTACTGAATTTCAAGAATTTACAACGATTTCTGAAGATTCTTCGGAAAAATATTACACTGCTGATGAGATGGTCCTACAGATAGTAGAAGATTTTAGATCTAATCGTGAATTTACTATTCGTGCAATTCGCTTAGCACAGGAAGAAGAAAATGATGCTTCGGAAGATTCACTAATTAGTTATAAAGCTTATTTAGACGTAAATATTTGGCAACTTCAAGCATTTATTAATAAGGATGCCTTAGAAGACGATGACTATATAGATAACGATTAATTAGGAGGAAAAAGGTATGGCAGACCATAATCATCATAGTCATGTAGATTGTATACGTTTAGTGCCGATTTTCAATCATCTCAATGATGAACAAATGCATCTAATTGCTCAATCAGCGCATGAAGTACAATACGTAAAGAATGAGCTATTATTTAGGTTTGGTGATAAAGATGACACATTATATATCATAAACAATGGACGTGTACGTATTTATAGCCTAAGTGAATCTGGTCGTGAGCAAACCATACGTATCCTACATCCGGGTGATTTTATGGGGGAAGTTGCTGTTTTACAGACTGAGGGTTATCATTCGAATTATGCTGAAGCAATATCGGAAACAAGTATTTGTAGGATTCATAAAAAGGATTTAGATCAATATTTAGATCGCTATCCAGAAATCATGCGACGAATATTATCGGATATTACAAAACGACTACAGTTATCAGAAAAACAAACTGTGCAAGTCAGTACTGAACCTGTTGAAGCTCGAATTATTGATTTTCTATCAGAAAATGTTGAAGATGAAAAAAACCATACTTATGTGACTTTACCCATGTCAAAAAAAGATTTGGCTACTTACCTGGGGACAACTCCAGAAACAATAAGCCGTAAGTTCTCATCATTGGAAGAGAGAGGTCTAATTAAACGGCACACCCAAAAATGTGTTGAGATATTTGATTTAGATGAATTATTATTTGTATCAAGTTAAGTCGATTTATACTTAAAAATAAGGATATCGTTTTAAATGATGAACATGGCGGTACACAGTTCATCGTCACTAACCTAAGTCTTCCACAAAAAGACATCGTCCGTGTTTACCGCAAGCTTGCGGCGATTGAAGATATTATTCGCGAGCTTAAAGGTGGATTTGCCTTTGGCAAAACTGATAGCAGTTCATTTTTCGCCAACAAAGCGCGCATGTGGATCTCAGTAATTGCATCAAACTTGATGCGGTTGATGAAGAGTATTGCGTTGGACGACCAGCAACAATCGTGGACAATCAATACCTTTCGAGACCGTTTGTTAAAAATCGGTGGACGTGTGTCACTAAGCACGCCCGCAAGGTGATTTTGACGTTAGATAGCCGCATCCAAGAACAATTCGATGGTCTGTTCTGGCGAGCTTGGGAACGACTAAATGCTTTGTGGCAATAAAACAACGAAGTAGATTTTAAAAAAAATAGCAAAATCTGGCTGGTTTTAGTGTTCCTATTTTTCTCAAAAAACGCTCAATCGAAAAAACACCCTGAAACTGTGCCAAGGTAATGGCAGTTTCAAGGTGTTTTATCGTATTTTACTGATTTAGCTGTGGTTAAAAATTTAGTGCATGAATAATCCGGGTTTTATTTGTTTCGTTTTTGAAACATTTTTAATCCGATGTGAAATTACCGATAATTGGTCACTTTTTTCTTATATATTGGTTTTATCACCACTGAGAGAAACTGGAGAAAATAAATGAAAAAACACGTTTCAGCCATCGTCTACGGTGGCTTAGATGGCATTATCACGACGTTCGCAGTCGTTGCTGGATCGGTCGGTGGTAACGTTTCAAACATCGTTATCATCATTTTGGGATTCTCAAACTTATTAGCCGATGGCTTTTCAATGGGGGCCGGTGCCTACCTGTCAGCAACATCGGATAACAATCAATCAAAAAGTAAAGCATTGGCAGCTGGTATCGCGACATTCATTTCGTTTAACGTCTTCGGTTTAATTCCACTAGGTGCCTACTTAATTACAAATGCGCTCATTCACGACAAAGACATCGCCTTTCCAATCGCCTTTGTCATCGTCGGTGTCTCTTTGGCGTTGCTAGGCTGGGTGAAGGCCAACCTGTCAGAGCAGAAAGTAAGAACAGAAATTCTACGCACACTTTCTGTCGGGTACGTCGCTGCAATTGTTGCTTATGGCGTTGGTATCTTACTGAATTATTATTTGTAGACAAAAAAACACCTTGAATATTCAAGACGTTTTTCTTTTTAGATATTTAGTTATATGGTAATCAGTTATAGATTATTTAAGTCAAACAATCCTCGATGCTTAGCTTCTTCTTTAGCTGCGTTCATTAAATCAGCAGAGTATAGCGCATCAGGGTGCTTGCCTGTCGATTCGTTAGAAATAATCCGGGTAAAATTTTAAATCATATTTTTAGAACACCTTTAATTGAGTCGACCTGTAATAGCTAACCATGTATACAAAGAAACGATATGTTATATTACGTCATCGAAAATGGTGTCCTTAGGGAGTTACTTTTAGTGGTTACCAACACGCCTGCTGACAAAAAACACTTTTTTGTAAAGAAAACCCCAAACAGGTGAGTAAATCTGTTCGGGGATATCTAGAAAGACGCTCTATGGTCGAGAAAAGTGAGATGGTGTAGAACTTAATACCCGGATTATTCATCAAGACAAACAAAAACCCGCTGAAACAGCAAGTTAATACCGTTTCAGCGGGTTTTGCGCTTTCACCCGTTGGGTGAAAACCATAGGAGCTCTTTGTTATGATATTTTGTTAGTGAAAAACAAACCAAATACTCAAAAATTGGAGCGTCTAAAATTATGACTCAAAAAGTATTACCTAGCAACCCTTTAGTTGCAGTTTCAGACAATGGGGCACCAATTACCTCGGATGGTGGCAACGTGTAATGATGTTGTCTAATTGTGCCTTAGTAATCCTAGTCATTAAAAATACCTCCATAGTGGCGTCAAAATGAACAAATACGTGCTAATTTAGGGAGATTAGTTGGCGTTATTACCCAAAATCAATTTGATCTAACATTGTTTCGCGACTTGCTTGATCTAACCCCAGATAAGTAAGCGTCATAGCCTCACTCGAATGATTCAATAAGTGCATGACTAAACCAATATTGTAGTTTGATTGCGTATAAACGCGATAGGCGCCTGTTTTACGCATGGTATGTGTGCCCAGATAGTTGATGCCTAAGAGATCACCAACGCGTGCCATCACCTTATAAAACTGCTTCTCAGTGATATGACGGTCTGGATGGGCCGTTGAGGGAAATAACCAGTCTGAATTGATATTCTGTTGGACTAGCCAATCATGATATTGCAACAAGTCTTGTTGCACGGGCTTTAAATATAGTGTATTTGCTTTACCGGTCTTTTTATCATGAATAAAGGCCGTGTGTTTAACAGAGCCATCTGGATTATAGACATCGGATTTCTTTAACGTCATCACATCACTCACCCGCAGCAGGGTGGCTTTGCCAACTTGAAAGATGGTGTAGTTACGGCGACCTGCCCGAAAACTATCTAGTAAGGTGTCTTGCACCATTTTTAAGACGTTAGAGTCTTTGATTGGGAGTACGATTTGTTGCATATCTATTTAACCTCAATAATAGAACAGTCCTTGCCTATAATTGGTTCACTTTTGTCAATGAATGACCAATTATTTTTATCGTAGTGGTAGATTGTAAAATTAATCCGAACGCTGTTCGGACAAAAAAGATCAGTTTCCATCATAAAGGACTCCCCGCGGGACTGCAATCAGGAGTCATTACTTCAACTGTTTTTGTTCATTATAGAAATTACGGTAAGCTAAATAGCACGCAATGATTGACCCCAAACTAGTCGCTGATAAGAGCATGAACGTGACCATAATTTGATACCTAATGGCCCGTACTGGATCGACCCCTGCAAAGATCAAACCGGACATCATCCCTGGCAGACTGACTAGACCCACAGTCTTTGCCGAATCAATGGTTGGTGACATCCCCGTACGAATCGCCTCACGCACGATGGCAATCGAAGCATCAAGTAGACCAGCCCCTAACGCCAACCGTTCAAGCACACCTTGCCGCTGGTCATGAAACTGACTATTGAGGCTGCGATAAGCCAGCCCAATTGCGACCATTGAATTCGACGCAATCATACCAGAAATGGGAATCATTTGCGATGGCACAAACTTAATCGCACCAGATAGCACGAGGACGCCGAGTGTTACCCCCGTACTAACAAAAATGGCTAATAACGAAATGGCTAATGCATGGTCAATCCCCGGCCCCCGTTTTTTCGCATTCCAAGCCGCATTGAAGATAATGAAGCCTATCATCGCCAGCGTTAGCCACAAATTGTTGACTCGGAAAATATACTTTAGCAAGTAACCCACGATAAATAGTTGTACAACAGCCCGCACGACACCAATGACGATGTCCCTATCTAAGCCAAGTTTCTGCCACAAACTAATTCCTAACGCGACGAGCACTAACATTGCCGCCAAAAATAGCGACGTATTATTAACTGCTAAATTCATGCGTGTACCTCCAATCTGCCAGCAACCACTTTCGCTAATTGATCTGCCGCAGCAATCTCTGTCGCGTCATGAGTAATCATGATCGTTGTAACGTGATCCTGCTCATTTAACTGTCGTAACCAGGCGTGCACGATTTGCTTATTATTTTCATCCAAACCAGCTGTCACCTCATCTAATAACAACACTTTTGGTAAGAATAAGATGTTGCGAATCAGCGCGACCCGCTGCCGTTCACCACCGGAAAGCTCGATAATCGGCTGATGCAGGGTTCGTTCGGACAGCCCAACATTATTTAACGCCGTTACCACTCGTTGCGTATCCATGACTTGCTTACGAATTTGGTACGGGAAAGCTAAGTTATCTGCCACCGTCTCACCAAATAACGTCGGTTGTTGGAAACAATATGAGACTTGCCGCCGATACATGATTGGGTCATAACTTTCAATCGGCTGCCCATCAAAAATCAAGGTCCCACTTGTTTTAGAAATCATGGCCGCAATGATCCGTAATAACGTACTTTTCCCACCACCGGATGGTCCCGTCAATGTAATATGAGCCCCAGCTGGAATCTGCCAATCAACATCATGTAAAATATGTTGATCAGCGATTTGATAATTAACTTTTTCTAAACTAATCAATGAATTCATATGCCCACCCCCGATCGCACAATGATCGGCGCCGACAACAGCCGGATGAAAAAGTGCTCAGAAGTCAATAAATTGGACTTATCTGTTTGATGTATTAATACACGAACCTGTGTAGCCATTGGCAAAGCCATATGAATCATACCTGAGTCAAAGTGTTCCGTATAACTACGGAGGAGTTCTAATTGAACTTTTAATTTATCATTATTTTCCTTGATCGATCGTTTTTGTCTAGACATACGTTTTCTCCTATCTAGGGAGTATTATATCATTTTATAAAAAAACGACCCCCGTTATCTAACTATTAGATAATGGGGGCTGTTTTAATAGTCTTTCCTAGGGGTCATTATATAATTATAGACCCTGAATGGAAGGGCATTTTAGTGAGTGCCTAGTCACATATCTAGCTCATAACCAAAGCCCTGGTATTTTCCTTAGAAGTCAATAAATTAATTGGACTGTTTTACTGCGGCACTATATGGCGTTTTTTTATTAATGAACGTAGTTATTCAAACTTGTAACTAATTTTTTAATTTCGTCACGAACCTTACGGAATTCTTGTAGTTGTTCTTCTAAAGTTCCTGTGGCTTGCGCTGGGTCAGATAAAGGCCAGTGTAAACTCTTGGTTTGAGGGGGAAGCATAGGACATTTATCCTTGGCATCACCACATAAAGTAATAACTAAATCTGAAGTGTTCAAATAATTTAGATCAATTAATTTAGAGTAGTGGCTACTAATATCTACTCCATCTTCAGCCATAACTTTAACAGCATTTAGATTTAACCCATGAGTTTCAATCCCTGCACTCTCGATTTGAAACTCATTTGCCGGCAATATTTTTTTTGCATATCCTTCAGCCATTTGACTGCGACAAGAATTTCCTGTACATAAAAAATAAATTTTTTTCATTCTAAACCACCTATAATTTTAATTTGTATAACACCATGATACACCATAAACTTAAATGCAATGCTTTCATCAACATAGGTGCTCGTATACTGAAAATCCGGACCGCTTTATTTCTAGGGCATAATCCGAGATAATCAAGTATAGGAGTTTTTTTATATTATGAAAGCTAAGCGATACTCAACAGAATTTAAGTCATCAATTGTCACCTTGTATAACGAGGGACGTTCTGCTAATTCTCTAGCCAATGAATACCATTTGGCTGTACAAACCGTCACGGGTTGGGTGAAGAAAGCCCAAATCATTGGGACGGACGTTACCGGTAAGCCAGTGACTCGTGCCGAATTTAATGCGATGCAGAAAGAAGTTGCACGACTCTTGGTAGACTTTTATAGTTTAGTTGTGAACTAATAAATCAATATAAGTTTGATAAAGTAGCTTATAATAATTATTATACATTGGTTAGGAGGGGGAATATGAGTATTATTGATGATATAGCAGCAGATCAAATGAATATGGAGTTTACTAAAAAAGGATTAAGGCCAATATTTCACGTATCGAAAAAAGCAAAATTAGTCATTATTGGTCAAGCACCGGGATTACGAGTTCAAAACTCGGGTATAATGTGGGATGATGCATCGGGAGATCGATTAAGAGAGTGGATCGGGGTTGGTAAAGATACCTTTTATAATTCAGGAAAAATTGGCGTAATTCCCATGGACTTTTACTATCCAGGAAAAGGAAAATGGGGTGACTTACCGCCCAGACGAGGAGTAGCTAACAAATGGCACCCAAAATTATTGGAGCTTATGCCCGATGTTCAGTTAATTATATTGGTGGGATCATATGCTCAGAAATATTATCTGAATCTTGGTTATCAAAGCAAGATAACCGATGTAATAAAGAACTACAAAAATTACTTGCCTCTTTATTTTCCGATAGTTCATCCTTCACCAAGAAATAATATATGGATTAAAAAAAATCCGTGGTTTGAACAAGAGGTTGTGCCAGAATTAAAAGAGATAATTAGTAAGATTTTATCGGACTAGTTTGAAGATAATTTGGAGGAGGTTTGTAGCAGTGCTTAGTAAAAAAGAAATAAGAAAAATGACCTTGGATAAACTAAAATTATATGATTACCATAGCAAGATTACTGAAGAAGAGCGATTACAGGCAATTCTGTTTTCTAAGGCATATTGGAATAACTCTAATTCAGTGGCTGTAACTATAAGTATGGAACACGAATTGAGTACTGATGTCATTATTCAGGAGGCGTTGAGAAGCCATAAGAAAGTAGTAGTACCTAGGGTGAGTAGTGGAAAATTATTATGGTTTGACTATATAGAAAGTTTAATGAGTAAATCAAAATTCGGAATTCTAGAACCAACACAAGATGAAAATCAAGCACAAAATTTGAAGGGAATAGATCTAATGGTGGTTCCCGGTGTAGCCTTTAGCGAAGATAATTATCGGATAGGTTACGGTGCAGGTTTCTTTGACGCAACGTTGGCAGAGTATAATGGTATAACGGTTTCGCTAGTGTTGCCTCCTCAATCAATCCATAAATTTTCAAAGGATACGTGGGATAGACCGGTGAGGTATCTTATAAAATAGGATTTATGCTAAATAAACTTATAATGAATATGTTAGTTTTTCATTATGAGTTTATTTTTTTAATTACTTTATGTTAAACAATCTCATTTAGGTAATTATGATTATTCTAAAATTCTGTGTTAGCTCCTCTCAAATAGATATTTCTAGTAGCCCAGTCTATTGCTTAGAAGTCAATAAATTGGACCATTTTTATTCAGTTAATTAGGCGACATTTGAGATACGATTTCGATTATAAAAATTGATAGTCCAACCAATGGCTGCTTGGACCTCAGTTAATGTTTGGTATGCCTTCAAATAAACTTCTTCACGCTTCAATATTGAATGAAACGCTTCCATAAAGTCATTATCGTATGGATGTCCTTTGAGTGAATATGAATGTTTCAAGCCATAATTTTGACCCTTGGTATTAAATTCAGCACTCGTGTATTGTAACCCCATATCCGAATGAACTATTAGTGGCTTTTGATGATTATCTAACGCCATCTGTAAGGCACTTGTAGCTAGTTCGGCTGTCCTTGTATTGCCAATTTTATAGCCTAATACTTTTCTCTTCTCAGGATCCAAAACGGTTGCTAAATAGGCCCATCTGTGATTAGTCAACTGAATATAAGTGATATCTGTTTGCCAAACACCGCTCAAATCATGCTAGTGCCTAATCAGATTAGTTATTTGAGAAACCGTCACAACGGTTTTGTGTTTGCGATAACGTTTTGCATGCTTGATCTAATCCTTAATTCACGCATCAATTTGAGTGTCATATACTCAGATATTTTCGGGCAGTCATTGGTTAGTTGACTATAAGCAGCAATACGACGATAACCATAAAATTTAAAGGTTTTCCAAACGTCTAAAATATAAGGTTTTAGGCATTCTCTAAACTTTTCTTGTCGACTGAACTGCCAATGGCGCCAGTTGTAATAGGTACTAGGTCTGATTTTAAGTGGACTTAAAATACGCACAAGCGCGTAGCCTTGTGCTAAAAATTGGTTAACTAGCGGCAATCCCACATTACGGACTATTTTTTGGCTAGTAAGATGGCCGCTCAATGCTTGTCAGGCTATGCGTGATAAAATTTCGTTTTCTTCCTCCAAAATAGTGAGGCGCTTCTCTAGTTGCTTGACGTATTTTAAAGTCTTTGACTGACCCTTGATCAAGATTGGAGTAGCTTGTTTAACCCAAATATCCATAGGATCGTTCGACGGTCCGAATCCTTCTGCTAGTGATTTAAGTGAACGGCCTTCTTGGTGAAGTTTAACCAAGAAACCTTTGACATCTTGTGAATAACGGACTGAATAAAGATAGTCCATTTTTTAGTATATTAGCATCGGATTATGCCCTAGAAATAAAGAAGTCCTGATTTTCAGTATACGAGCATTGTAAATCTAGGTAAAATTGGTTGATTATAATAAAGTGTGAGTCTGGTATAAGCGTTTGTCCATGTTACTGAACTGATATCATATATGCATATCAATTGGAAGACGTATATTTTTGTCATCTGCCATTAATTTAATATAATTAATCTTGAATAAACAATTTTTTAATATATTGTACTGTTCTAACAGAAATATTGAAAGCTTCTGCTGTAGATTTTATTGTGTGCGTTTGAGAATACTCAAAGATAGCTGTGTTTCGGCTATCTTTTTTTCTTTTGGGTCTACCTTCTTTATAGTTGGGATTGTGTTGCCTTGCAAATATCTTACCAGCCTGCGTACGTTCGATAATCATGTCGCGTTCCATTTCCGCAACCGAAAGTAATGTTCTTACAATCATGCGACCCATTGGGGTATTGTCAATTGTTCCTAAGTTTAGAACTTTAATCACAATTTTTTGTTTCAGGAGATCATCAATTAAATTTAATGCTTCACGTGTATTTCGAGCAAAGCGATCTAACTTGGTGACGATCAATGTGTCATTAGGTTCAATTAGATTGACAAGTTTTTTAAACTGTGGTCGTGATGTAGTTGTACCTGAATATTTTTCACTGAAAATCATTTCAGCCCCGGCATTTTTCAAAGTCTCTTTTTGTTCATATAAAGATTGTCCAGCTGTTGAAACCCGTGCATAACCATAAACTGTCATTTTATACCTCTTTAAAATTGCATAACTAAATTGCAGTATATAAAGCCAAGTATAGCATGACTTTGAAAAAGTGCAAACTACTCAAAAGTTTATTGCACTAATAACTGTAAAGCTGTCATATTTTTTTGTGAAGATTAGGTTATGATATAATTTTATTTACAAGCAAGTTAAGGACTGGTGGAATCTGATAGTTGGGGGTGACGCTTATTGTTGAAACTCAAGGCTACCTGAAAGGATAACACCAAATGGTCTGTTAGACCGCGGTAATTGTGTTGATCACATTTCTGGTTGTTTTAGCTACGAAAGTAGTCGAACTACTAAAAGAAATTAACAAGTCTAAAAAATAGGTAAACAAAAACCCCTTAACTTTGGCCGGTTCTAGGGGTTTTCGTGAAATGACTATTTTAGTTTATTAACAAAATAACAACTACCAACGCTGAAGCACGCTTGTGACTTAAAAGGTCATGTACCTAACATGGGTCTTTTTGTTTATATTTATATTATACCACTTTCACTGTTTTTGCCAATTATTTCTATTTCATAGATCATTTTGCTTGTTTTTATTTAGCATTTTTAAACTAATTTTCAGGTGTGTTGTTTAATAATCCATTAATACTAAATGGGGTTAGTAATGAAATGGTCGTACTAAGCGATACTTCATCGGGTGTATGGCGTTCTTGATATATTAAGTATACGAAATTCGGAATCTTATTTGATATTGTTGACTCAACGTATATACGTTGCTTAAGGGCGGTATTGTCATCAGAAAGCGTTATATTTGCAATTTTTGGTGCTAAGTTATTTTCAATGTTATCTATTTTGTAGCCATTTTCCGCAAGAATCATTTTTTTAAAAAAACGAATTCCTTACTTGCAATGCAGTCTTTGTTTGATAGGTTTGAATAACATTTTGTGTTTTCAAATTGTACTGAACTGATCATAATTATCTCTTTTCTATTTTCATGTAGTATCCCAATTTAGGTTGGTATAACGTGCATTTTAGATACATGATGATATCAGTAAATTATTTTCCACATCTGTAATTTTTACTTTTGAAGAGACACTATAAAATATAAATATTTGATTTTTATACTTTTTAAAGTGTTAACAAGTATTGTTTAGGAGAAAACATGAAATATTTAAAAGATAGTACCCTGCTGACTAGTTGTCTTGTAGTATTTTTTGGTGGGTCATTAGGTAGCTTGTTCAGGCTACTAATTACCGAAATTCCACATATTGGGAGTAGTCCTTGGGTTATAGTAGTCATCAATGTTTTAGGATCATTCTTCCTTGCTTATATCGGAGCAGTCATTCCTGACAGCTATGACTATTCTTTAATTTTAAAAAATTTTATAGGGACGGGTATCATGGGTGGCTTTACAACATTCAGCACATTTATACTTCAAATTAATCAATTAGGTAGAGAAAATTTTTTAATTAGTATTATTTATACATTAATTAGTTTTATACTGGCTTACATTGCAGTTGTTTTTGGGAAAAATGTAGGAAAAAATCGGAGATTAAATCAGTGAATTTTTTTAACTTTTATTTGTATTTCTGTTTAGCTGCTGGGCTAGGTGCTGTTATTCGATATCTAGTTATAAGTTTTATGCCAAGGATTACAAATTTTTTCACAGGTGTTTTTTATGTTAATATTATTGGTGCTTTTTTGATGGGTGTATTATCAGTTAATATGAACAGCAACGTCTGGCATATTATTATTGGAACGGGTTTTATTGGCGGCCTGACGACATTCAGCACCATGATGACACAGGGAGAGCAGTTTAATAGTTTTAAACGGAGTATGGTATATTTTGCATTGACATTAGTCTTAGGAATTTTTTTATTTATTGTAGCTATACACATACACGTTTAACGAAATACTTTGAATGTGAAACACGCAGTTTTAAATGTCTTTGATGTTTTGTTAATACATACACAAAACGAATTCGCTTGATTCTGTTTTAATCAAAGAATGAGAATATATAAAGAAAATCGTTAAATTTTTCTGTATTTGGAATCAACCCCCTTTTTGTTGTAAACTGATTTTATGTTTAAAAAAAGAATTAGACTCAATACATCAAAGCTGTCAGTAGTATTATATGGCACACTTATAGGTTTTTTAACAGGAATAGTTGTTAGTGTCTTCCGCTGGACAATTGAAAAATTGCTTCAATTTGTGCAAACGCTGTATCTCGATATTTCACATGGCAATATAGCGTTAATATTTTTAGTGATAACTGCTAATTTAATTTGTTTTTTAATTGTTTCATGGATGTTAAACAAAGAACCTAATATATCCGGTTCCGGCATTCCACAGGTTGAAGGTCTATTATTGGGTGAACTAAAAATAAACTGGTGGTCGACATTGTGGCGGAAATTTATATCAGGAATTTTGGCTATTGGTAGTGGTTTAATGCTGGGGCGGGAAGGTCCTTCAATTCAACTGGGTGCATCAATTGGTCAGGGTGTGGCATCATATAAACGTCTTAGTCATAATCAATCGAAAGGGCTTATAGCCAGTGGTGCCGCTGCAGGTTTATCAGCTGCATTTAATGCACCTTTAGCCGGCGTTATGTTTGTATTGGAGGAAGTCTATCACAGTATTTCTCCCTTTGTCTGGGTTGGTGCATTGACAGGCGCAAGCGTTTCGGATTTTGTCTCTACGGTTTTGTTTGGCCAAACACCAGTTTTATCTATTGGACACTTAAGCGTTTTCCCGGTACAGTTATATGGTTTATTGTTGGTATTTGGTATTATATTAGGCTTATTTGGCTTTTTATATCAAAAATTTTTACTATTCAGCTTAAATTGTTACAGTAAAATTAGGGTTCCTAAATATTTATACGGTATCGTGCCGTTTATCTTGGTGATACCGATTGGAATTTTATGGCCAAATCTTTTAGGTGGGGGAAATAATTTAATTTTATCACTGAAAGAAGCACCTATGACAATGAAAATGATCATCGTAATTTTGTTAGTTCGATTTGTTTTCTCAATGATTAGTTACGGTTCCGGTCTGCCAGGGGGAATATTTTTACCTATTTTGACTCTAGGTGCACTAAGTGGCGCATTGATGGCTCATATATTTGTCTATTTACATCTCATGAGTGCAAATTATGCTTTAAACTTTATTGTGATCGGTATGGCAGGTTATTTCGCATGTATTGGTAAAGCACCATTTACTGCAATTATTCTTATCTTTGAGATGGTTGGGAGTGTGACCCACATTTTACCTTTAGCACTTGTAAGTTTAGTAGCCTACTTAGTAGTTGATCTATTAAATGGTGCACCAATATATGAATCTTTATTAGAACGTTTGTTGAAAAGAAAACCAGCGCATCTAGCGATGTCCTCCATGATAACTATGGAAGTCACTGTTCTTGCTGGTGGTATGCTAGAAGATCAACAAATAAGAGACTTACAACTGGAATCAAATAGTTTGATTACACTGGTCAGAAGATCTGAAAATGTACTGATTCCCAAAGGAGACTTAGTATTACGTGCTGGTGATATTATTTATATTAGAATGAACCAAAAAGATGCAAAAATTACTAGAAATCAACTATCACTTAACAACTAAATAAATTTCAAAAACACGATTTTAGAGTTTTTGCGTCGAAAAGATAAATTCGTTATCAATTAAATTACAATTACAGAAATAATTACCAGGAGATTCTTTTTTACAAATAATTGGAACCAGCTTTAGTTTCAAATTCAATTGAGATAACATCGCTTTATCGTAATTTAGAGTGTTTTGATTGAGTGAGCACATCGTAATAGTGAAATTATATTCAACATAATTGTATCAAAATAAAAATTTGCCTAAGAAGAGGTGGAGTATGATGATATAAAAATTAGTTTTGTACTAACCATCAGCTTTTTTTGGTGTAAGTTCTTTGTTTAAACAATTTCTATATATTCCTTTTTTGCTAATAAAAAATCATATTTTTTTAATTAGAGACAGAAAATGTCTTTTTAAAAATTATATCGTAGGATCAGGACAATAATATATAGCGAAATTTGATTTGAATAATAAAACTATGGTATATTTAACTTAATTTAATTTAAACGGTTGGGCGCAAGCTTCAAGAATTGTTAGTCGGGGAACTAGCATTTTTTGGAGCTTTTTAAATATTAGGAGAAATAATGGAATATCTATTAATCATGTTCTTAGTCATAGTTACTATTTTTCTGGGAAAGGTAGGCACCTGGTTTGGTTTTTCTGAAGTTGTTGGGCAACTATTTTCAGGTATCATTTTAGGATCCAGCATATTTAATATAGTACAGTCAAGTAATTTAATCCACTTGATAGCTGAGATAGGTATTTTTTTACTGATGTTAAATTCGGGACTAGAGTCGGATTTAAAGGAAATGAAAAGATACATTAAAGCATCGTCACTCATTGCAGTTATGGGGGTACTACTACCCTTAATTACTTTTCCGATTGCATTTTTATTGCTTGGATATAATATACAGACTTCCATATTTGCCGGTGTTGTGTTCTCTGCAACTTCAATATCTATAACGTTAGCTGTACTATCGGAACAAAAAAAATTAGCCACTGCAATAGGAGCAATCATACTTTCGGCGGCTGTAATAGATGACATAATTGCTTTGTTTGCGGTGACTTTATTTTCTGTTTTAGTAGGTGGAGGTGCACTGGGGATAAACAGTATTTTACCATTACTCGCTTTTGCGTTAGGTATACTACTCAGGAAGTATAATTTTTCTGATAAAATTGGTGTTATCAGTACGAAAATGGGTAATTCTTTCTTTTACCCTGTATTTTTCGGGTCCATCGGTCTTGAAATCGTAATCCAGGGACTGGGAGATAAGATAACAGCTATTATAATTTTTAGTATTTTAGCTATTGTCACAAAATTTGTTGGCTCGTTATGGGGAGCAAAAATTTCTGGTCTAGATACCAGAGTTTCAAGTGCAATTGGGGCAGGCATGATTTCTAGAGGTGAGATGGCCCTTGTGATTATTCAAATAGGTATATCATCACATATTATTGATGATTATACTTCAGCGGAGTTTATTGTTGCTGTCATCGTTTCAACAATAGTAGCTCCGATAATCATGAAACCACTGTTCAAAAAGATTTGATATTACAATTATAAAAGTTGCTATATTAGCAGATGGCTGATTGGTTTCTGTCAGGTTATGCGTTATAAAATTTCATTTTGCTACTTAAATAGGGTTCCAAGCCAATAAGTGAAGGCCATTGTGAGCACTCCTGTGAATATGTTGCGCAAAATAGCTGGAATTATTGGTGCTCGTCCCGCCCAAGCGCTTAGCCAACCAGTTAAAAAAAGTGCCCAAAGCGTTGCCAAAATTGTTCCTATAACTTTCAGATTGTCGGGTAGTAATATCACGGATAGTAATGGCCAGATACCACCAGATATTGAGGCAATAAATGATGATACTAAGGCATGTCCAGGGCTTAAATACTTTCCAACTACAATACCGTACTTAATTTGTACATAGTGTTTCAAAGCATCATTTGTCATCAGGTCATCCGCCACACGTGTGGCTAATTTAGGATCAGCACCCCGTTGTTCATAATATATAGCAATTTCATCATGCACAATTGTAGGTTGGGTGGCCAAAAGGGTCTCAGCTTTTGCAACCACTGCTTTTTCTGTATCTTTTTGTGACGAAACCGAAACAAACTCCCCTGACGCCATAGAAAAAGCAACAGCGAGCATTTCAGCAATACCAGCTACAAAGACGACTGTATTATTGGTAGTCGCACCAGTAATACCGAGGATGACACCAGCGCCACCAATAATTCCGTCATTGGCACCTAACACTCCAGCACGAATAATATTTAATTTTTCTGATAAAGTCAATTTTTTGTATTCCATATTACGCAGCCATTAATAAGCCAATTAAGTATGTCACGGACATTGTTAATAGCCCCATCAGTACGTTTCGTAAAATCATTGTTTTTTTTGGTGTATTTCCATACACGGCTGAGAAATAGCCGGTTAAAACCAAGGCGAAAATTACAAAAATAAGAGTTATGACGACACGGTATGTCATCGGGACAAAGATCATACCGACCATTGGCAAGATGGCACCAAGGGGGAAAGCCATCATTGAAGCAATAGCAGCTTCAGCTGGCGAGATAAAATCATCCTCATTTATGCCATAGCGTGCGTGTAAGGTTTCTCCTAATGCATCTTTTTGCATGCTTTGTTGCGCAAGTAACCGTGCATTTTCCTCACTGATGCCATCTGTTTGATAGTGTTGTATCAGAAATTGAGCTTCTTGTGAAAAATTATTAACTAGCGCACTTCTTTGTTCGTCTTTAGCTGAACGCTCTGAATCTAATTGTGAATTTACGGATACATACTCACCTGTGGCCATTGAAAAAGTACCGGCGATTGTTGCTGTCAGGCCAGCCAGAAAAATTGTCCAAGTATTCATTGAGGCCCCATAAACACCAAAAACAACGCCAGCAATTGAAATAATACCGTCGTTCGCTCCCATCACAATGGCACGTAGAATATTTATTTTTTTACTAATTTGTATATCCATGTGTAAATTATAACATTTTATTTTACGGTTAATTACAAGAATTAAATGAACATTACAAATTACTGCAAAACATGCCGTGGTGATACACAGTTGATTATTTTCATTGATCTTATACTGATCAAATAAGTGGTTTGGTCTCATTATTTGACGCCCACTAATTAAGTATAAGATCATGTATTTGTGCTATAATGAGCAAAGGAGGAATTAAATAATGACTAACAATGAGATGAAGTTGAAAGATTACGGACCACATCCATTTGCTGTTGACCTTAATCAGGCGGCTATAAAAAATGTTAATTATCGCACAACCTTGTGGACAGGAGATCATTTTCAAGTTACTTTAATGGCAATTCCACCTAATGGTGGTGATATTGGAATGGAAATTCATCATGGTAATGACCAGTTTATTTATTTAGTTGAAGGTGTCGGACATGTTCAGATGGGAAAAGATAGAGAGAAATTGACTATTGATAAGGATATTACTCCTGGTGAGGCCATTATTATTCCTGATAATACTTGGCACAATGTTATCAATGTTGGTGATCAGGTTATGAAGTGCTACTCTATCTATTCACCAGTTAAGCATGAACACGGTGTTACAGAATCGACCAAGGAAGAAGCTATCATTCAAGAAGGGGAGCTTGAAGGCTCTGAAGAGTAATTTAACAAAGCATACATTTATTTGACAAAAGCGCATAAGCGCTTTTTTTTCAGTGTATGAGGAGAAATGATGAAAAAAGTAAAGAAGATACAAATTTTAGGAATGTTAGTTTTGATAATATTGAATTGTCGGCGATATTTTATGATCAGAAATCAATAAATTGAACTACTTTTGTTCAGTTGCTTAGGCAACATTTGAAATTTTGAGGTAAGGTTGCGATTATAAAAATTAGTATACCACCCGATAGCTGCTTGGAATTCAGTTGATGTTTGGTATGTTTTCAATATAACTCTTCCATATGTCCCTTGTCGTATGTTTGCCATTGCTGCGAGTATGAATGTTTCGATCCAGACTTTTGATATTTAATATTAAAATCAGCACTTGTGTATTGTGATCCCCCTGACCTTTTCCGACAGTTCACAAAGTCAGGTTTAAGCTTTTTTCACAATCTATACCAATTTAAAAATCGTCACTGGTTAATGCTTTAAATTTTCTTTTTTGTGTTGATGTTAGTGAATTTTGAACATAACTGTCAATCAATAATTCTATTACTTCGTAGTCAAACTTTGTTTTGTTAATAGCTTTGAGTGCAGCTAATTCCGTTTTAATACTTTCAGAAATTTTAATCTGCGACTTTTGATTGACAAATTTTTCTTTATTAGATTTTTTGTTTTTAGTTTCAATAGTATCTGTTTTAATTGTAGATTGTGGTTTTGGTGCTACTTTCTTTTCTCTACTATCATTTAAAGAAAATTGTTCTTTAGCTGGGATGTTACCTTGTACTCTTGGGCTCATTCCTTTTAGTACGCTATTACTCATTTTAGTTTACCTCTTTTTCATAAAAATTTAGTCTAGTAATTAGCTCATCTGTGACTTCGTTATACTTTTGTAGAACTTTTAAGTCATGTCTATCATGATTTGTAATTCCATTTATATCAAAGCGTTTAATACGTTCCATTTGTGGCACAATTGTTGAGAAAATATTGCTTTCACCGAAAATTTCTTTGGCATTTTCAATAATATATTCATCAACTGTTCCAGTATTTTTTAAAAGAACTGGCAGTAAACCTACAACTGTTAGATTTAGATCATATTTTTCATTTAGTTTATTTAACTCTTCGATATAATTTTCAGCACCAGTTAGTGAATGTTCTTGTGTTTGTAGTGAAATTAAAACATAGTCAGAACTAGTAACAGCATTACGTGTAATTTCTTTAGACATTGGTGGAACATCAATAATAATAATATCAAAGCTTTCTTTTATTGGATCTAATAGTTTTGAAAAATAAAAATCTTCGTCTGTTTGATTGTCTGTGTTTTGGTATAAAAACTTGGCAAATTCTTCGAAATCAATATTTGAAGGCATTAAAAATAAATTATCAATAATTTTTATTGGTAGATCATCAATTTTATTGTCAGCAATACCACGCATAAGTGTTTTTTCAAACGTGAGTATTCCGTCTTCATCTTGGTTTAACTTTGTTAAAGTTAGTGTTTTTGTGGCGTTTGCTTGGGGATCAAGATCAATAACTAAGGTCTTAATTCCTTTTTGCGCTAATGTATATGCTATTAGAATACTATTAGTAGTTTTTCCTACACCACCTTTGAAGTTTCCAACTGTTAGCGTGATTGCTTGTTTTCTATTTGTTTTTAATTCCATGATTAGTCCTTTATAAAAAAATAATATATAACTATATAACTATTTATAAATATAACTATATCACTATATATAAATATATCAATAGATAAATATAACTTTTTAACTATTTAACCGGCTGTACATACTGGTTTTATAGTGTTTATAAATAGTTAAATATCCCGTTTTAACTATTTCACTATTTATAAATATCTATATATATAAATAGTGAAATAGTTAAATAGTTAAATATCACTATTAAACAAATATATTGTTGACAGGGTGATTAGGGTGTATTATATTGATAGTGTTAATAAAAAAGAATAAAAGAAAAGCCACCAAGGATTGCCGTCCTTGATAGCTACATACATCTTATTTGTTTGATCAATGTAGCTCTATTATACAACATAACCTTTGTGTTGTAAATGTGGGTGATTTCAAAAAGAGTGAAGCCAAACACTTTAAGGGGTATGGTTGATATGACAGGTAGGGGGTAGTTGTGTTTCTTGCAACTCGGTAGATCCAAATTGCTGTATCAGGTATACGAAAAAATAGACAAGTGCCATTTTCCCAGACACTACTGTACAAAAATATTTGGGTGCTACACAAACAATCCATACTGGGCGTGTAGTAGGGTGAGAGCGACCATTAACGGCTCGGCAGGTAAAACGGTGTTCAAGGACACAGAGCTTGTCTTTAAACTGTATCGTGACAAAGAGAATAAATATAGTGATACAGCGCCAATAAGGGCGTTTTTTTATTGGTTCAATGACTAAGTAATTGATTAAAGCAAGTGGGTAAAACCAAAGCTTGTATGGATAAGGTGACGGACGACTGAACGATCGGTCAAGTGTTTGTTTGATTAAAGTTTTTTTCTTCCCAAAACAAGGGAAAAACTTTCTTCGGCTCTAAACTTCCCTCACTCTCAATCAAGCATTTGTGACTTGCTTGTGTCAATAACTTCTTTTAGTTTTCTCTATTGGTTTTGATTTAAAGACATTAAAAAAAGCCACAATAATAATAATAACCACGGGCGAGCTTAACTGTTGTGTTGGCAGTTGCGCGGTTTCCGTTTCTAGTGGCAGATAATCCAGAGCTTGTCACCTGCCAGTGATAAGCTTTTTGATTTAAAAAAATAACCCCCATACTGCCAGACGAGGGGGGTTGTAAATTAATGATTGTGATCCTCAATATAATTCTGCAACGAGATTAACACTAAGCCAGCCAAAATCTGCCAAAGTGTGGCTTGTAGCTGTTGCAGTACAATTATAGAAGCTTTCACGAAGGAACACCTCCCTTCTGGGCGTCTAATCACAACGCCTAAGATATATCATAGCAGGAAGAAGTCCTGCTCCTAATTGTTTTAATTACGACGGATTGTATATATTTCGATCTTTTTAGCTATTGTGATCTTTAATCATATATTCATGGTAATAAAATATGGTATACTTAAGGTAATTATTTTTTTCGCGTGACCCATCAGGGAACAGCTCTGCTGTGACCAGGGACTAAGACCGATAGGTCGTGGACCGGTGATGGGTCAAAGTGCTTTATTATAAGGATAAGGTGCTAAAGATGAGAAAAATCGCGTAGCCCCCAAATTACTAATAGGGGGGGTAAATTAACCGAAAGACAACTAGTAAAACCCCCAAGTTCGTATGGGGGTTAAGGGTTACAGGAGTTTTGTATCAATGTGCAAAATTACCTAGCATGTCCTATAATATGTTTTCAAAAATGAGACAATATAATAAAACAATCATTTAAATCGGCATATGTCAACTATTGTAATGAATATAAGTAGCCACTTTTTATGACTATGAATTTCTTTATTACTGTTTTATCAACACTAATATTGTGAATTTTTAGTTGTATATTGTTGCAATGTTCGGGATCTGTTATTAACCTCGTTTTTTTGCTAAGATATAGATACTTTTTTAGTCTCCCAGTTAGTAAATATTTATATATTGTGATGACATAAGAAGCGTCTTGACCTATATTCGATACAATAAACCAGGACGATTAGGCTACCTTTTAAAACTGACCAGTCTGTTCTCCACGTGACTTGGCATAATCTATTCAGACTTTAAATTGCATTTTTTTATAATCAGGAATCAGTGTTTATAGTCATTTTTAGTGAGGAAGTGTTGGCATGAAAGATTTATCGCAACAACCGATTATCTTTACTGGTAAACTTAACAGTTTGACACGACTACAAGCCCAACAATTGGCAGCGATGTTAGGGGCGTTTCCTCAAACTAACATGAATCAAAAAATAAAGTATGTGATTGCTGGTCAAATAGAGCAGTCCATGTTCGAAATATTAACCACCAAAAAAATTAAGTATGCTGAGACGCACAGCGTTGAAATTTTGAATGAAAGCGAATTTTTAAAGTGGTGTATTTGGCGCTTACAACAGAAAAATTCTTTTTAGTCACGTGTGATTTGGATTAAAAACAGCCTTTCGTTCTTTTTTTGAACAGAAAGGCTGTTTTTTTTACGTACTTTAGTAATTAATGGTTGCTGGTTAACGATTTGAGGCGCTTTTTAAGATTTTGTGTATCAATAGACTATGCAAAGTTATTATATCTTAAAGCGGCTTTTAAAGGGATTGAAAGGGCTTTGATTCAAAAGCTATTTCTGAAAATACTAATACTATGTTATTTGGATTAAAATTGTTTTGGTTTCACTAAATAGTCGACATCAGTCTGGGTTGCTCAGAAGTCCAAGCAGCCATTGGTTGGTATATCAATTTTTATAATCCCAATCGTATCTCAAATGTCGCCTAATTAACTGAACAAAAATAGTCCAATTTATTGACTTCTGAGCACGACAGCTGCCACGGCATTTTCTTGACCATAACGGTCATTGAGAAAATTGCTGGTTACTTCAAAAAAGGCGCTCTGTTGCTCGTAGGGCGCTTCTGCGAGTTCTTCAGGTAAAGTGACAATCCAAGTCGCTAACGCCTTTACATCGTCTCTTTTCATGCAATAAACGTCATTTAAACGCGCATTGAAGCGTGACAGCATATCAGAACCATCCGCCATGAGCTCTTGATTCAGATAGGTTTTCGACACATCAATTTCTTTGTTAGTGTGATGGTCGGTTTTACGTTCAAAATGGACCGCTAAACCGGGTACTGCGCCACGCGTATTTTTCTTTAAATGCGCCATCAAAAATGCCTCCTCGAAAAAGGTTTTCCAAGACCAGTATAACACCGTTGAAAATCTGGTATAGCCTGTTATACCAAAATAGTATTTTGGACAGGCTCTGCGAGGCGCGTCATCGACAAGCGATGACAGTAGCTTGTCCCCTTCGTACTGGGGAAACTGCTATTTTACAGCGCCACTTATCCGGCTTGTAAAACCTCCGGCGGGTCACGCCGTGACGGGGCAATTTATCATTGCAGGATCGCTTTCAGCGGGAGCATGTCATGCAGAACGCTACCCGCGTTGGGCAAGCTGGCGTCAGCTTAACCACATAAAATACAGTAAAAAAGATGAATCATATATTCAAAAAATGGATGGTTTTTTTGAGTATATGATCATTCTTGTTTACAATTACTTTGATAGTTGCTGGTTGGCTAACATTCCACAAGGATAGATTATCACCAATGAATGCCTCTTTACGACTATTTGTTATCCAAAAGAAATTTGCGCTAAAATAATTGAATTATCTATAATTGATTGAGGGGGAATCAGATCATGAAAATATCAGAATATTGTTGC
>NC_014135.1 GCF_000092505.1 Leuconostoc kimchii IMSNU 11154
CGAAAAACGACCAATCACAGCAATGAAGATATTGATGTTTCCCGCTCTCACTTGAATTATGATTTGGTAGCTGGGCGTACTGATAATTTTAAAACGGATATTGAAGCTTATATCAACGAAAATAAAGCCAGCAAGCGGGCAGTTCGCAAAGACGCTGTTTTAGTCAATGAGTGGATTCTAACCAGTGACAAAGATTTTTTTGAGCAATTAGACGAAGCTGACACCCGCAAATATTTTGAAACAGCCAAACAGTATTTTGCAGATAACTATGGCGACGAAAATATTCGCTATGCAGTCGTTCACATGGACGAGAAAACCCCTCACATGCATATGGGCATTGTTCCATTTGATGATGATAAAAAGCTCTCAGCCAAGCGTATATTCAATCGGGAAGCCTTGCAGCACATTCAAGAGGAATTACCACAGTATCTTAAAGAGAATGGCTTTGATGTGGAACGTGGCAACAAAAACAAAGAGCGTAAAAATTTATCAGTACCCGAATACAAAGCTATGCGGGAAGATTTGAAAAAGATAGAGACCGAAAAACAAGAGACACAAGCAAAGCTTGCAGATATGAAAAAAAGACTTGATGAAATCAAGCCTCGTGACAATAAAAAAATTGCTAGTAAACCTACCTTGCTAAACAAAAATAAAATGACCGTTGATAAAAATGATCTCGCTGATTTGGAACAACGCGCTGTAACTAGTGACGCTTATAACCTTGAAAAAATTCATCTGGAAGTAGAAAATCATAGTTTACGTAATGACTTGAGCGAAGCCAAGGGGCGCAACTATGAACTGAAAAAAGAAAATGAGCAATTGCAAAAACTAGTAGGAACGCTTCAGGGTATTATACGAAATGTTGATGAGTTTCTACACAAAAAACTAGGTATCAATTTACCTGACAAGTGGCTAGAGCGTTCAGGACTAAAAGAACCGTCTAAAAAAGCCCCTGAAAGCTCACAGAGACTTGATAGGCATAAATCTGATGAATTAGGCGGTCCACATCTTTAAAACACTTATACGAGCTTAAAATGGCATTTAAGAGCTTAATTTAACATCTCACTAGATTGAACGTAGTTAACTTTGTGTCTGTCAACGGTAAATCGAATTAAAGGGGCTTGCTGCTTTAGCAGTTAGCCCCTTTTTGAGGCTTTAAGGAGTTGATAGACTAGCGGATAAAACACTTTTGCGCATGCAAAGAAAAGCACACCTGCTTTTTTTGCCTGCCCCACGGCGAGTGCGGGGTGAGTTTGAGCGGGAGCTCCCGCTCATTTATGGGGTCAAGCTGACACAGCTTGCGGGTTTGGGCGGAGCCCATATTTTAGTTTGCGTGGGATAAAAATTTAAAAATCAGGGGGGGCAGGGAGCGAATTTCGCTCCCGTACTACGACCCCCCCTTTTAAGTGCCGAGTGCCAGTTTTAATGAAAAAGTATCTTTAAGCCTTTTATATCAATGGTTACAGAGTTTTATATCTCGGCGAGTTTTTGGCGAGTTTTTAGCGAATTTCTAGCGAAATAGAGGTTTCTAGCACATATTGTTGACAATAATGTTGCAAAAATGCATAATAGTGGTGTACTTAAATTTAATTTAGTTTGGAGTAAAAAATATGGCTACAAATAAAAAAAGAATTACGGTCAGTCTAACCGAAGACCAATATTCTACTTTGGAGAAGCTTGCCAAAGAAAAAGGTTTTTCTAAGTCTGCAATTCTAGCTTTAGCTTTAGAAGATTATTCAAGAAAGGAATTAGAACAAAAAAAATAAGCGAAAACTCGGCTTGGGCAAGACGAAAGTTTCCGCTAAACATTGTTGTTCTAACAAGGTTATTCTACCATTATGGCAAAAGACAAATCAAGATACTTCACCTTTTTGTTATATCCCGAATCTATTCCAGAAGATTGGAAGTCGAAATTGGAATTAATTGGTGTTCCAATTGCTGTTAGTCCATTGCATGATAAAGATAAAAGTACTGTGCCAGGACAAGATTTTAAAAAACCACATTATCATGTTGTCTATGTGGCTAAAAATCCAGTTACTGCAGATAGTGTTCGATACAAAATTAAACAACTTCTAGGCGATCAGAGCATTGCTAAAGTGCAAATAGTCATAAGAAGTATGACAAGTATGTATTTATACCTTACTCATGAGTCCAAAGACGCTATTGAGAAGAAAAAGCATAAATATAATAAACAAGATATTACGTTAATTAATAATTTTGATATTGATAGATATATATCGCTTGATGTGGAAGACAAGGACGATATGTTGAATACTGTATGTGATTTGATTGATGAGTATGGAATAGCTAATATCCGTGAACTAAAGCGCTTTGTTCGAGCTCATGGTAATGAACATGGTCTGCCTAGTATGAAAATAATTAACTCTGTTTTGCGGGCACATACTGCTTTAATAAGGCTCTATTTTGACGCAGTTTACCAAGAGCGGAGATATGGCAGGGGAAACATAGATAAAGAAACAGGCGAAATATTGAACGGTAAGGAGATTAGAGATGAAAAATAAAATCTTGTGTTTGAAAACTGACTGTATTTCAGTCAGTTTTTTTGTGCTTAAGCTGACATCAGCTTGCCTCGCTCGGGTAGAGTTCTGCATGAAATGCGCTTGCTATGCAATAGCCCGCCGGAGGTTTTCCTAGCCGGATAATAGGCGCAGAAAAATAGCAATTCTCCCAGTAGGAAGGGAGAACGCTACTACCTCGTAGAGCCCACACTTTACCTTGTAAAGTATAGTGGGTTATACTTTACTTGGAAGATGTTCCGAATTTGATATTTATTTTTAAGGCGGTTAATTATATGAGTGAAAAAATTTTATCAATTGTTGCAGCTGTTAGTTTAGGGGTTTTTGGGATATTACTTAGCTATCTTGCATTAACTCTTAACGAAAAAAAGTTGAAGAATATCATAGATGATCCTAATGGTTCTGAATATGATTTTATTATTTTGATAATTTTGGGATTGTCGTGGATTGGTCAAAAAATTAATTTTGGAAAAATAACAGGGGTAAAGGTAATTACATTTGTTGTAGGCATAATATGTATTGTGCTTTCTGGCGTATATATATTTGCTTATATCTTGGCTTAAAAAAGAAATTAAAGGTGAAGTGTTATGAGCTTTATAGTGGCTAGAATGACGAAATTGAAAGCTGATAATTTGGTCGGCATTGGCAATCATGACCAA
>NC_014136.1:930000-1127500 GCF_000092505.1 Leuconostoc kimchii IMSNU 11154
TCTATTAATAGAGTAAGACCCCTCAGAGATGATGAGGTAGATAGGCTAGAAGTGGAAGTGCTGTGAGGCATGTAGCGGACTAGTACTAATCGGTCGAGGACTTAACCAAAGTCAAGAACGGAAGTTCAAGAAAAGATATGAGTGGTTTAATTTAGAAGAAGAATTTGATACTATTTAGTTTTGAGTGTAAAACTCAAAGAAGGTGTCGTATTGATAGCATAGAGGACACACCTGTTCCCATTCCGAACACAGAAGTTAAGCTCTATCACGCCGAAAGTAGTTGCCGGATCGCTGGCTGCGAGGATAGGAAGATGCGGTGCCATACATAGGGAGTACTCTGAGAGGAGTACTTTTGAAGGTAAGAAAGTAACAAAAGCAGAGAGAACGGAAGAATCGGGAGAGGTGTCCGAGTCAGGCCGAAGGAGCATGGTTGGAAACCATGTAAGCAAGGAATTGCTTCAAGGGTTCGAATCCCTTTCTCTCCATAGGGACGCTTAGCTCAGCTGGGAGAGCACCTGCCTTACAAGCAGGGGGTCACAGGTTCGATCCCTGTAGCGTCCATTGGTCGCATGGTCTAGCTGGTTAGGACGCCTGCCTGTCACGCAGGAGATCGCGGGTTCGAGCCCCGCTGTGACCGCTAATTACTGACAAACATGAACTATTAGTGTTATATATGAGGTGCAATTCCTCATCATGTTTTATCAGCTTTAGCTGAGAAATATTATTTATTGTAGGGATATAGTTAAACGGTAGAATAGCGGTCTCCAAAACCGTTGATGGGGGTTCGATTCCCTCTATCCCTGCCATGGCGGTAGTGGTGAAGTGGTTAACACACTGGTTTGTGGATCCAGCATGCGAGGGTTCGATCCCCTTCTACCGCCCTAATAAGGTGAAAACTTTATATTTGCCGTTGTGGCGGAATTGGCAGACGCGCTGGACTCAAAATCCAGTGGTGGCAACACCGTGTGGGTTCGACTCCCACCGACGGCATGATAAAAAATAGTATCTTACGAGATGCTATTTTTTTATGTAAATCGAGTTAATTTTACTCTGAAAATATCGTTAACGTTATTAGTATAATAGTACAATATGTTGCTAATAAATCAGCCCAATCACCAACTATGCCAAAAAAATGACACGTTAGGCCATTTTTATTGTTTTTTGTATGATTTCATTTTACAATTCTATTATTAACTATTAATGAGGTGTTCGAATGGAGAGTAAAAAGGGTAGTACATTTACAACTTTATTATGTTGTCTAATGGCTAATGGCATTTATTTAAACTTAGGGTCATTATTGACGCAAGAGAAAGTGGTGGCAGTAAAGGTAACGGATAAGTTGGTGAAAACGCTACATTTTGATACAATAGAGACATGATAATTGGAATTGGAAATGATACAGAATCAATTAGCCGTGTTGGACAAATTGATGAGCGTCAAATAAACTTTATAAATACGATTTTAACCGAATCGGAACGTGAGCAAGCTTCGAAACGTAAGGGAAAACATTACAATGAATTCGTTGCAGGCCGTTTTTCAAGCAAAGAAGCGTTTTCTAAAGCTACGGGATATGGCATCGGTGAAAAAGTACATTGGCATGACATTGAAGTTTTAAATGCTGATAATGGGCGTCCGATTATGCGTGTTAAAAATTTTGCATATATTACACATGTGGCAATTACTCATAGTGGTGATCAAGTTAATACGGTAGTCATTATTGAACGACTAACATTATGGGATCGTATGAGTTTGATATTGTTTCCGAAACGTGGGGTTTTGAAGTGATTGAAAATGATAATGTCGTTACTAGACCAACCTGGATTGAAATTGATTTAAAAGCAATTCAATACAATGCGCGACTCATTATGAAACATGCTGACGCAACACGAATGATTGCTGTGGTTAAGGCTGATGCCTATGGTCATGGTGCAGTTGCTGTGACGAAAGCGCTGTACGATATTGGTATCCGTGATTTTGCAGTGGCCACAATTTCAGAAGCACTGATATTACGACAAGAGGTGGATCATGATGATTTCAACATTCTGTTACTGGGTGTTCAAGATGTTTCACAAGTAAAGCTAATGGTAGAAAATCGTTTAATGCCTGCTGTTGGTACATTGGAATGGCTGTACCAAGCTGTTTCATTCTTGACAGATAGTCAAATATTAGATGTACATCTTGCCGTAGACACAGGAATGGGTCGTATGGGTGCTAATTCTCAGGCGGATGTAACTGAATTATATCACTTCATTCAAAAATCAAGTCAGTTACGTTTGAATGGTGTATTTACACACTTTGCTACTGCCGATGATGATAATGAAGCTTACTATAAGCAACAAGTCACGAAACTTTATCAATGGGTTAATGGTGCTGGTATTCCTAAAAAGTATTGGCATTTAGCTAATTCGGGTTCAGCGTTGTGGCATCATAATGAAATTGATACCGATACAATACGCGTAGGGTCAGTATTGTATGGGTTTAATCCTGGTTCACCTGCATTAGATATGTCTATTAAATTGAAAAATGTGTTATCGCTCAAATCACGTATGGGGGCCGTTCATCAATTACAAGCTGGTGAATCGGTGAGCTATGGCGCAACTTACACAGCTGAACATGCACAGTGGGTTGCTACCCTACCAATTGGGTATGCCGACGGCTATTTGAGACGTATGGGTGGCATGAAAGTACTAGTGTCAGGAGAAGAGGCACAGGTGGTTGGTCGTATTACGATGGATCAAATTGTTATCGCATTAGATAAACAATATCCTGTTGGCACCGAAGTCACGTTAATTGGTCGTGATGGTGATGAAAAAATTACCATTGAAGATTTTGCAACCTATGCTGGCACGATTCCCCATGAAATATTAACATCTTTTGGTGTAAGATTACCAAGGATATATCATTAAAGCGCTGAGGCGCGTACATAATAAGTGAGAAATTTATGAAAGAACTTAAAACAGTGATGCGAGGCGATGTTTTTTATGCAGATTTAAAACAGGGCATTGGTTCGGAGCAATCAGGTATTAGGCCGGTATTAATTATTCAAAATGATATTGGTAACGCAAACTCACCAACAACCATTGTAGCCGCAATTACATCACAAATATCAAAACCAAAATTACCAACACATGTCCTATTACCAGCTCATATGGGTGGTATCAAGCGAGACTCTGTCATCTTAGCAGAGCAGGTAAGAACAATTGATAAAAGGCGTTTACGTGACAAAATTGCCCATATAAATGTTAATTCACAGGAAATGCAGCAAGTAGCTCATGCCTTACGTATTAGTGTGGGATTGAAATAATTCTGTTAGACTATGTGACAATAATTAATTGTTGGGAAAAGTAATATGATTCAAAAAAGAATTTTATGGTTGGATTTAGCAAAGGGATTTACTGTTTTTTTGGTCGTCCTTGTTCACGTTATTGAAGGCATTTATAAAACGAATCAATTTCAGCAGTATAATTGGTTTTCAGAAATGATAATGGGACTATTATTTACGGTTGTTATGCCTATCTTTTTTGCTTTATCAGGGTATGTTTACAAGGCGTTGCCAACAAGCAAGTTGTTAATTAAAAGCTTGGTTCACAAACTTGTTAGTTTAGGTATACCGTATATTATTTTTTCAGTCATCTATGTTAGTTTGCAACATATGGGATCTGAAGTACATCAATTAAGCACATGGCAAGATCTAGGCAGAATTTATGCTGTACCAATTGGTTATTTATGGTACTTGTACGTGTTGTTTTTTATTTATGTTTTAGTTGGTATGATGAGTCTTTTGAAGGTGCCTGTTTTTTTACAGATAGGGATATATAGCATACTACTTTTATTAAATTTAGAGCATGTTATCACAATGCCTTATGCTTTTGACCGTCTGTTTATGTGGACTATCAGTTTTTATTTAGGGTATTTTTTTAAAGAAAATCCTACCATTTTGAACCGCAGAGGATTGTTTATTTTCAGTCTAACAATATTTGCTTTAGGATTGATATGGCAATTTCAACATGGTGATCCCTGGTATGATACAAACATGATGACACGAACAGATTTTATTGCTAAACTGGCTAGTGTGCCACTATTTTTATACTTATTCTCACATGTTAAGCTAGGCAAGGTCGGCAAATATTTTATTAAATATGGTCGTCACTCACTGATCATTTATTTGATTCATGCGCCAGTTGCGTCCATCGTGCGTGTTTTGTTAATTAAAATTGGTGTGCAACATTATTTTTTGTTAGTTATCCTGACATTCATATTTGCTTGGTTAATCAGTGTGAGCGCAGTATATATTGCACAAAAAGTCAAGTGGATTGATATCATCTTTAACCCTTATCAATATCTAGAGAAAATCAAATGATTTGGATAGGTAATAATGGCTAAAGTAAACATAAAATAAAAACCTCTTGACGGATCCAGTAAATTCTAGTAATATTAGCATTATCTTAGAGGATTAAGCAAATACATGTAAAGAGAGCTGATGGTGTTGAGAATCAGCGATGTTAATGCCCAAGGTTGCTAAGTGTTTATAATTGAAAGTAGTAAAAGTGGTTGTTAATACGAATAATATTAACAGCAATACAGGTGGTACCACGGTGAAAATCGTCCTAATTTAATTTTGAGGACGATTTTTTAGTACCATCATATTAAAGGAGAAAACATGCGCGATATTGATATGTCAACAAAATACAATCCCACAGCTGTTGAAACCGGTCGTTACGATCATTGGCAAGAAAAGAAATTGTTTGCCCCAGAATCCAATCAAGCAATTCAAGGTAATGAACCCGAACCGTATGCGATTGTTATTCCACCACCAAACGTGACGGGAAAGTTGCATTTAGGTCATGCTTGGGACACAACGTTACAAGATATGATTATCCGTCAGAAAAAAATGCAAGGTTTGGATGTGTTATGGTTACCAGGCATGGACCATGCTGGTATTGCAACACAAGCTAAGGTAGAACAGCGTTTGCGTTCTGAGGGTGTTTCACGATATGATCTGGGCCGTGAAAAATTTGTCGAACAAGTTTGGGACTGGAAGAACGAATATGCGGCGACGATCAAACAGCAGTGGGGTAAGATGGGCTTATCTTTAGATTTTGATCGTGAACGATTTACGTTAGATGATGGTTTGAATAAAGCTGTTAATAAAGTGTTTATTGACCTATATAATAAAGGCTTAATTTATCGTGGTGAGTATATTATTAACTGGGATCCACAAGCACGAACAGCCTTATCTGACATTGAAGTGATTTATCAAGACGATCCTGGTGCTTTTTATCATGTGCAGTATCCATTTACTGATGGCACGACATTTAATGGTAAAAATTATATTGAAATCGCAACAACGCGTCCTGAAACGATGTTTGGTGATGTTGCTGTTGCTGTGAATCCAAGTGACGAGCGCTACCAAGATTTAATTGGTAAAAAAGTCATTGTACCGCTTCTTAATCGAGAAGTACCAATTATTGCTGATGAATATGTTGAAAAAGATTTTGGAACAGGTATGGTTAAGATCACACCAGCTCATGATCCAAACGATTTTCAAGTTGGTAACCGTCACGATTTGGAACGTATTAATACGATGACAGAGGATGGCCATTTAAACGAAAATGCCGGTAAATATAATGGTATGGAACGTTTTGAGGCACGCCAGGCAATTGTTGCTGACCTTGAAAATGGTGGCTTCATGCTCAAAATAGAACCTATCGTGCATTCTGTTGGTCATTCGGAAAGAACTGGCGTGCCAGTTGAATCACGCTTATCCACACAATGGTTTGTTAAGATGGCGCCACTAGCTGAGCAAGCATTAGATATGCAAAAAAATGCTGATGAAAAAGTGACGTTTGTACCTGCAAGATTCGAGGATACATTCACACGTTGGATGGATAATATTCGAGATTGGGTTATTTCACGTCAATTATGGTGGGGTCACCAAATTCCAGCTTGGTATAAGAATAAGGGAACAGCGCAAGAAGAAATTTATGTAGGTGAAACAGTGCCTGAGGGAAATGGTTGGCAACGTGATCCAGATGTTTTGGATACTTGGTTTTCGTCAGCATTGTGGCCTTTTTCAACAATGGGTTGGCCTGAAAATCAGACAGATGATTTTGCACGATACTATCCGACCAATACACTTGTAACTGGCTACGATATTATCTTTTTCTGGGTAGCACGTATGATGTTCCAAGGCAAAGAGTTTACTGGACAACGACCATTTAAAAATGTTTTAATTCATGGTTTAATTCGTGATGGCGAGGGGCGTAAAATGTCTAAATCGCTCGGTAATGGCGTTGATCCTATGGATGTGATCGAAAAATATGGTGCTGATGCCTTACGATGGTTCTTAGCTACCGGATCAACACCAGGACAAGATGTTCGTTTTACGTATGATAAAATGGATGCGGCTTGGAATTTCATCAATAAAATTTGGAATGCTTCACGTTACGTTATTATGAATTTAGATGATGATACACCATCGACTTTGCCGGATGTGGATAAGTTATCATTGGGCGATAAATGGATTTTGTCACGCTTGAACAAAACAATTGCACATGTCACGCGTAATTTTGATAAATTTGAATTTGGTGAAGCAGGACGTGAGTTATATAACTTTATTTGGTCTGATTTTGCGGACTGGTATATCGAAATGACCAAGGAAACGTTAAATGGTCGTGGTGACAAGGCACCAGTTCAACAAACATTAGCGTATGTTTTAGATCAGACGTTACGTCTTTTACAACCAATTATGCCATTTGTTACTGAGGCTATTTGGCAAGAAATGCCTGATCAGGTTGGTCGGCAAGCTGATTTTTCAGTGACACGTTACCCAATTGTACAAGATGAGTTACTGGATGAGACGTCTGAGAAATCGTTTAAGTCGCTACAAGATTTAATTGTTGCAGTTCGTAATATTCGATCCGAAGCAAATGCGCCAATGTCAACGCAAATTGATTTGTTGGTGAAGACATCTGATGAAAAGCTGGTTGATATATTTAATACTAATGTTGATTACATTAATCGATTTGCTCATCCTAAGTCACTTCAAATATCGGCAGATATTCGCGTGCCTGATTTAGCAATGTCGCAAGTCATATCAGGAGCCGAAATATATGTACCACTGGCTGAATTAATTGATATTGACGAAGAAATAACACGTTTGTCAAGTGAAGTTAAGAAGTTTACTAACGAGGTAAACCGAGCAGAAAAGAAACTTGGTAATGAAAAATTTGTTAATTCAGCGCCGGAGTCGGTTGTTGCTGGAGAAAAATTGAAGCTTGCTGATTGGCAAACTAAGTTGGAGGCAACACAAGCACGTTTAAATGCGTTACAAGCAACGAAGTAAGTGATGGAAAGTCGGTTTTGGACCGACTTTTTCATTTATAGTGAAGGTACAATGACTGAATTTTATAAAGAAAATAAAAACCATCCTAATAATTATGAGTTAATACAAGTATCTGATCTTGATGTAGCAAGCGTTTGGGCGTTACAAGCGATGGCCCATTCAAAAGGTAAAGGACTCATAGCAAATGTTGATGATCCAATTAGTCTAGGGTTTTTAAAAGATCGCGGTTTTATACCTATTTACACCACTCATTTTGCTAAATTAAATGTACGAGATTATGCAGGTGAACCAGTTGTAACTGTAGGCGAATTAGAGGAAGACCTGAGACAAGAATTAGTTTTGCTATTACGTGATCATTATGAGCGTATTCATCGTGTAAATCCTGCTTCTAAAAAAATTAATTACCGAAATTTAATTTTCAAAACCAAAGATTTTGACTTCGAACATAGTGTTGTTCGGTTGTCGCATGAACATATTATCGCAGCAATTTTAATTTTCAAACGTACTGATGGTTTTCATCTCGGTTGGACATTCGGAGATGATGTGCCAACGTTATTAGGGCTTTGGCGTGATTTATTAGGCATTTTGCCGGTGGGGGACGTTTTGAAAGCTGAGTTTCAAGATAATGATGTGTTGGCGATGAGTGTCTATGATACTTTTTTGTGGCATCAGACGGAGCAGGTACAACAAACGCTATTATGGCAAAGTCATGCAAATGGGTTGCTTAAAAATTAAAATTCGATACAATAATATAAGTACAAAAAAACGTGTGCTGGACATACGCTTAGAGGGGAAAAAACATGCCCGGAAGTAAAATATTGGCGAGCGCGCATTATTTACCAACTGATATTGTGACTAATGATGATTTAAGCCAAATCATTGACACTAATGATACTTGGATTCAATCACATACAGGTATTAAGACACGGCATATATCACTACAAGGCGAAAATACAAGCGATTTAGCAACAAAAGCTGCTTTGTTAGCTTTGAAAGATACCAATTTAACAGCAAATGATATTGATGTCATTATTGTGACGACGTTTACACCTGATGGTCTAGCACCGTCAACTGCGGCACTTGTCCAACGTAACTTAAATGCTAAGAAGGCATGGGCATACGACATTATGACAGCTTGTGCGGGGTTTGTATTTGGATTAAGCACAGCTGATAAGTTTATTCGTTCTGGTGCGTATAAAAACATTTTGGTGATTGCCGCTGAGGTTAATTCCAAGATGATGGATTTTTCAGATCGAACAAGTACGGTTTTTTTTGGTGATGGTGCCGGCGCAGTTATTCTCACTGCTGATGATAATGATACGGGTGTCGTTGTTGGAGAAGAGTTGCATACGATTGGTAACCCAGATGTGGTACATTCTGGTAGAATTGCACCATTAAAAGAATTGTCAGCTACCAACTATCCAAAAACAGATGCGTTTTCTCAAATGGGGCACGATGTTTTTGATGAGGTCACGACACTAATTCCAAAGCATATCACAGACTTTTTGGCATCAAAGCAGTTAACACCACATGATGTTGACTACTTTATTCCACATCAGGCTAATTTACGTTTAATAGAATATATTGCCAATGCTTTGAACGAACCGTTGGAAAAATTCTCGACAAATATTGTTCGTAATGGGAACACCTCATCGGCTGGTATTGCTATAGGATTTGATGAACTTAACCATGCTGTTAACTTGCTAGGGAAAAAGGTATTATTAACAGGATTTGGTGCAGGATTTACTTATGGTAGTGTATTACTTGAATTCTAAAGAATTGTTTAAGGTGCTTAATAATATATAAGTCTTCAATAAAAGTTAAAAGTGGGTAAATAATATAGTTATTTACCCACTTTTAATTTGCGATATATCGTAGTAAAAGCTTGATGTATATAGGGTTACGCCTTTTTTTATGATGTCACACAAATGCAACATTGTCATAATATTGAAAAAGTGAAACAACCTATGTGTTATACAAGAAAGATATACTAGAAATTGTTCTTAAGATTTGTGTAACAACAGGTCTAAAAATTAATAAACATAATAAAAATTAAAATATTTGGAGTTATAACATGGGTGATACATTAAAGAAAACATTATTAGCAACAGCAGCCGGTGTTGCTACACTGGTGGGTGGACATGCAGTGGCCTCAGCTGATACAGTCGATGTTCAATCAGGTGACACGTTGAGTGGTATTGCTCAAGCAAACAACACAACAGCTGAAGAATTAGCAAAAGCAAATCATATCAGTGATAAAAACTTAATTATTGCTGGGCAAAAGTTGACAGTCTCTGCACCGACAGCCACATCGATTTCGGCAGACGGCACGACTTATACAGTGCAAGCAGGCGATACGCTATCTAAAGTTGCACAACAAACTGGTATTGATGTGACAACGCTGGTTAGTTTAAATAATTTATCAAGTGATAACTTTGTTTTGGCTGGTCAAGAATTGACATTGAAGCAAGCACAAACAGAAACCGTACCAACGGTTACGGCAACTGAACAGCAAGCAGCTACGCCCGCTGCCGCTAATGACAATCAAGTACTGACTGAAAAAGTAGCATATATTGCAGCCGCAGATACAGATAAAGATGGCTTTATGTCAGCAGCCGAATATAATACGTACAAGGCAAATGGTGGGGATACAACGCCGGCTCCTGAAGCTGCAGCAGCCCCACAAGTGCAAGCACCACAAACCCCACAGTCAACTACGACTGTTCCACAGAATGTTCAATATATTGCAGCCGCAGATACCAATAAAGATGGTTATATGACGGCCGCGGAATACACAGCCTATCAAGCTAATGGTGGTCAGCAGGCGCAAACAACAACAACGACACAAACACAAGTGACGCAAGTATCAACAGCCGTAACATCAGCACCTGCAGCTTCTTCAGATGCACAGGCGTTGGTTAATTCTTTGAACGCAAAACGTGCCTCATTAGGTTTGTCACCAGTATCATTGGATGCTAGTTTGTCAGCCCGTGCGCAAGCCCGTGCACAAAACGCAGCTGCTAATGGTGGTATTCCAACAAATCATTTTTCAACAAATGGTGAAGTTGTTGCCGTTGGTTTTTCAACAGGTTCTGTTATTGATGCTTGGTTCAATGAAACAAACATGATGACCCCGAACGGACAACCAGGACACCGTATGTGGGTAGCAAATTCACGTGCATCTGCTGTCGGATTTGGTATTGTTGGTGGTGTTATTGTGGGCGTTTCAGATGCCGGGCAATTTTAAATTACGAAGTTTATGATAGATAATTGGTTAGACATTGCATTAGCGCAGTTGGGGAAAAAGTATCGCTCCTCAGGTGCGTTTGTTGCATTTGTAATGAATGCATCGCAAAAACAACCCGTAAACCAGACTGGTGATTGGTCGTCAGAAATAATTGACTTAACTCATGAGGTTTACCAAATTAGTCCAGTCCCAGAGTCTAGTCCGGGAGACTTATTATTTTGGGGTATTGCACAACAACCGTATAGTGTTGGTATTTATGTTGGCGGTGCACATTATATTGCGGTAAATGAAAAAGATGCAACGGTTCAAGTACAAACTTTAACCCACAATTGGTATCCAACATTTTCAGGTAGTACAAGTTAATTTTGTAATGTAAATGTAACACACGGCATAAAAAACATTGTTTTGTAACGATAATGTATTTTTGAAAGCAAAGTGACAAAAATATAAAACACGGACGTTATGCTATTTTGATACAATTATCACTGTTGAGGCAAACTCAAATAACATTAACTTACATTTGACCAATTGAATTTTAAGGAGCTACTACTATTATGAAATCATCTACTATTATCAAATCTGCTGTTGCGACGGGTGCATTGGCCGTGGCTGGTGTTACGACAGTTTCTGCCAACACTGTTACTGTTAAATCAGGTGACACGCTATATAGAATTGCGGCTGAAAATGGCACGAGTGTTGCCGAATTAGCTAAAGCAAACGGTATTGCTGATGCTAACTTAATTTTCATTGGTCAACAGTTAAATACACAGACTTCAAGTGCCACACCAAAACAAGAATCTTCAACATCAAATGCTGCGCCAGCAAATAATGGCACATATGCTGTTAAGTCTGGTGACACATTGTACCACATCGCCGCATCAAATGGTGTGTCATTGGCTACCTTAGTTGCTGCTAATAACATTCAAAATATTAATTATATCTCAGTTGGACAAGTGCTGAATTTGTCAGGTCATACTGCTGCTAATACAACACAAGCACCAGCGGCTTCTGCACAAACGCAAACGTCATCAGCTGCAACAACAACACCAGCAGCTCCTGCACAAGCACAAACATCATCAGCTGTAACAACAACACCAGTAGCTCCTGAACAAGCACAAACATCATCAGCTGCAACAACAGCACCAGTAGTTCCTGTACAACAGACACCTGCACCCGCTGCCGCTAATGACAATCAAGTACTGACTGAAAAAGTAGCATATATTGCAGCCGCAGATACAGATAAAGATGGCTTTATGTCAGCAGCCGAATATAATACGTACAAGGCAAATGGTGGGGATACAACACCGGCTCCAAAAGTAGCCCCACAAGTGCAACCAGCACAAGCTGCGCAACCAACATCAACACCTGCAGCAGCTCCTGCACAAGTGACACCTACAGCTAATACAGCAGCTGCGACACCAGCGAGCGTCGCTCCAGTAGCTAACTCAACAGCACAGACTTTGTTGAACTCGCTTAACGCTAAGCGTGCAGCATTAGGTTTGTCACAAGTGACTTTGGATGCGGGCTTGACAGCCCGTGCACAAGCTCGTGCAGCTAATGCTGTTGCTAATGGTGGCTTGCCAACAAATCACTTTGCAACTAATGGTGAAGTTGTTGCTATTGGTTGGGGATTAGGTCAAGTTATTGATGCATGGTACAACGAAACAAATATGGTAACTAATGGTACACCGGGCCACCGTATGTGGGTTGCCAATGCAAATGCAACTTCTGTTGGTTTTGGTATCGTAGGTGGTACAATTGTTGCCGAGTCAAATGTTGGACAATACTAATAATTTTTTTAAAACGTCCACGAGGCGTTTTTTTATTTTGTATAATAGTATTAGAGGATAATATTTTATGACGTTACAGTTTATCGAATTATCAACTGAATCATACGCTGATTTTGAATCAAAACATGTACTTGGCACGTACACGCAATCAATTGCGCAGTATCAACTATTGTTGAAACGCGGACATAAGGCATTCTTAGTGGGGGTGACTGATAACAATGGCGTTGTGGCTGCAGCGTTAGTCACTACTGAAATAACAAGGTTAGGTCCTGCTTTTTTGTTTGATCGCGGACCGCTTTTAGATTTTCATAATAAAAGGTTGTTGAATTTTTTTGTCAATGAATCGCGTAAATTTGCGAAACAGCATGGCGCTTTGTACATGAAATGGGAACCGAATGTCACTTATGTTAAGACAGATAATAAGGGAAATTTACTTGAGGTACCAAATGATAATTTCCTGAGTCTAATGGTGCAACAGAATTTTGAACATGAGCCCTTTGAGTTTGGTATGTCAACAACAGGGTCACCAAGTTGGGAGTACGTGAAAAACTTATCTGGGTTGGTGGATAGTCAATCAATCGATAAAACATACAGTAAAAACGTCCAATATTACTTGAAAAAAAATAAGCAATTTGGTATTCAATTACGGCAGTTGTCACGAAAAGACTTACCGAGTTTCAAAAAACTAACACAGAAAACAGCTGAACGATTAAATTATCATGACAAGAGTCTCGATTTCTATGAAACAGTTTATGATACATATGGTGATCAGGCAACGTTTGTTTTTGCTGAACTTAATTTTGAAAAGTATATTACGTCTGAAAATCAAAAAATTATTGCTTTGGATCAAAAGTTGGCTAAGTTACAAGAAAAAATCGATAAATACCCTAAGTTAGAAAAATTCAAACGACAATATTTCGAATTTGATGATCAAAAAAAACATCATGTTAAGCGTAGTAACGTAGCGACAACACAAATGGCTGATGCTGGTATAAATGTTGTGACGGTAGCTGGTGCTTTGTTTATTGAACAACCACAAGAGGTAACTTATTTATATTCAGGTACTTATGAAGAATATATGGCATATTACGGGCCTTACCAAATTCAAGACATGATGATTAAAAAAGCGGCAAATGATGGCATTAAGCAGTATAATTTTTATGGTATTTCGGGACGTTTTGACGGTTCAGATGGTGTATTAGGATTTAAAACTGCTTTTGAAGGTGAGGCACGTCAATTGGTTGGACAATTTATACTGCCAGTCAAGCCACTGAAATATAAAATATATCGTTTGTTAAAAAAAATAACTGGTAGAAACTAGTCGTTAATACGTCACAACCCGTTTAAATTTTAATGGTATAATATTTAATATTGAACGGGGGTAATCATGGATAACCAAGGTACGAGTCGCACAGCGCGGCGCACACAAAACGATATGGGCCGGAAGCAACCACGGGACCCAAGACCACCACGCAAGCGTCGCAAGATTTGGCGGTGGCTCTTTATGATTATCATCATACTGATTATTATTCTTGGTGTTGTTTTTGCCAAGGCACTCAGTAATGTACACAAATCAGTTGATAATATGCAACGAAGCGCTAATATAACAAAAGCACGTGATGTCAAACAGGTTATAAAAGAGGGAAAACCGTTTTCTGTGTTGGTTTTAGGTACTGATACTGGGGCACTGCGAAGGGATCGTACAGGGCTAACGGATTCGATGATGTTAATTACGATTAATCCGAAGTCAAAGACGACAACAATGATGTCAATCCCACGTGATATTATGATGGCCATTTCTGGTGCTGAAAATACATTTCCGCAAAAACTTAACGCCGCTTTCCCAATTGCAGGAGTTGGCGCAGCAATGTTAACTTTACAGAATTATCTCAATGTGCCAATTGATTTTTATGTTTTGGCTAATATGGGCGGACTAGAAAAACTAATTGATCAAGTTGGTGGTGTGAAAGTTGCATCGCCATTGACTTTTACTTATACGCCAGAGGCTGATACAACGCCAGAAACGTATAAATTTGTTAAAGGGCAAGAGCAGTTTGAATATGCTAAGGATGGCAAAAATTTTAAAACATTTACAACAATGAATGGTAATGCTGCGTTGTCATTTTCACGCATGCGCTATGATGATCCACAGGGTGATTATGGTCGTCAGTTACGTCAACGTTTAGTTCTAAAAGCTTTGTTAAAAAAATCTGCTAGCATTTCGACGTTATTCAATTCTAAGTTTATGGCATCTATTTCAAAAAATGTTGAAACAGATATGAATTATAATGAGATGATGAATGTTGGTAAAAAGTATATGTCTGCTACAAAACATCAAGAATCCGATTACTTACATGGGGTTGGGGATATGTATGATGGTGTGAGTTATCAGATGGTGCCAGAATCTGAAAAACAACGTGTGACCAATAAATTACGTGAATCACTTACCTTAACAAGTAAGAAGACAGGGACACAATTTGGAAGTGCTGTACCGACATTGTCATATGGTGTAGCGGAAACAAATCTAAATACAATTAATGAAACTTTAGATCCACAATAGAGATGAGTTTGTTGCAGATAAAAAGCCAGTCACTTTCATGTGACTGGCTTTTTACATTTTCTAGATACAAAATTGACAGGAGGAAAACATATTAAGTTTACACTGAAAGTATTGAAAGAGGAATGGGGTATAGCACGTATGCAGTTGACAGGTAATCAAGTTCATCAAAATCAAGTTGATATTAATGAACAAAGGCAAAATGCATCTTTTCGAACCACTGATGGCGAAAAAAGAGTTGTTTTGATTTTACTAGGCGTGGGCATTTTATCGTTGTTAATTGCAACGTTTTTTGACAGAAATGTGACGCAAGCTGTGATGAATCAAAATTCTATTTTTGGCAATATTTTTCAAAACTACGCCGACCAAGGTGCACAAGTTGTGGCTTTTGTGTCTGCTGAGGTGATTGCTTGGTATATTTGGCGCCGTATAAATGACCAAGGTCTGAGGTACATAATGACTGGCGCGGCATTATTGCTAGCTTTTAATCAGTTATTGTCGTTACTACAAGATGCGCTAAGTTATACATTTTCAATGTTAAATAATTTATCAAAGGGTATACCGATGGGTGTAGCAAATAATACGGCTGCAGTTCAAAATTACCCAGAAATATTACGTTGGCTTTTAGCATTTGTAGCTATGATTATATTGTCTGCTATATTTGCTAATTGGTTTAGTAAAATATCTGATGCAGATGTTAATTATTTAATTGTCGTTGCCGTTGTTGGGATTGCAACAGTATTTGTTGCTCAGTTGATGATTGGTGACATGAAAGCGTTATGGGGACGTTTTAGGCCATATGAAATGACTACCGTATCGGGACAAACCATGAGTGAATTTACGCCTTGGTATCATATGAATGGTATTAATGGTCATAATTCTTTTCCTTCGGGTCATACGATGTCAGGTTGGCTGTTCTTATATTTGGCACTCTTCGTTCCACGACGTCATGTTACTACGCAAAAGAAGATGGTTATATTTGGTCTAGCGATGGGTATTTTGACAGCTATGAGCCGTGTTAGAATTGGTGCACATTGGTTGAGTGATGTGACAGTATCAAGTATTTTAGTTGGCTTGTTAATCTTTGCTGCTAGTCGTTTGATTGGTGCTCACTTTGTTGAAAACGCTGAACAGCAATCTTAGAATTAGTGTGCGTGCATTAATGCTTTTCGGTGAAAAGGCAATGCAAGTAAGGTTTGCACCTTAAATAAGAATGAATATAATATTTTTGGAGACAAAGCGCAATAGGCTGTTATGGTAAAAACGCTCAAAATCAGTTTTCTGATTTTGAGCGTTTCGTGTTTTGTGTAAACGGGATACCGTCACGCCATAAATAGCCGTGATAGTAGCTTTCCATGGCAATAATTTGAGATAGCGAAGTCAATGGCAGTATGCACCTTAACCATAGCATATCTGTTTTGAAAAAGGGAATAGCCATCATCAAAGCAGTGATCAAATAAATCACAATACGTCCTTTGAATGATAATTTACGTTCAAAAACAGCCTCATCAACATATATTATATAGTAACGATTATGATGAAGCCAATTTTCCAAACGTGGAGAAGATTTTGACCATAAAATAGTTGTTAGTACGTAAAAAACCGTAGTTGGTAATCCAGGAATCCAAATTGCAATGGTACCGATCGTAAAACTAATTAGACCAAGTAAGATGTAAATTATTTTCATAATGATATTGTAACATGTTTTAATACCCGTATGACGGCTTTTTTGATATACTAGTAAGTAATAAATAACATCTAGGATGCCAAAATGAGCTATTTAGCAATTGTCGATCTCGGTAGTAATTCAGCTCGCATGGTGGTTGAAGAATTACATGATGATGGCACGTACACGGAAATAGTCCGTGAAAAACAAGATACACGTATCGCGCAAAACATGGGTCCAGAACTGACTTTAAAAGAAGAACCCATTGCTCGTACGATTGAAACTCTGAAATATTTCCAAACGAAATATGTTGATTTCAATCCTACATTACGCGCCATTACAACAGCAGCTGTACGAATGGCACGTAATCAGGAGGCATTTTTAGCTCGCGTTGAAGCGGAAACGGGCATTGTATTTCAAGTGTTGTCTGGTAAAGAAGAGGCCTATTATGATTATCTTGGTGTTGTCTCAACGTTGACTATTACCGATGCAGTTATTTTAGACACTGGTGGGGCATCAGTTGAGCTGATTGCAATGCGTGATGGTAAAAACACTGCTGATGTTAGTCTGCCTTTTGGGGCAGTATCATTATCAGAACGTTTCAAATTAGCAAATAATGTTAACCCACTAGATATTGAAAATGCCTGTCAAAACATTTTTAAACAGTATCAGACGTTATCGTGGTTATCTGAACAACGTGGGTTACCGGTAGTATTATTGGGCGGCGCGAATCGTTCTTTAGCTCGTATGGGACGAACAGCTTTAGGCAAAGTGGCTGTCAATAACTTTCATGGGTTTAACATGACAATTGATAGAGTTAGTACGATTTTTGACAAAATCAGTCACATGACACGAGCACAGAGGGAAAATGTTGCCGGTCTTGAAATTGCACGTGCGGACATTATTATTAGTGGCTTATTACCCTTACTAACGCTTATGCGTATCATTGATGCACCAGAAGTGATTTTTTCAGAAAGCGGCGTACGTGAAGGCTTGATTGCCGAAACGATAAAAAATAATGACTAAAAAATACTATGAATTGACGCCGGATGAACGTTTGGCGTTTTTAAATTTAAATGAGTCGATTCGTAATGAGTTGCATGAAAATCAAAGTGCTAATAATGCACAAATTATTGAAAATTATATTAGTGATTTTCGTGTACCTATGGGCGTTTTAAAAGATATTATTGTCAATGGACGTCATGTATCAGTGCCAATGGCGACTGAAGAACCAAGTGTGATAGCTGCAGCAAATAATGGTGCACGACTACTAAATGGTGGTGATGGTATCAGTGTACGATTACCTGAACGAACAGCCATGATTGGTCAAATATTATTTACGGGGTGCCCATTTCATGAAATTGAGCATTATGTCGCGGCGCATCAAGAAGCGTTTTTTAAAACAGCACGCCAAGCTAAGCCTTCAATTTATAAGAGAGGCGGTGGATTACTATCAATTAAAGCACGTCAAGTTTCGAATGATGAGGTCAGTGTTGACTTTGAGGTAGATACAAAAGACGCTATGGGTGCAAATATTGTTAATACCATTTTAGAAGCTGAAGCGCCCCTGTTTAGTCATTTCGAGTCACATATATTGGGTGCTATTTTGACGAATTACGCCACATCACAATGTGTAACTGTCACTGGATATGTACCGGTAGAATTATTAGGTGGGTTACAGGTTGCTGAAAAAATTGTGGCATTGAACCAATTTTCAAAGCACGATTCATATCGGGCAACAACTGAAAATAAGGGCCTGTTTAATGGCATCAGTTCAGTTGTATTAGCAACTGGCAATGACTGGCGTGCTGTTGAAGCAAGTGGGCATGCATTTGCTAGTCAGTATGGCACATATCAGTCATTGACAACATGGCGCATCCAAGACAATAAACTATTTGGTCAGTTGTCGCTGCCTATTTCAGTGGGCACTGTTGGTGGTGTTATTTCTGCCATGCCACAGGCAAGAAATGCACTTCGCATAATCGATATTGCCTCAGCCGATGAGTTACGCGGTGTTATTTTAGCAGTTGGGCTGGCACAAAATTTGGCTGCGCTAAAAGCCATTGCATCTGGCGGGATTCAACGTGGTCACATGCGTATGCAATATCGTGCATTAGCATTACAAGTTGGCGCCTTGCCAGAAGAATTAGAATTACTTGTATCACAATTAAACAAATTGGAACACGTTGATGCAACCATTGCATCAAGATTATTAATGGAGATGAGAAAATGAATCCTAAAATTAAAACGTTACTACACGATGTCAATGCCGTTTATCCAGGGACAGTTATCACACGTGTGGCTGGTGAAGCGACAGGTGAATTACATGTTGATCGTATTGCTCAAGAAGTCTTAGGGGATAGGTTGCTGATTGAATTAGCTGAGGGGACGGAGCCAGACTTTTTATTTGGTGATGAGTTGTTAAAAATGTTGCTGACGTTGAACGGGATTGCACCGCAAATTTTCTTTGCTCTGACATTCAATGATGAAACACTCGATCAACAATTGATTCAAATTGCCACACGGATGCATCGGACAGTTGTGCACGCTATCACGTATCGCGAACTTCATAAACAAGGTATCTTGACAGCGAACACGGTGACTGCCTATTTAGCCGGTGTGAAATCAGAATTAACAATTGAACAAGGTGATTTAGATGATGAAAGTTTGTGGCGATTGCTTGTCTTGTTGGATGCGTTAATTTTTGCAAATGCAAGTGGTGCTGATTTTTCTGAGTTATCATCTGATTATCCATTGGCTTACACTGCGGCAAAAAAATTAGTATCTCCCATATTAGAAGCAGATCTTAAACAATCACGTCATATTCGTCGGCAAATCGTGTTGCTATTTGCGGGTGTTGATGATACTTTGACAGCTTGGGGGAAACCAACAGTGAATGCCAAAGAATATGTCACGTTAACAAGTGTATTATCGCAACGCCAATTAGATTTACCAGTAAGTCAGGCTTTTACAATTTTTCACTCTGAGATGACAGATTTTCAAACAAAGAAAACAGCTTACGTTGGTTTATCAAAAGTAGATTCGCAAAATAGCTTTGTAATTAGTAAGCCTGAGAATCAAGATTCTGCTAGCTTTTTTAAAGCACTTTACAAATTAAAAGTAGGAGACTTATTTAAACAGTTAGCGTTGCCTTATATTAATAGAGTGTAAATGGGGGAATCATGTTAATCACGCAAGAAATTCAAGAAAGCTTTGACCGTGCACAACGGATTGTTTTTATGACAGGGGCGGGCGTGTCAACACCGTCAGGCATCCCTGATTATCGTTCAAAAAATGGTATATATCATGGTGTGAATTTGCAGCCAGAATATTTATTATCTACTACTGCTTTTCGCGATGAACCTGAGAAACAATATCAGTTTATGATGGATAACATGTATTTTCCAAAGGCACAGCCTAATATCATTCACGAGAAGATGGCAGCATTAACGCGTCAAAATCGTGCTAAAATTATTACACAAAATGTTGATGATCTACATGTTAAAGCCAACACAAAATTGGATGATTTAGTGCGTTTTCATGGCTCATTGTATGATATTTATGCGCCGATTGATGGTAAAAAAGCACATGTGGCGGATTATTTAAAAGCGATGACACGTTTAGATGGCGCATTACTTAGACCACGCATAACATTTTACGGAGAGATACCCTTTGATGTTGAAAAATCAGCTTTATGGGTACAATCATCCGATTTGATTGTGATTGTCGGCACGAGCTTTCAGGTTTATCCTTTTGCAGGATTATTAAATTATGCTAATCCAGATACAAAAATTATTTCAATAAACCTTGAAAAAATTGAAACGTTGTTTAATATTAATCAAATTATTGGTAATGCGACAGATTTTTTTAAAGCATTAAGCATCTAAACAGCTTCGGCTGTTTTTTTAGTTATTGATATATAGAATGATTCTAACTTATGAAAGGCGTATGGCTAATGAGAAATGTGTATGCTATCATTAAATTATATTGAGAATTATCATCTAGCTGTGTCAGCCAAGAAGCAGCCAGATGATAGTTCATCAATTAAAAAAATAAAAATGTCACGACGCACTTATTTCAACTGTAGATTTTAAACGCGCCATTTTTGCGTGCATGAAAGTTTTTGGCTGGAAGCATTCTAATTTAAAAGTTTACACTCGAGTTAATGTCGATAACATTAGGAGAGTACAAACAATGATAAAAGTCCGAAATATGACGGTTGCCTATAGTGGGCAACCAATATTCACGAACCTATCAATCGCGTTTGAACCTGGGAAAATCACAGGGATTATTGGACCAAACGGTGCCGGTAAGTCAACAATGATTAAAGGTATTTTGGGATTGATACACAAGCAAAGTGGCGATGTGACTTTGCATGATAAACCGGTTGCTAAGCAACTAAAAAATGTTGCATATGTTGAACAACGTGCAGCGCTTGATTTAACATTTCCGATTAATGTTTTTGATACTGTTTTAACTGGAACCTATCCTAATCTTGGATTATTTAAGATTCCAAGTGAAAACGATAAAAGTGCTGCACGTCAAGCGCTAGCTGATGTTAATTTGTCGGAATTTTCACAACGCCAAATTGGTGAACTCTCGGGTGGACAATTGCAACGCGTTTTCGTTGCACGGGCAATTGTACAAGAAGCAGATGTGATTATTCTAGATGAACCCTTTGTAGGAATTGATATGAAATCCGAAGCAGAAATCATGTCAATTTTGAAACGTTGGCAAATGGCTGGAAAGACAATTATTGTTGTGCATCATGACCTTAATAAAGTGACCAAGTATTTTGATAATTTAGTTATTATCAATCGTGGTATTGTTGCTGCAGGACAGACGACAGAGGTCTTTACCAAAGAAAATATTACAACGGCCTTTAGTGGGGATTTGTCAACAATATTATTCTCAGATAAGGAGCCTGAACATGCGTAGTATAGGATTATTTATTGATGGTTTGATGCAATATAACTTTTTACAAACCGCGTTAATTACCTCAATTTTAGTGGGTATTATGTCGGGTATTATTGGCTCATTCATTATTTTAAGAGGTATGTCTCTGATGGGGGATGCCATCTCTCATGCCGTCCTCCCTGGTGTCGCTGTAGCATATATGTTAGGGATTAATATTTTACTTGGTGCTTCAGTATTTGGTATCTTAGCTGCATTGTTAATTGGCCTAGTGACATTAAAATCAAAATTGAAGAATGATACGGCAATAGGTATTGTATTTTCTGCATTCTTTGCATTAGGTTTTATTTTAATTTCATTAGCAGAATCAGCTACCAATTTACACCATATTTTGTTTGGAAATGTATTAGCAGTGTCGGATAACGATCTAATCACAACAGCCATTGTTTTAGCAATTGTCTTGATTTTTGTTGTGGTATTTTATAAAGAATTATTGATCACGTCATTTGATAATACTTTTGCGAAAGCATATGGATTAAAGACACAACTGATGCACTATGCCTTGATGTTGGTGTTGACGTTGGTAACTGTGACTGCATTGCAAACTGTTGGTATCATTTTGATTGTGGCGATGCTTATTACACCTGCTGCAACAGCTTATTTACTAACTAACCGTCTATCACATATGATGATTGTGGCGGCAATTTTTTCAGTCATTTCATCCGTAATTGGTTTATACATGAGTTACACATTCAATTGGGCTTCAGGCCCAGCGATTGTTTTGACAGCAGCAGTGTTCTTTAGTTTGGCATTTTTGTTCTCACCAAAACAAGGTATTATTTTTAAGAAAAAAATAAATTAATTCGAGTTTCAAAGTTAAAAGAAGACGGAGAAAAAATTATGATTAAGCGTTTAAGTATTATTGTTGCGACAGTAGTTGTTGTTTTGGGTGGTGTATTATGGTTTGTGAATAGTACTCACGGTGGGCAAACTAAAAAGCATAATAAGCTACATGTAGTTGCGACCAACTCAATTATTGGTAATATGGTTGAGGAAGTTGCAGGAGATAAGGTAGATTTGTATACAATAGTGCCTCGTGGTACAGATCCACATGAATATGAACCACGTCCGCAAGATGTATCAACAACCCAAGAGGCAGATGTTTTATTCCACAATGGTCTTAACTTAGAAACAGGTGGTTCAGGTTGGTTTAAAAAGATGTACCAAAATGCGGGGAAGAAAAACAATAAAGAAGTTTACTCTGTTTCAGCAGGTGTTATAGCTAAGCATTTGACGGATGCTGGTAAAGAAGATGAATTAGATCCGCATGCCTGGTTAGATATTCAAAATGGTATCAAGTATGTGAAAAATATTGAGAAAGTATTGATTGACAAGGATCCTGATAATAGCGATGCTTACAAGAAAAACGCACAGGCTTATATTACAAAACTGACTGATTTAGATAAAAGTGCTAAAACAAAGTTTAACGATATACCAGAAAACAAAAAAGTGTTAGTGACTTCAGAGGGCGCATTTAAATACTTCTCAGCAGCGTATGGTGTTAAACCAGCATTTATCTGGGAAATTAATACAGAATCACAAGGCACACCAGAACAAATGAAACAAGTGTTGGCTAAAATTCGTGCGAGCGAAGTGAAGTCACTATTCTTAGAAAGCTCAGTATCGCCCAAGGCAATGGAAAAGGTTTCAAAGGAAACAGGGTTGTCTATATATTCTAAAATTTATACCGATTCACTTGCCAAAAAGGGAACCGACGGGGGACACTTATTACAGCATGATGAAATGGAATTTGGATAAAATCGCTGAAGGTATGGCGAAATAAATGTAAAAAGTCATCACGTCATTGATGACTTTTTATTATGTTTATATATGAAACATAATTCATTTAAAAGTGGTATATTTAATATATAAAAAATATTGTGAGGAAAAGACATGACACAAATGAAGCAAAAACCCTATATTATCGGGATTACGTTGAATTTAGTATTCGTTCTAACAGAAATTGTATTTTCCCAATTAGCGCACTCAACAGCCTTGTTTGCTGATGCATTTCATAATTTGAGTGATGTACTAGCACTTGTTATTGCTTGGTTGGCTGTCGTTGTATTTGGGTTGAAGGCGACAAAGCGACATACATATGGCTGGCATAATTTATCAATATTAGCAAGTATCTTTAATACATTACTGTTGCTGTTTGCGGTTGTGATTATTTTCTATGAAGGCATCTCAGACATTATTAGTCCACCATCAGTATCGACGAGTGGTGCTACAGTGATGATTGTTGCTGCAGTGGGTATCGGCATTAACTTTTTCACTGCAATGCTATTTAAAGCCAGTGGTGCCCCAGATGAACATGGGCATCATCATGAACAAGACCTAAATTCAAAAACGGCCTATATTCATTTATTAGCTGATGCGGGTGTTTCTGTTGGTGTGATTGTTGGTGGTCTACTAATTCAGTTAACAGGTTGGAACATGATCGATGCAATCATATCAATGATTATAGGTATAATTATTATTGTTACATCATGGCCAGTCATGGCGTCAACTTTTAATTTGGCTATTAATGGGGTTCCTGACAGTGTTGATGAAGAGGCTATATTCAATTATCTAAACAATCATCCAAATGTCTCAAACTTGCATGATTTGCATATTTGGCCATTGTCTACTACAGAAACTGCCTTGACAGTGCATTTGTCTGCTGTAAAAAATGTTGATTCTCAAGAATTATTAGAAGATATTGCTGGCACATTACGTCGGAATTATCATGTGAACCATGTTACAATCCAAATTGAAACAGCAAAAGTCACAGAACCTTGTAATTTAATTTGACAAGTCACACAAATGTAACATTCTCATGAAAGGGGTTACAAAAACTAACAATACTGATTTTTTTCACATTTAATGTGAATTCATATTGAAAATAACATGTAAAAAATTTTTTTATAGACATTTCGTGTTGACGAATTAATAAAAAAGTGTAATATGTAATATGTATTAGGGCAGGAATAGTCGAGTTAGATACCTTTCATAAGCTTTTAACAACCCAGTTGAATGAAATCCTTTATGAAAATTATTTAGCACTACAATGCGTGTTTATTAACGTTAAGTGTTTGAAAAGTGAATACTAAATACGTATTTTAGTGAAAATTCGTTTGTTTTTGTCTTGAGGAGAAATCTAAAGGAGAATTAGAATGGATAATTCTAAAAAAGCAGATCATCGTATCGTGCAAGATGCGACTGATAACTTAAGTTTGAGCGATGTCAACAGCTCAATTGAAGCCCCAAAAGATGGGTCTTTCTGGCGAAAATTGTTGGCCTTTTCAGGTCCTGGTGCCTTAGTTGCCGTTGGTTATATGGATCCAGGTAACTGGGTAACATCAGTTGGTGGTGGTGCACAGTATCACTATGTCTTGCTGTCTGTTGTTTTGATTTCATCATTAATTGCAATGATGTTACAATATATGGCGGGTAAGTTAGGTATTGTTAAGCAAGAAGACCTAGCGCAGGCAACACGTGATCGCACAAATAAGCCTGGTGGTATTGCGTTGTGGATTATGACTGAATTAGCATTGATGGCCACAGATATTGCTGAAGTTATTGGTGGTGCCATTGCTTTACACTTGTTATTTGGGTGGTCAATGATTGCATCTGTTTTAACAACGGCATTTGATGTTATTTTACTGCTATTGTTAATGCGGTTTGGGTTCCGTAAAATCGAAGCCATTGTTATGACTTTGATTATCACAATTTTGGTTATTTTTGGATACTTAGTTATATTATCAAGACCTGAGTTATCAGCTTTATTTGGAGGTTATTTACCTCAACTCCAAGCAGTTTCAACACATGGTCCAAGAGGTGTTGATTCACCTATGGTTATGACATTGGGTATTATTGGCGCAACTGTTATGCCGCATAACCTTTACCTGCATTCATCAATCTCACAAACACGTAAGGTTGATCGTACTGACAAGTCTGCTATTAAAGAAGCTGTGCGTTTCATGACATGGGATTCAAATATTCAGTTGTCATTAGCGTTTGTAATTAACTCGTTATTGTTAATTCTTGGGGCAGCATTGTTCTTCGGTCATGCCGATAAAGTTGGGACGTTTGGTTCAATGTATAATGCTTTAGGTGATAATACAATTGCTGGTGCAGTTGCGTCACCAATTTTGTCAACGTTGTTTGCTGTTGCCTTGTTGGCGTCTGGTCAAAATTCAACAATTACCGGAACATTAACTGGTGAAATTATCATGGAAGGTTTCCTTCACATGCGTATTCCAATGTGGTTACGTCGAGTTGTTACACGTGGCTTGGCATTAATTCCAGTTATTGCCTTTACCTTGATTTATGGTGGTGCAGAAGATAAATTAGACCAGCTTCTGGTTTATTCACAAGTGTTCTTATCAGTTGCTTTGCCATTTGCGATGGCGCCATTAATTATGTTCACATCGTCAAAGAAGATTATGGGTGAAGAATTTGTTAATCCAAAATGGATGACCATACTTGGCTGGTTGACTTTCGTAGCACTGACAGGTTTAAATATTCAATTAATTGTTCAAATTATGGGACAAATGTTTGGCGCATAATAATAAGGTTAGGAGATCAATCATGAGCGAATTAAATTTAAATATCGAACCATTACAATTTAAAAATGTCGTTGTTGGTGTTGATGAGTCAGAACAAGGATACTTTGCTCTAGCCAATGCCATTCATCAAGCAAAAGAAGATGATGCAAATTTAATCATTGCGTCTGTGCTAGAGATGGGCGACTTATCAACAATTGATGCTTTACATTTGGGTGTCATAAAGGAAAAACGTGCTGAAATTGAAGATCATCTAGCTAAGTACAAGGCTTACGCTGAGTCACAAGGTACTAAGCACGTGTCAACAATATTTGCTGATGGTGCTAAGGCAGGTGAAGCACTGCTACAGGAAGTTGTGCCTAAGGTTCATGCAGATTTGATTATTGTTGGGGCCCATTCACGTGATGGGTTCTGGGAATCGCTAGGATCACAAGCTGCATATATTGCACGCCATGCTAAAATCTCATCAATGGTTGCGCGTAAAGCTAATTGATATATGTTTTAAAAAATGGTTTGAAATTATTTTAAGCTTAAAAACACGAAAACCCGATGATCTATAAGATCTTCGGGTTTTTTATACGATTAATGCATGTTTGGGAGGAGAGAGATCATCGAGATTTCGTGTGCTGGTATGACGCCCCAGCAATGATACCATTCACAACCAATACCTACCTTTCTAAAACTTGTCGTTGTTTGAGATGACTTGTTTTATTATTAAGACTAATATAACGTTAACAGATTAAATCAGTATAAACATAAACAACAAATGATTGGTTTGAGTTATTAATGTGTTAGTTACAGCTTGGGTAATTCAATACTTGTCGGGCCTGTTATAATATAGTTATGGAAAAAGAAATTATTGAATTGGAACAAATTTTCAAAATATTAGGTAATAAGCAACGCTTGACTATTCTTGAATTATTACGTGAGAGATCATATACTGTATCTGAAATTATCACGCTTTTAAATATGGAACAATCTGCAGTTTCACATCAGTTAAAAATTCTTCGTGAAGCGGAATTAGTGAAAACGCAACGGCATGGACGTGAAATTGTTTATTGCTTGAGTGATTCGCATATTCTGATTTTACTAGATAATGCCTTGAAGCATGTCACCCATGTGTTTAATCATAATAATTAGTCGGAAGGGTTGACGCCAGTTTATATATTTGGTATCCTTATATAGTTGTAAAGACAGAAGATAAGATACTTGCCGTTGTGGCGGAATTGGCAGACGCGCTGGACTCAAAATCCAGTGGTGGCAACACCGTGTGGGTTCGACTCCCACCGACGGCATAAATAGAGAAAAGTGCTACGAACTTATGGACAACATAAATTCGTAGCACTTTTTTATAATTCAATCGATAAGTCTAGTATTTTAAAATGATACAGTGCTTAACGTCTATCAAAAAAGGGTATAAAAAACCAAATCGCTAATATTTTGGTTTTTAAAAACGCTAATATTTATTTATTTGACCAGCCTTGTGACTGAAAAGTAGTTAAAATCCGGTCGAATTCTAATATTTTCGTGTCGTTCGGTAATTGCTGGGCTAAATAAAAATCATCCCATAGTTGTTGAACGCTTACAGGTACGTGTTCAAATGATGTATCGCCAGTAGTTAGAGCGTAAGCTTCCCGGCTCCATTCTGTGGTGATGTTGTATTCTAATCCATTCATTATGCTGTTTACCTTCAATAATAAAATTTTAGTTAGATATCTAATATAACACATAATTCAGCATACGACTATATATTGACCTCATCACGATAATAATGATTTTTCATTATGCAATTATATGATGAATATTCTTATTTATGATTGAATTTATCAATATTAGCAATGTTATGATATATAAATAACTGTAATAAAATAACAATTCAGTGTTGTTAATAAATTAAATTAAAATGATGTTTAATCTAATTAAAAAATACAAATCAACTTTGATAGTCAGTCAACATAAAACGATTAACCACCAATAAATAAAAACTATCACATGAGTTTCATCTAAATGAGTCTCCGTGATAGTCCTTCTGCAATCGTTTCGACCGCTTTTCCGTTAAGCGGCCAAAACAATTGAGATATTTCGATTTGAATGACTCAAAAGTTATGACCCCCTTTCCTAGATTACCTAAATCATACAACGTAAATCATTAAAAATCAATAAAATATTGCTAACAAGTTTGATATAATGAAGATAGTGTATGATAGTGTGCTACAAAGAACGAATATGACACGTTACATGTGAATGATATCAGGGATAATTAGTGGTAGAAAACTTGAAAATTAGGCTTTTTTCAGGTATTCTAATATTAGTTGTAATTAGCGCTTTTTGTGCTGCACAAACTTGAAACGGAGCAAAAAATTGACAGTTGAAGCGTTTATTTTAGCATTAAAAGAAGCTGGTATTACTTTAACAGATCAACAAATCAGACAATTTGAACAATATTTTAATTTATTAGTGGCTAGAAATGAGCAAGTTAACTTGACAGCCATTACTGAAAAAGATGATGTCTATCTCAAACACTTTTATGACTCACTCACTGTATTGTTCTATGAAAAAAAATTAAAGGTACCTGGGAAAACGTTAATTGATATTGGAACAGGTGCAGGGTTCCCATCATTACCTTTAAAAATTGTTTTGCCAGATTTGCAGATAACCATGGTTGATTCATTGCAAAAGCGTGTCAATTTTTTGCAAGAGGTTGTCACAGAATTAGGCTTATCTCATGTTGAAATTGTTCATGGTCGAGCTGAAGACATTGGACAAAAGCCCAAGTATCGCGAACAATTTGATTATGCTACAGCTCGTGCTGTCGCGCGAACAAGTGTATTGGCTGAATATACGCTACCGTTTGTTAAAATTGGTGGTCAATTCTTGGTTATGAAGGGGTCCGCTGCACAACAAGAACTGGTAGATGGTCAAAAAGCGCTTGTCACCTTAGGCGGTACTTTACAAAGTGACTTTGAGTTTACGTTACCAAACGGGGATACGCGTTCTATTCAAATTGTTGACAAAACCAAAAAAACACCAAAGCAATATCCAAGACAGGCCGGTACGCCTAATAGAAAACCGATTGGATAAACGTCTAAATATTAAATTGTTACAAATATTTTGATAAAGCATCGCCAGATATATTGACAGAAAGGACGTCAAAACGACATGGCACAAATCATTGCATTAGCCAACCAAAAAGGTGGCGTCGGAAAAACAACCACCAGTGTCAACTTAGGAGCAGCACTTGCTCAAGCTGGTAAGCGTGTTTTACTTGTAGATATTGATGCACAGGGTAACGCAACGAGTGGCTCTGGTGTCGATAAATCGGAATTAGAACGTGATAGTTATGACGTCATAGTTGACCTTGTACCCATACGTGATGTGATTGTTCCTACAGATAACTACGATCTCATGCCTGCTACTATCCAGCTGTCAGGTGCTGAAATTGAATTAGCTGGTCAAGAAAAACGTGAGTATCGATTAAAAAAGGCATTAGCAGCCGTTGATGATGATTATGATTTCATTTTGATCGATAACCCACCTGCATTGGGCTTACTAACAGTGAATGCATTTACAGCAGCAAATGCTATCTTAATTCCTGTGCAAACTGAATTTTATGCACTAGAAGGATTGGGCCAATTATTGAATACAATTGAACTTGTAAGAAAGCAATTCAATCCCGAGTTAGATATTTCTGGTATTTTATTGACCATGTATGACGGTCGAACTAACTTAGCCAAACAAGTTTCAGAAGAAGTGCGTAATTATTTTGGTAGCAAGGTCTACACAACAGTTATTCCACGTTCAGTTAGATTGAGTGAGGCACCTTCTTATGGACAGGCAATTATTGACTTTGATCCACGTTCAGTAGGCGCGCAAGTTTATAATGAGCTGGCGCAGGAGGTATTGAAACAATATGGCAATTAAAAAAGGTGGCCTTGGCAAGGGTTTAGGCGGATTATTTAACGCCAATAATGTAACTGAAGAGGCATTAGAGCATACAAAGGCGGTCACCAAGCAGGCGACTGCGACTGAACAGGTGGTGCGTATTAATTTGGTTGATGTTGAAGCCAACCCCTTTCAACCACGTCACCGGTTTAATGATGAGCGGCTAGAAGAATTATCTCGTTCTATTAAGCAAAATGGTGTTTTAACACCTATTATTGTTCGTAAGCATGACCGTGGGTATCAGATTATTGCTGGTGAACGTCGTGTCCGTGCATCTAAATTAGCTGAACTAACTTATATTAGCGCAATTGTGCGCGAGGTTGATGATGACACGATGGCCGCAATTGCTTTAATTGAAAACTTGCAGCGTGATGATTTAGATGTGATTGAAGAGGCGCAAGCTTATGATAATTTAATGCAGCAATTACATTTGACACAAGCCCAAGTTGCTGAAAAAGTTGGCAAGGAACGTACAACCGTTGCCAATGCGTTGCGCCTACTTAAATTGCCACAATCCGTGCAAGAATTGGTAGAAAAAGGTGACTTGTCCATGGGCCACGCCCGCGCTTTGCTTGGTTTAAAATCAAAAGCAAAGCTAGAGGAGGTGGCACAGTTAATCATTACACGTCATCTAAATGTGCGACAAGTAGAGTCTTTAGTGAGACAAATAAATAATGGTACGACTGAAAAAAATGAGAAAGTAGTGTCACCTTATATAACGTCACTGGCAACGCAACTGGAGGAAAAGTTTGGCACAAAGGTTAACGTCAATGTTGGTAATAAGGGTCATGGTAAAATTGAAATTAGCTATTTGTCCAATGATGATTTAAGTCGGATTTTGAATTTACTAGATATTGAGGTTGATTAGTATGGCCGAGGCAATCGATTATAAATTACAAGATATCGTAGAAATGAAAAAGCCACATGCATGCGGTACTAACGCTTGGAGGATAACGCGCGTTGGTGCTGACATTAAGCTGACATGTACAAATTGTGGCCGTGGTATTATGATGTCTCGCTTTGATTTTAATAAGCGATTAAAGAAAGTTTTAGTATCTGCTGAAACAAATTAGCAGTTTTGGTTTAGGAAAGGAAACGTGCTCCAAGTAGCAAACGATTGTTGTTCTCATTTTTCTAGATGAAGGTATTATTTTCAGTAGTAAAATTGATGATGTTTATGGCAGTCGGTTACTTGTCACACATTAAAATTATGGCACTTACAGCAGGAATTGTTGGTCTTCCAAACGTCGGTAAATCAACGTTATTTAATGCAATTACGCAAGCAGGCGCAGAAATGGCTAATTATCCATTTGCGACGATTGAACCAAATGTGGGGATGGTTGAAGTTCCTGATGATCGATTGGCTCGTATCCAAGAGATTGAACCTGCCGATAAAATTATTCCGACTACTTTTGAATTTACCGATATTGCTGGTATTGTAAAAGGTGCCTCACAGGGTGAAGGACTCGGGAACAAATTTTTAGAAAATATCAGGCAAGTTAATGCTATTATTCATGTTGTTCGTGCCTTTGATGGTGACGATATTATTCATGTGAATGGTATTGTTAATCCATTAGATGATATTGATACAATCAATACGGAGCTTATTCTTGCTGATCTTGAGACAATTGACAAGCGGTACAGTAAGGTTGCTCGTGCGGCCAAGGGTGCAGACAAAGCTGCTAAAGCAGAATTTTCCGTGTTAGAAAAAATCAAGCCAGCATTAGAAGCTGGAAAATCTGTCCGGACCCTTGATTTTACTGATGAGGAACAAAAAATTGTTAAGGGCTTATTTTTGTTAACAACGAAACCAGTACTGTATGTTGCTAATTTAGCAGAAGATGATATGGCTGATCCTGAAGCATCTAAGTATTTTAATGATATTAAAACATTTGCTGCGACTGAAGGTGCAGAAGTTATTGGTTTGTCTGCTAGCGCAGAGGAAGAAATTGCACAGTTGGCAGATGAGGATAAGGCTGAATTCTTAGAAATGGCTGGCGTTACAGAGCCTGGATTAAATAAATTAATTCGAGCGGCCTATCATTTATTGAATTTACGTACTTTTTTTACTGCTGGCGGGAAAGAAACGCGTGCTTGGACATTTAAATCTGGTATGAAAGCACCACAAGCTGCTGGTGTCATTCATTCAGATTTTGAACGTGGCTTTATTCGTGCAGAAACAATAGCTTTTGATGATCTAGATCGTCTAGGATCAGTTAAAGCCGTTAAAGAAGCAGGTAAATTACGTTCAGAAGGTAAAGAATACATTGTTAATGATGGCGACATCATTGAATTTAGATTTAATGTTTAAATCACTTAAACCTAGAGTAACTTTACCTAAACATCATCAATGTATATCCTTGGAGGAAGCAAAATGTCAGAAGAAAAACAGCATTTGACAAATAAAAATGAAGATTTTATATTTCGTTTTAAAAGATTACTTGCCCAAAATGGTCAACTATCTGGTGAAAAAATAGACGAAATTACTACTGAGGTTGAGCAACGATTATTGAGTGCCCAAGGAACTGGAAAAACTGCAGCACAGTTATTTGGGACACCGACTCAAGCAGTTCAACAGTACTTAGATCCACGTAATAATACTAAAAAACTACATGAATATAAGTTTTGGAATTTAGCGTTAGATACGTCGCTTGCTATATTAATGTTGTTTTTGGCTGTTTTTGGGGTGTCCTTATTCTTCTCAAAAAATGCCAATAATCAGGGCGCGGGCATTGTGTCGTTAATTTTGATTTCGGCACTTGGTGGATCAATTTATACGGCAGTCGTTGTGAAGCTAACACCTAACCCAAAAGGCAAACAACAAGCTAATGCTAAAAGCAATCGTTGGTTGTACCTGATTGGTGCTGTCTTAGCCTGGTTAATTGGCTTTTTGGTTCTTGGTATGTTACCACCAATGATCAACCCAACACTGCCACCAGTAGTTTATATTGTTTTATTAGGTCTAGCTTATCTCCTTTTCCGTTGGAATCGGCAACAGTCGGGACTAAAAGGTGGTTTCTTAGCAATTAGTCAGTTATCACAGCAAGCACGTTTGGAAGCATCACAAGCCAAAAAGTAAGAGGATCTGAAAATGAAAATTTTAGTTGTCGACGATGATATTGAAATTGCTGAATTACTTGAGATTTACCTTAAAAATGAAGGCTATGAGCCTATTATGGCAGTTGATGGCAAAGAAGCCTTGTCTAAGCTCAATACAAATCCAGACATCGCATTAATGATTTTGGATGTGATGATGCCAAATATGAATGGTCTGGAAGTTGTAAAAGTCGTTCGTAAAGATAGTCGTATTCCAATTCTAATGTTATCAGCAAAGTCTGGTGATATGGATAAAATTCAAGGATTGATAACTGGTGCGGACGATTACGTTACTAAACCATTTAATCCACTGGAGGTTATGGCACGTGTTCGTTCTTTATTGCGCAGAGCAGAAAATTCAGTGCAAGACAAAACACCAGATGTGTTAGATATTGGCTCATTATTTATCAACAAAGATAGTCATGAAGTGAAAACAGCGGATGGTGATCTTGTTAACCTGACTGCCTTGGAATTTGGTATTTTATATTTGTTGGCATCGCATCCTAATCGTGTCTTTTCAGCAGATGATATTTTCGAACGTGTTTGGCAGCAAGAATCAGTTGTTTCTGCTAAAACAGTGATGGTTCACGTGTCACATTTACGGGATAAAATAGAAGAGGCAACGAGTGGCGATCAGGTTATTCAAACTGTATGGGGCGTTGGCTATAAGATTGAAGTAAGCTAATGAAAAATTTTGCGTTGCTTTTAAAGCACAATCGCACAAAAATTTATTATGCGGTGGTGACGATCTTGTTACTGCTGCTTTTTAGTTGGACTGTGATAACGAGCATACCAATGATAATCACAGTTGAAGGCTTTTCAAACACTATTGGCCGGTGGTTCATGTTTGTGTTATTGATAGTTGGTGATGTTGGCATCTTAAGTTGGCAATATGTCAGGTGGCGACAGACAGAAAGTATTTTAAGGCTAATTCGCCATTTACAGCGTATGGCAGATGAAAATTCGGACGGTATAATTGATTGGCGAGCCGACTATGCACCAAAAACCCAAGCGCTAATTAATGTTTCTAACCAGATTGCTAAAAATACCCGTCAAATTAGAGAAGAAGAGCGACAAAGTGAACGGTCGAAAGATGAAATGATAACTAATATTTCACATGATTTACGAACACCGTTAACTGCCATCATTGGTTACTTAGGTTTAGTTGAGATGAACGCTGACGTATTGAGCCCTGCAGAACGAGCAAAATACATTCACACGGCCTACGACAAATCTAATCAAATGAAGGTGTTAGTTGAAGACTTATTTGCATTTTCACAGACTCAAGCACATGATGCAGTTCTTAATATGACGACACTCAGCCTTGGTGATCTATTTGCCCAGTTATTAGCCAGTTATGAAATTGAGGCACAAGAAAAAAAGATTGAATTGACCCAAATTACTAATCCAGAAACAATTATGTTAGAAGCTGATTCTGATAAACTAGCGCGTGTTTTAATGAATCTAATTACCAATGCTATGAAGTATGGAGAAGGTGCGACTTTTGTCAAATTAACTGCGCAAGTGAAAGATAAAACTGTTGAAATACGCGTCGTCAATGATGGTGCTAAAATTCCAAGTAAAGATATTGTAGACATTTTTGGTCGTTTTTATCGGGTCGAAAGCTCACGTAATAGTAAGACGGGAGGAACTGGGTTAGGGTTAGCTATTGTTAAAGGTATTATCGAGCAACATCAGGGGTCGGTATTTGCTACATCAGATGATGATTTAACATCATTTATTGTAACAATGCCGTTAAAGCAACACTAGGGAGAAGAAATAATGAGACGTATTAAGGTTATTGGGGTGAGTGTTGTCATGCTTTTTTTGATGACAACAACGGTTTCAGCAAGTACATTAGCTAAACCACTAGACATCAAGCAGGATGTGAGTTCGGCTATTGTGATTGATGCTGGAACTGGTCAGATACTAGCAGAAAAAAATTCTGATGAACTAGGACCTATTGCATCACAATCTAAACTATTAACTGCTTATGCTGTTCTAAAGGCCATCGATTCAGGGAAAATAAAGTGGTCAGATAAAGTTACAATATCAAAAAAGGCTGATTTATCTAAACAAGATAGCCATATGTTTTCTCATTTAGCAGTTAAAGCAGGCGATCGATTAACTGTGCGTGAATTATATAATACGATGATTACTTTGTCCTCTAATGATTCAGCCTTTGCACTTGCTGAATATTTAACACCAAAAAAAATGACTACAGCCCAAGCTTTACAGTCCTGGGCTGAAGAATTACAATTAACGAAATCGAAATGGTATAATTCTGCAGGTCAAGTTAATCAGGATGCCTTTGAAAATAAAGTGACCAGTGCACCAGATAATGCAGTGAATTTAGCAAGCCCAAAACATGTTGCAATGATTGCACGAGAAATAGTGAGATTAGATCCAGATATTCGTAAACTAGCAACAAGTACACATGTTTCATACCATTTAACAAAAAATTATGTTGTTAATGAGCCAACAGAAATGACAAAAAATTGGCCATATTTAATTAATCCTAATCATCTCATTATTGAGGGGCTGAAGACAGGTTCTACACCAGAATCTGGTGCGGCATTTACGGGTATCATTAAAGATGCCAGTGGTCATGAATTCATAACTGTTGTTAATGGTGCAGCAAGTTATATGGATGAGGTGCAACGTTACCAAAAAACGTTAAATATTGTTAATGCCGTTTTAGCTGACAAACAAGCAACGACTTTTAGCAAGGGAACAGTTTTGTCACAAGCTAAACACGTGGATTTACCTCGCATGAAGCAATCTCATATGCCAGTAAAAATTGCGCAAACAAAGACAATTTGGGTTAATAAAGGATCAAAGCTGACACCAGAAATAAAAGTATTTAACGTTAAAGGTAAATCTGTGAAAAAAAATCAGAAAGTTGCGAATGTCACGTTCAACTTAAGTGGTGCACAGTATTTACCAAATGGGCATAATCATAATCACGCTGTTGAGTTGGCTGCGACACAAAAAACAACGAAGGCTAATTTTATCGTACGCGCATGGCGGTCAATTGTGCATTCATAATTGATTTTGTAACAACTTGAAAAAGTTGTTTTTTTTTAACTTCTCAAATGACGTATAATGTGTTATTATATTGGTATAGACCAATGTGGTATAGACCAGTTGACAAGGAGAAAACGATGGAACTGATTAAAGTTAAAAATCCAGCAGAAGGTGCTCAAAAAGCCTTTGATATTTATCAAGCAGCGTTAGCTAGTGGTGTAAAAGTACTTGGTTTAGCAACAGGGTCGACACCAATTGCATTATATGAAAAATTGACAGAAAGTACGTTAGATTTCTCAAATGTGACGTCAATTAATTTAGATGAATATTTAGGGTTATCTGGAGATAATGAGCAAAGTTATCACTACTTTATGAATCAATATCTTTTTAACAAGAAACCCTTTAAAAAATCGTATCTACCAAACGGTATTAGTGATAATCATGAGGCCGCGGCTGTACAATATGATAAAATTATTTCTGAAAATCCTATTGACTTACAGTTACTAGGTATTGGTCGTAATGGCCATATTGGTTTTAATGAACCAGGTACATCATTTGAGTCAACAACACATATTGTTGATTTAACACAATCAACAATTGACGCAAATGCACGGTTTTTTGACAAGTCATCTGATGTACCGACGCAGGCGATCTCTATGGGAATCGCATCAGTTATGTCTGCAAAAAAAATCTTATTAATGGCTTATGGGATTGATAAAGCTGACGTCATTGCTGCCACTGTTAATGGTCCAGTGACAGAAAAGGTACCAGCTTCAGTACTTCAAAATCACGATAATGTTACAATTATTATTGATGAAGCAGCTGCAACAAAATTGTGATAGAATAATATTGTAAGCGCTTAACATATATTAAGGAGGAAAGCAGTCACCTGGGCATTTTAAACAGGTGAAATTGCGGGTAATACTATGGCACACATCACATTTGATACAAAGAACATTGAAAATTTCGTGGCTGATCATGAGTTTTCTGAAATGCAACCCTTGATTACAATGGCTGATCAACAGTTACGGAATCGTACGGGAGCTGGTGCAGAATATTCTGATTGGGTGACACTACCAACGGATTACGATCAAGAAGAATTTGCTCGTATCCAAGCGGCAGCAAAAAAAATACAATCTAATTCAAAAATCTTGGTTGTTATTGGTATTGGTGGTTCATACTTGGGTGCCAAAATGGCCGTTGATTTCCTCAACCCAGTATTTAACAATGAGTTAGCAGATGATCAACGCCAAGGTGTTAAAATTTACTTTGCAGGTAATTCGACATCCGCCGCATATTTGAATGATTTAGTTCGTGTTATTGGTGATCAAGATTTCTCAGTTAATGTGATTTCAAAGTCAGGAACAACGACAGAACCATCAATTGCTTTCCGCGTTTTCAAGCAATTACTTGAAAAAAAATATGGTGCAGCTGCCGCTAAAGAGCGTATTTACGCGACAACAGATGCAAACCGAGGAGCCTTGCATGATGAAGCTCAAGAACAAGGTTACGAAACATTTACGATTCCTGATGGCGTTGGTGGTCGTTTCTCTGTATTGACTGCTGTTGGTTTGTTGCCAATTGCCGCTTCTGGTGCAGATATTCAAAAGTTAATGTCTGGTGCTAAGGATGCACAAGACGAGTATTCAGATTCTAATATTGAAAAGAATGAAGCTTATAAATATGCCGCTGCTCGTCGTATTTTGTACGATAAGGGTTACACAACAGAGTTGCTAATTAATTGGGAACCATCTATGCAGTACTTGTCAGAATGGTGGAAACAGTTGATGGGTGAATCAGAAGGTAAAAATCAAAAGGGTATTTATCCATCATCTGCTAATTTCTCTACGGACCTACATTCGCTTGGTCAGTACATTCAAGAAGGTCGTCGTGATTTGTTCGAGACAGTTGTGAAACTTGACAATCCTGTTTCAAACTTGGACTTGCCACATGAAGATGGTAATAATGATGGTTTGCAGTATTTAGAAGGCATTACCATTGATGAAGTCAATACAAAAGCTTCACAAGGCGTGACATTGGCTCATATTGATGGTGGTGTACCAAACTTGGCTGTGCATTTGCCAGCACAAGATGCTTATTCATTGGGTTATTTGATTTATTTCTTTGAAATGGCAGTGGGCGCATCGGGTTATACATTTGGTATTAATCCATTCAACCAACCAGGTGTTGAGGCTTATAAAACAGCTATGTTTGCACTGTTGGGTAAACCTGGCTATGAAGAAGCTACCAAGGCATTTCGTGCACGCTTAGGCGAATAATTTGTTGGATTACCATATTTATTTTTAAAACACTCAAAGACTTTGAGTGTTTTTTTGTGAGCAAATAAAAAGTTAAACGTATTATGCCAATGATCCTGAAAGGCATAGGCTATGAACAAAATAATAGATGAAGCAATTAAGCAACAAGCAAATGATATTTACATATTACCAATTTCTGATAATTGTTATGTTATTAAATTTCACGTGGACGGTAGTGCTTTCGAGTTGAAAAATATTAGTGAAACAGATGCACAATTGATGATTTCAGCAATTAAATACCGCGCTAAAATGAATATTTCTGAACGACGTCGACCACAACTAGGACGTTTTCAGCATGATAATATTTGGTTACGCGTATCCACTGTGGGTGATTTTTTAAATCGAGAAACAGTTGTGCTTAGAATTATTTATCAACAACAAAACAACCAACAGTGGTTGGAATCTAAACAATTCGAAGAATTAAAGCAATCTTTACCTAGCTCAGGATTGTTTTTGATTTCTGGACCTACGGGTTCCGGAAAAACAACAACACTATATCGTTTGTTAGAACAAGTATCAAATGAAAAATTAGTCTTAACAATAGAGGATCCGGTAGAGATTCAGCAACCAAAATTTGTACAGTTACAAGTTAATGAGGATGCAGGTATATATTATGATGATCTCATTAAAGTTGCGTTACGCCATCGGCCAGAAATTTTATTGGTCGGTGAAATTCGAGATGGGATAACAGCAAAAGCTGCAATACAGGCAGCTTTAAGTGGACACCTTGTTTTGAGTACTGTTCACGCAATGTCTGCACGAGATGTGATTCTACGTTTACAGGATTTAGGTGTCGACAAGCAGCAATTAGGAACAGCATTGTCTGGCGTTGTCTATCAACGTTTAGTACCAACGACTAGTAATCAACAGGCTGCATTGATAGATAGACTTGATGAGATGCTTATTAATCGTGTATTGCGAGACGAACCAGTGCTGAAATTTACCAAAAAATGGCAGGAGGTTTTAAAATATGCTGCATCAACTCACAAGATATCACAAAAAACAGCTCACACGTTCCAAACGCTTTAAAATCCGAGAACAAATTTTATTCTTTCAAGAATTAGGAGAATTATTGCAATCAGGGTACAGCATATCACAAAGTTTAGATATTCTAGCGAGCGCGCATAGTAAGTGGTATCAGTGGCTGACAGAGGTGAGGTATGGTTTGAATCAAGGATTAGCATTACATCTTATTTTGCAAAAAAACGTCAGTAGTCAAATTTTACTACAGCTCAAGTTGGCGGATCAACATGGTAATTTATCGGAAACGTTAGTAGCCATTGGACAAAATTTGGCTAAGTTACAACAACAACAAAATAAGGTCATGCAAGTGATGCGCTATCCTTTGATTTTGTTAAGTATACTTGGTGCAATGTTGGTGGGATTAAAATATTTATTATATCCAATATTAAATCAGTGGCAAGATAAAGCAGCATCATCTGACATACCGAATCCTGCGTATACTTATTTTTTTGGTGGTGTGGCTTGTTTGTTATTATTTGGATTAATCATTATATGGCATCGTAAAACGGCACGTCAAAGATTAATTATTTTAGTTAAATTACCTGTGATTCGTACCATCGCTAAAACAATTGTGACATATCAAGTCACGCAACAGCTAGCAACATTATTAGCCAGTGGACTAACTGTTCCAGAAATTTTGGAAGAAATGGTTCAATCTGATTTACAAAATGCAAGATCAACGGTATTTGCAATTGTGAATCATGCGCATATCAGTTTAAAACAAGGGCAAACGATTGAAAATTATGTTTTAGCACAACCTTATTTTAATCGATCATTAGCAGGGTATTTTTCGCGTGGGCATAAGCCCAAAGAACTTGCAAAGTATTTGTCTTACTACGCAAAAACACAATTTCAGTTGCTTATGCAACAAACTGATCGTTTAATTAGCACAATGCAGCCATTGTTTTTTGGCATTATTGGGGTAGCCATTGTTGGCTTGTACATGTCAATGTTATTACCAATGTATCAATCTATCGGAGGATTATATCAATGAAATTTTTTAAGAAAACGAAAAAAGCTTTTACATTAATTGAGGCGGCAATTGTTTTGTTCATTATTAGCTTGCTCATGCTATTAATTTTACCTAATTTAAATATGCAGCGTCAAAAGGCTGTTGAAACGCACACGACTGCTATGGTATCTACAGTGCAGACGCAAATTGACCTTTATGCCAACGAACATCCTGAAAACCAGTCAATAACAATAAATGACCTTGTATCCGGTGGTTATTTAACGACTAAACAATCACAAAAGGTGAAGGATTTAAATATTACAATAACGCACAATGAAGCACACAAATAAGGCATTTACATTATTAGAATCTTTGATGGTATTGGGTGTTTTGGCAAGTATGTTATTAGTGGGTTTTACAAAGATACCGAAATCTCAGCACACCAATCAATGGGAAGCAACTTTTAAATCACAATGGCAACATGCTCGTTTGACTGCGCAACAGGAACAAAAAACACAGGTGGTTAATTTTGAGGCACAAACCATATCTTTTGGCCGTGAGGTTATTAAATATCCTCACGGTTATCAAAACGCTTCACCTAAAAGTATACGTATTTTAAAAACTGGCTATGTCGCGCCGACGACAATAACATTAACGAGTGGTCATCAAACATTTAAACTCATTTTTAATTTAGGGGGTGGTGATTATCGTATCGAAAAAAAGTAAAAAAGGATTTGTATTAGCAGAAGCTTTAATGACGCTCATATTAGTTAGTACAGCACTTTGTTTTGAATATGAACAACTAAAAGATTTTAACTATCATGACAAGCGATTAAAAAAACAGTACCAAAACGCGACGCAAGAACGAATTAATGCTTTGGAAGTATGGTATGATTATGCTAAAAAGTAGGTATACTGCTTTTACATTGATTGAATCTTTAATCGCACTCATTGTCGCCTCGCTTATTTTACTAACCATACAGTTTAGCTTGCCATTACTAAAAGTACAAGTTAATTTACCGTTGGATGTGGCGTTGCAAACTGTTATAAAACAAGTTGAGACGCAAAAATACACCATGCTAGCAACTGATTTACATAGTATACGTTTGAATAATACTGAAGGTAAAAAAATGAATTTGATAGTTCATAACAATAAATTGCAATTATCAGCGGAAGGTGCAGGTCAAATTATTTTATTACGTGATGTTAAAGCGTTGAACGTTGTGGATTTTCAGAGTTATTTAAAACTGGAAATTGTATCTGAAAATGATCAAAAAGTAATGGGTATTATGCACCTGAAAAGGGAAAAGCGACATGAATAAACGACGATCAGGAACTATTTTTGTTTCGGCAATTATCATGTTAGGTCTGCTTGGCGGGCTTTTCGTATTACAAAATGCAGCGTTTAATGCACAATTAGGTTCGCGTGCTAAAATGATTACACTAGCAAAGGTAGATACAATACAATTACAAGTCAGTTTAGCTTATCATAAAAATCAGCAGAGTAATCTCAAAATAGAAAACACACAGATAATTATGGTCGAAAAAGATATCCACATAAAGATGGGAAATAAAACATATGTTAGAGAGCTACTTGTGAAATCACCTTGAAAACTTTGTGAAAAAACGCTAAAATAAGGCTATGACACAAGAAAAAATAGCACAAGGTTTTGATGCCTTAACAACAAGTATGCAGGCATTAGCACAGGATATGGACGTGAGTATCACTGATGCCTTGATTGAAATAATAGAAGATGTCCATGCTGGTAGTATACATCATGAACTTGGTAAACCTACAGATGAAGTTACCCAAGAGATTAGCCAAGCAATAAACACGGTTGATTGGTCAAATATTGCGCGAGGTGATTTACGCAAAATCTTGCAGTTGGCTATTTTAAAAGCTAATCGTGATGATAAATTACAAGCGAATCATCAGTTGACACCTGATGGATTGGGCTATTTACTGGCTGATTTTTTGTTGCAAACAGCTAATTTATCAAATGGCGATACCATCCTAGATTTAACAGTTGGATCTGGTAATCTACTAAATACAATTAATGATGTCCTACTAATGCATGATATAACTATTAATCGGGTAGGCATTGATAATGATGACACGCAATTAGCTTTGGCGACCGCTGTTGACCAATTATTAAATCAAGGTACGACTGAATTCTATCAAGAAGATGTTATTGCAGTAGATAATGCACCAAAAGCTAAAGCGGTCATTGCAGATCTACCAGTAGGTTACTATCCTTTAGTGCCATCAGATAGCTATACAACACGTGCTAGCGATGGGCGTTCGTTGACACATCATCTTTTAATTGAAAAGAGCTTAGATTTTGTTACTGACGATGGCTGGGTATACCTGATTGTACCAGCAAATGTGTTGTCAGGTGCGCATGCAAAAAAAATCTTACAATTTGTGACGCAAAAAGCGCAGTTAAAAGCATTTTTACAATTGCCTAATGATTTTTTTAAAGATCAACGGGCAGCAAAAGCAATTTTAGTTCTTCGTAAGACGGGTGTTGGCCCTTATAGTGAAGTGTTGATGGGACAGTATCCTAACTTGAAAGATATTGATGCATTGAAAAAATTTTTGCAAGAAATTGCAGCTTGGGTTAAACTTAATAAAGAACAAGACAGAGCGTGATGCTGCCACATGGCATTGAGATGTAAGGCGCCTGGACAGAAATATCCTGAAAGTACCCTATATTTTTTAACATGTAGTTAATACAAACGCGTTTAAGGAAGACAGGTAAAAATAGAATCATGGCTAAGACAATGGCTGTTAATGCAGGTAGTTCATCATTAAAATTTCAATTATTAGAAATGCCAGCTGAACAAGTAATTGCACAAGGTGTTATCGAACGAATAGGCATGGATGATGCCATTGTGACAATTAAGTACGGTGCAGATGTTCAAGGAGAAAGGTTGATTGGTCATTTAGAAGAAGACGATGAACATATTACTTTATCCAAGAATGGTAAAGGCAAAAAGTATGAAAATGTACTTGCAATTAAAGACCATCAACAAGCAATTAATTTCATGTTGCAAAAATTGACAGATCTTGGTATTATACAAGACTTCAATGAAATTACCGGTGTAGGGCACCGAGTAGTTGCAGGTGGTGAATGGTTTAATCATTCAGTTGTTGTCACTGATTCAGTCTTAGAAAAAATTGATCGTTTGGCAGATTATGCACCACTGCATAATCCGGCAAACGCCATGGGAATACGTGCTTTTCAGAAGCTATTACCTGATGCATTATCTGTGGCAGTATTTGACACGTCTTTCCATCAGTCTATGCCCGAAGAAAATTATCTTTACTCACTGCCGTATGAGTACTATACACGCTATGGCGCGCGTAAATATGGTGCACATGGGACTTCACATCGTTATGTTGCTGCTCGTGCAGCTGACATGATGGGAAAAGATTTATCAGCGTTAAAGTTAATCACTTTGCACTTAGGTGCTGGCGCCTCAATTACTGCTATTAAAGATGGCAAATCACTTGACACATCAATGGGATTTTCACCACTTGCTGGTGTAACAATGGCAACTCGTTCTGGAGATGTTGATTCATCGTTAGTTTATTATATTCAAGAGCGTGAAGGATTAACCAATGATGAAATGCTGACCATTCTAAATAAGAAGTCTGGTTTACTCGGATTATCAACAATCTCTTCAGATATGCGTGACCTGTTAGATGTACAGGATACAAATGATCATGCTAAATTAGCCGTGAAAATATTTGTTAACCGTATTATCAAGTATGTGGGGCAATATATTGCTGAAATGGGGGGCGTTGATGCCCTTGTATTCACTGCAGGTATTGGTGAAAATTCGGCGCCAGTTCGAAAAATGATTATTGATCGACTGAGTTATTTTGGCATCGAACTAGATGCCGACGCGAACCAGACACGTGGTCAAGAGATTGAAATTTCAACAAGTAGTTCACATGTGAAGGCATTATTAATTCCAACAAATGAAGAACTGATGATTGCACGTGATGTTGAAGCACTGAAGTAACATCTGTTAATCTTTCGGATAGAAAATATGATAGAATGTAAGGACGACTAGTGTGTAATATGCTAGTCGCTTTAATATATAATGACAATTTTAGAGGTCAATCATGGAATCCAGAAAAGCACGACACCAACACGAAATTAAAGCTGCCGAATCATTGGATGCAGCACAAAGCACATTAAATAACCCAACGCCGGGTAAGAAACGTAAAAAAGGGCGTGGTAGAAGAAATCGAGTGATTGCATTTATTTTATTAATTATTGTATTAATTGGTCTTGTATTTGGTGTAAAGAATTTGTTAACGGATAAGAATGCTGCGTTGAATCCTAAAGACACAACGTTTAAAAGAGTCCAAATAGCTGCAGGATCGACACCGGCGCAGATGGGACAAATACTTGAAGACAAAAAAGTCATTAAGAGTAGTAAGTATTTTTATAAATATGCGATGTCACAGGGTGCAGAAAAATTAAAGGCTGGTACGTATCAGCTGTCACCTTCACAAACAATACCGTTAATTTTTGAACAAATGGCGAGTGGTCCATCAGCAGCACCTAAATTATCTAAGGGCTATGTTTTTGTTGCTGTTGGCGAATCAGCTGATCAAGTTGCAAGAAATATTGCTGGACAAGCGAAAGATGTCTCAGCACAGGCTATTACTTCTGAATTTGACAATAAAGCATTAATTTCAGAGATGCACAAGAAATATCCTGATTTGTTATTAGGTGTAGAGAAGTCGAACACGAAGTCAGGAAAATTGCTTGATTATGTTTATCCACAAGCATTTGATGTTCATAAGGCTAAAACAGCTAAAGAAGTTATTTCAATACTACTTGAGTCTTCTAACAACACAATGCAACCATACTATAGTACGCTTAAAGCTAATGGCCTACCAACACCAAACGTTATGGCACTACTCGCAACATCCGGCAAATCAGAATTTGAACGTCGCTTGGCTTTTGTCAAAAAAATTGCACCATATGCACAAGAACTATCGAAAAAATATGGTCTGTTAGCCTCCGTCTCAATTGCACAGGCTGCACACGAATCTAACTGGGACAATTCGAAGTTGTCTTCGAAGTACAATAATTTTTACGGAGTCAAAACACAAGATGAAACACCTGGAAAATCGGTTGTACTAGATACCACAGAGTATGTTGATGGGAAGCCAGAAACGCAGAAGGCACGTTTTGCTATTTATGATAGTTGGAAGGACAGTATGCGCGAGCATGCTGAAACAATTGTTAACGGGAACACATGGAACCCAGACCAATTTAAGGATGTTATAGCGGCTAAAAATTATAAACAAGCTGCAGAAGCACTTTACGATAATCATTATGCAACAGATGTGAATTATACAAAACTGTTAATTAATGTTATTGAAACTTGGAATATGCAACGTTATGATAAATAAGGAATTAAAAAAACGCATATTTTATGATGTGCGTTTTTTGCGTTAGAAGTTTTCGGATAAGTGAATGGCAGTATATTGAATGATTAATTTATCTTTCTAAATAGATGGTTTAATCTGACCACAATATAAATAATGAAAACGTTTACAGAAAATTCGAAAAAAGGTTGTGTAAACGTTTTCATTATTGTACAATAAGGAGTGTTAAAAATGGTGTTAGCACAACACTGTACGAAAAAGGAGTTTTATCAATTATGAATTTAGCGATTTTACTAGCATTAGTGCCAGCACTGGCGTGGGGCTCAGTTGGCCTGGTTAATACGAAAATGGGCGGGTCTGCCGCACAACAAACATTGGGGATGACCTTCGGTGCACTTATTTTTGGTTTAGGGACAATGTTTTTATATGTGATGCCAAATCATGCCTATATGGGACGTGAAATTTGGACCGTTGGTATTTTGTCAGGCTTAGTCTGGGCAGTCGGAACAGCGGGGCAATTTTTAGCAATTAAAGATTTAGGTGTTTCCTTAGCGATTCCGTTATCAACAGCAGGACAGATTGTTGCCAACGCTTTAATGGCTGCCGTTGTTTTGGGTGACTGGAAAACAGGTAAAATGTGGGCGATAGGTATTATATCTATTGCAGCCGTTGTGATTGGTGCAACTTTAATTTCTGCACGTGATAAAGCCTTGAATTCTGGCATTACTGGTCAAGCACAGGCCAAAAGCATGACAAAAGGTTTGATTTATTTAGCTATTTCAACTGTTGGCTTTATGATTTATTTTGTGTTACCTAACTTTCTAAACAAAATTAATTACATTTCAGATGCCATTAAAAATAAAAATAGCGGCGTTGACTACATGACCGCTATTGTTGGACCGCAGGCCATTGGCCAGGTGATTGGTGCATTTTTGATTGTTATCTTTGTCTTGAAAGAGGCAGACAAAATGTTTGCCAAACCAACTTGGAAAAATATATTGACAGGATTAGTTTGGGCCGTTGGTAATATTTTCATGTTTATTTCAGCTGCCAATCCAGCAATTGGTCAAACAATTGCAACCACATTTTCACAGCTAGGCATTATCGTGGCGACGTTTGGTGGGATTTACTTATTGGGTGAAAAGAAATCAAGTTACCAAATGAAATTAATCATTACTGGTACAATATTAGTTGTTGTTGGGGCCATTATTATTGGTAATATCAATAATTTTGTCTAACTTATCATTATTTGGTTATCACCACACAAAAAGGCTTGCTATTCTTAGCAAGCCTTTTTGTGTGGTATTACTTTTCAACTTTCAAAATTTCAACGGTAATATTATCACCACTAGGCAGTGGTACGGCAACCTTATCGCCAACTTTTTTACCAATTAATGCGACAGCCATTGCTGATTCATTTGAAATCTTTCCTGATAATGGATCTGATTCTGTTGAACCAACGATAGCGTAAGTTTCAGCTTCTTCATCTGGTAACTCTTTAAATGTAACTGTTTTACCAAGTGATACTTCATCAGCAGCTGTTGCGTTAGGGTCAATAATTTCAGCGTTTTCAATCATCTTTTTTAAGGTTTGGATTCGGCCTTCTACGAAAGCTTGTTCATCTTTTGCTGATTGATATTCGGAATTTTCAGATAAATCGCCGTATGAACGAGCGATTTGGATTCTTGTTGTAATTTCTGGACGTTGTCTAGTAATGAGATCTTCCAATTCAGTTTGTAGTTTGTCACGACCTTCGGCCGTCATTGGAAATACTTTTTCTTCTGACATAAAAACAGTTTCCTTTCAAAATTGCAGTTTTATTGCAAATAATAAGCAGAATGAGCATATCATGCAGAGCACTTTCTTGCAAGCTTTTTATGATGGATAGCAGAAATAATAAGGAACAAGCATGCGAATAATGAGAGCCAACTGCCGATGATAAATAGTGGTGGCGTGTATTTGAATTGAATCGTGTGTTTTCCAGGTATTGTTTTAACCGCTAGAAAATAATTTGCGACCTTTTGTGATGTCACGGATTTGCCGTCTAATGTCACCTGCCAACCTGGTACATTAGGAATTGTTGTCATGATCAGTGGTTGTTTAGCGGTGGTAGTGATATTGCCCGTAATTTTACGCTCATTACGACTAGTTATTTGGAGCGGATGACGCTTTAATGTGGCAACATTATTTTCAAATTGATGATTATTCAGTCGGTAAAGTGTGAAATTGTTTAAAACAAGCGTCTGAGTTTGTTTAAATCGGACAGTGACCGTCTGCGTTTTATTTTTGGCATTTGTAGCGAGATTAACAATAACTGTATGACGATATGAACTAAACTGGGTAATGATTTTGCCATTAATCAATAAGTCAAAGTTTTTAATTGGCAAAGCTGCACCGAGAGTGAGATAGTAACTATCGTTAGTTGTTGGTGTGAATTTCAAATCTAATTGAGCTGGCTTTGTCTTGTCGTTTTTAATCAATGTTGCACCTGTGATAGCTGTTGGTGCGTTGACATTTTTACCAATAGATTGCTGGAAATTTGCGACGTTAACAGACGAACTTGTATCACCAGATAATCCTTGCCAAACGTTACCTTGATTTTGAAGGGGATTATTTTGTAGCATTTTTGTCTTCAACACGTCATGATGTGCGGCAAACGCAATTGGTAACGCGTTTTTATTCTGCCAAACACGAACTTGATCTGAATTAGATGTTGGCAAATAGTGTGCCGTATCTGGACGATAGCCGATTAAATGCGTGTTTGGTTCTCCTGGTTTGTTAGAAGCTTTAGCATTAGGGGTTATCATATATTTCATCCCCAGTAGTGCATCAGACAATAAGCTACCATTGCTGTAAACGACATAATTATCGCCCTCTGGTTGACCAAAGTCACCAAAAAAACTTGGTGTCATTTTTGGTAAAGCTGAACTAAAGTGCGACCCACCATAATAATCAAGCATCATAGAATCGCCACGTGTTCGTTGAAATGTCTGCGCGACACGATACCATGACTTATCGTTTTTAATCGTGTGATCAGCAGTATTGAGGGCTTTGATCGCATTTTGGTATTCAGTGTTTGTTAAATAAGAAAAACGATTGAGAGATAAGGCTAGATTAGCCGTCAAAGAAAGCATTGTGAGCAACATCAAGAAAGGAAACCAAAATCGGTCATGTTGTTTAAACATCAATTGTGCTAGTGTCAGTAGAAAGATACCTATAAAAATAGCAATACTTTGTTGATTGATATAAGCAATCGTGTGATCGACAGTCAGTGCATAACTACTCAAGCAACCCAAAGCAATCAGTAATGCTAGAACTGTTTTTAATCGTGGTTGCCAAGTAGGCTGCCATGATAATGCTGCTAAATAAATGATGAAGAAGCTGATGATGAAACTAAATCGGTAAGGATACCACACTGGATATTGAAAGCCATGAAATAATAATGTTAAAGGCGCCCATGTTGTTGCTAAAAATAAGAAAGCAAGGATAATTGTACCACCAAGCTTAACGTACCAACGCAAGATCTTCGTGGTGAAAAAAGTGATGAGTGTGATTAATATAAACGCAGAAACATAAAAATTTGCTTGTCCTGTTTGCATTTGATCAAAATCAAAACTACCAGGAATGAGTTTGAGTAAAAGTTTCACGGGATTATTATCAAATTTTAAGGACCAGTCAGAATTATATTGTGATTTTCCTAGTTTTAATTGGTAATAGGTTGGGAGAATAAGCCAAGCGCTTAACGCACCACCAGTCAAGCTTCCTAAAACAAACTGTTTAAAGGTAATCCACCGTGATTTTATTTGATTTGGCCATGTGATACGCCAAATGAAGTAGATCGTGATAAAAATGGCAATCATGTACCCAATGTAATAGTTACTGATAATTGTTAAAGCCAGAATAAGGGCATATTGCCACCAAGTTGCACGATAAAAAAGCTTCTCTAACTGTAAAATGAGGAGGGGGAGTAAGATGGCAGCATCTAGCCACAGTAAATTAAGATCGTTTGCAATGAACCAACCAGAAAGCGCATAATTAATTGCAAATAATGTGATATAGTAACCATTTTGAAGCTTGAGTTTTTTGATAAGGTAGGCCATTGAAAGACCAGCCATACCAAATTTTAAAACAGTTACTAATAAAATGGCGGCAGGTAATTGTATAATAGGAATAAAGAGATAAATGAAGTTAAATGGGCTCATCAAATAATATGCCCATTCGCCAATCATATCACCACCTAAAGCATTACTAAAAGAATAAAAGAAACTGCTTGGATGTGATAATAAAGTGTGCTTAAAAGCAGCAAATTGATCAATGTACTGTTGACCTAAGTCAACTGTTAGAATAGAATTAGTGCCAAAAGGGGCCATGCCACGGTAAATAAAATACCCTAACATGAGTAATAAAGGCAACCAAAAACTAAGGGCTAGTGGTGAGATGAAGCATTGTTTTTTACTCATGCTACTAATATACCAAATTTTTACTGTAATTTTAGCGCAAAAACTGTATTTGTGGTAATCTAGATAGATAGTTTATTGATAAATTGGGGTCAAACATGCAACGTAATCCTTACCTAGAAGATCGTGATAAAAAAAATAACGCCAGTGCTAATTTGCCTGTTCGTTTGAATATATTACTCGGTATCTCACTGACATTGATGATCGCCTTAATCGTTCAGTTAGCTTTTTTAACGATTAAACAAGGTGCCTATTACCAAAGTGAAGTGAACCGAAATGATGAAACAATTGAAAAAGGAAACACCCCACGTGGGATGTTTTATGACGCAACAGGCCGTGTGATTGCCGGTAATAAGGCTCAGGCAGCCATTACCTTTACACGTGGGACGTCAGTAACTGGTCTCACTATGCGTAAGACAGCCATTAAATTAAGTAAATTAATGACGGTTGATACTAAACGCTTGAGTGAACGTTCAAAAGTTGATTTTTATTTGGCTAGCAAGGCTAATAACGAAAAAATATCGAAAAAAATTACAAAAGCGCACAAAAATGACAAAATTGCGTTAACGCCAGATCAAATTAATAATTATCAAGTCGCGTATGTACAAAAACATCATTTGGCTGATCATGTGGATCCAAATGCGGCTATGATTTTTCAACGTATGAGTGGGGCGTATACGTTGTCTACGACTTTTATTAAAGAATCAGATGTGACTAACAATGAATTAGCAGAAATTGGGGAACACCTAAGTGAATTTCCTGGCATTAAACTGGGTACAAGTTGGTCACGCCAATATCCAGAAGGAACAGAGTTTAAATCCCTAGTTGGCACAGTAACGAATGAAGCAACTGGCTTACCTGAAGATCGACTACATACGCTATTGGCACAAGGTTATTCACAAAATGAGCCCGTGGGAAATTCAAGTTTGGAGAAGGGCTATGAATCTATTTTAAAAGGTTCTTCTTCGCAAACACTTGTGACTACTGGTAGTGACGGGCAGGTCAAGTCGTCTCAGATCAAGTATAATGGACAAGCTGGTGACAACGTTAAGTTAACCATTAACGCACAGTATCAAAATGCTGTGCAAAAAATATTGGAAGATAATTTACCTGCTGGTGATGTTGAAGGCGCATACGCAACGGTTATCAATCCCTATACTGGTGGTATTTATGCAATGGGTGGCGTTAGTCGTGACTATGCAACAGGTAAAAAAACAGCTAATCCACTTGGCAATATGAATGCAGCGATTGTTATGGGATCAGTAGTTAAGCCAGCTGTACTGGCGACTGCTTTTCAAAAGGGCGTTATTTCGCAAGATAATACTGTGCTTTCGGATCAAGGCATTAAAATTCAAGGCACACAAGAAATTACTTCATACTGGAACAAAGCCGGTACGCCAATACCAGTTGATGCACAAACAGCGTTAGAACGATCATCCAACACGTATTTTGTGCAATTGGGGATGAAAATTGGTGGGCAGACGTATAGTCCAGGTGCGCCATTAGGGTTGCGAGCTGACGCTTTTCAAACGTTACGTAATGGTTTAGGTCAGTTTGGCCTAGGAACTAAGACGGGTATTGATATTGATGGTGAAACGGCAGGCTATCGTGGACCAACTACTGGTGAGGCACAGGGTAAATATTTGTATGAATCCTTTGGACAGTATGATTCATACACGACTTTACAGTTGGCACGCTTTGTATCAACAATTGCCAACGGTGGCTATCTTGTCGCACCACATGTAGTTGGCTCTGTGCTACAGAGTCAACCAAACAGTGATAAACAAAAAACTGTTTGGACAGCTTCACCATCAGTTCAGGGTCAAGTTAATCTAGATTCTGGAGAATGGGATACGATAAAATCTGGTATGAATCGTGTTGCCAACGGATCCGATGCTTGGAATACAGGTGGCTCAGATTTGCATAAGTTGACACCACACGTATATGCGAAAACAGGGACAGCAGAAACCAAAACCAATGGTCATGACACTTTTACAGAATCAATGGTTGCCTACGTACCTGGACAACCAATGGCTATGGCGTTAGCGATACCTGGCATGAACAATTATTTGGATGGCACAAACGGTAAAATAGCAGCGCAAATTATTGATGCTTATTGGAAATACGTTCAAGCTAAGCCAGATACAAAGTAAACAGATTGAAAAGCGCAGTGATTAATCACTGCGCTTTTGTATTAAAAATAATGTTGTCATGATCATAAAATTAATATTATATTTTTTTAATTTAGAATTATTCTTGATTAAATAACGTGTACGTCATAAAATAGACTTATACCACATTTAGATAACGGGGGAAAATATGTTAATCAATCCAGATAAAGCGCAAGATGTGTGGAAAGATGCTGGCGAACATGTGCAATTTACGGTTTTAAAGTTAAATAGGGATAATCAGGAAGCAGCACAAGAGGCCATACAAGTATTTGCAGACCGATCACAAGCAATTATTAGATCGTTACGCATTAGAGACGCTCATCTAACAGCTGCGTCAGGATTAAAGGTTGCTTTTGGATTTAGTAACCGTGCTTGGGACTACTTATTCCCCAACCAACCTAAACCAATTGAGTTAGAAACTTATGAAACATTGAGTGGGCCGAAATACAGCATGCCTGCAACTGATGGTGATTTATTTTTTCATATTAGAGCGAGTAATGAGGCTGTCGTATATGAAACGCAGACACAGTTTATGCGATTTTTAAACGCATTCACAACTGTTGTTGACGAAACCAAAGGCTTTCGTTACTTTGAGGGACGTGCAATTATTGGCTTTATAGATGGTACAGAAGCACCAGGTGTTGAAGATTCTGCTGCTTATGCATTAATTGGTGATGAAGATCAACAATTCATTAATGGGTCGTATGCTTTTGCACAAAAATGGCAACATCATATGGATTTTTGGAATCACCTCAAAACAGAGGCGCAAGAAAAAGCAGTTGGTCGAGAAAAGTTTACAGATATTGAACTTGAAGATGAGGATAAATATAGTAACGCGCATAATGTGACGTCAAAATTTGAAAAAGATGGTGAAGAGCAAAAAATCATTCGTATGAATGTGCCTTTCTCTCAGCCTGCTGCTGGACAAACGGGTACTTATTTCATAGGCTATGCGAGACATTGGTCTATTACTAAAGGTATGTTACAAAACATGTTGGACCAGTCCGATTTTTTATTGACGTTTTCAGAAATATTATCTGGTCAGCTTTTCTTTATTCCTTCCCGAGAGACATTGTCACAAATTGCTGATGGTCGCTTTAATCAGTAATTGTTAAAAAGAAGTCAAACACCTCGTGAGGTATTTGACTTCTTTTAGGTTAACTGATTGTGTCTGATATGGCGACAGAATCTGAAACATACGTTTCAGGACTTAAAATAATTTTTGTGATAAATTCAGCTACACTAGTACGTGTGATTGGACCACCAGAAACAAGTTCATCGCGTGCTATTTGAACATGAAGGTTTTGCATGATATTATCATCAATAAGTTCATTAGGACGAATGATTGTGTAGTCTAGTGCCGATTGCTCAATACGTGAAACGGCGGCTGCCTGATCTCCCATATAAGTGTTTTCATTGTCCACTGTGCCTAATATATTAGCCCATAAATCCTTTTTGTCATCAGGAAGTTCATTGTGAACACCAATCGTTGCGACCCAAATGAGTCGTTTGACACCAGCAGTATGCATCGCATTAACAACACTGTTCGCAGCGGACTTTTGGCGGCCTTCCGCACCAATGTTCGCATAAACAATATCGATGTCTTTAAGTGCTGCAACCATAGCCTCTTCATTAGCAGCGTCGAGCGCCTTGATGCCTTTATTTGGACGGGCATGAAGTGAGGTTAATGTTATTTGTGTGTCGGTTTCTGCTAACATAGGCACAACGAGTTTTGCAATTTGGCCGTTAGCGCCAAGAATTAATAGTTTTGTCATGCCTTTATTTTAGCATGAAACGATCAGAAGCGGTAAAATTGATATAAGAAAGCGTGAGGTTTTTAATGTCATTATCTTATCAACAGCTATTAACTGCCATACCCTTAATCCTACAAGGTGGTCATGTGCCCACAATTGTCGGGGAAGCTGGTATTGGTAAATCTGCTTTAGTGTTTGAACTCGCTAAAAAATTAAATGCTAAATTATTTACGACAGTTGTATCGTTGTCAGAAAAGGGGGATTTGGCCATACCAATTCCGCCTTTAACCGAATCAGCTTTTCTGACGACAAAGCATTATGGGCAATTAGCTGACGTGAAATTTGGCTATACACATACAGTGATTCAAATTATTCAGCAAGCTGAACGCCATCCGAATCAACCGATTATTTGGTTTTTAGATGAATTTAACCGTGGATCACAAGCGGTACAAGGTGAACTAATGAATTTGGTGTTACAACGCCAAATTAATGATTTGATTTTACCATCAAATGTGCGTCTTATTTTGGCTGAAAACCCAGATGACACGATGGCGGGATTTGAAGAATCTGAATATGCTGTGCAAACATCTGACGCAGCGATTAAAGACCGTACCACACGTCTCGTGATGTCGGTATCAGTTAGTGATTGGTTGACTTGGGCAAAACAGGGCAATCAGCGTCCAAATATTCATGAGTCGGTCCAACAATTTATTGCTGAAAACGCCGAACTGTTGTATCCTGAGGCGCGGAGTGACGATCTCGATCCGACACCACGTGCATGGCAACGCGTATCGGATAATTTATATGAGTTGCATCACTTATCTCAAAAATTACAAGATGAACTGTTATTTGATATCGTAGCTGGTGATTTAGGACAACCTGTTGCGACACAATTTGTTAGTTTTATACGAGACCATCTGCCGAGCTTGTCAGCAAGTGACGTTTTCGAGTCATTACCAATGGGACCCGAATTGCCAATAATAATTCGGGAAAAGTTCAAAGAGATGTCGGAAATACAAAAAGCGACTGTGATGAAAACAGTGTTGTTAACTGCAGATGTGACGTCAAATGATCATGCTGGTCGCTTTAGTGCAATGTTGAATATGATGGCACCAGATGGTCAATATGCCTTGGTAAAACAAATGACTAGTGCACCTATTTTGGATGATTTATATGCTTCGGAGGCGCACTATGCTAACGTTTTGTATCAGCAAATTATGGACATAGCGACACGATGAACAGCAGTCAAACAAACAATTTGATTATTGATGGTATTAAAACATTACTAGATGAGGCACCTTTTTATGGGCATGTTATTATGAATTTGTCGCGAGAAATGGATGTCAACGCACAAAATGCATTGTCATTAAAATGGCAGGCACACCAGTGGTTGTTGGTGATTAATCCAAAAATATTGACGCAATTATTGACAAATCATAAACAAATTGCGTTAGCATTAGCCCATGAGGCGCTGCACATTATTTGGCAGCATCCACTGCGTTACGCAAAAGAACGGCGACAAAATAACGTGGTTGATATTGGTACAGATATTGCTGTTAATCAATATTTGCCTCAAACGTTGGGTGAATTACCGCATGCTATGACATTACAAACGATTTTTGATATGTCTGGTAAACTGTTACCATTGCATGAAGACTCGTCAACTTATATGGCGCTTGTTGCCCAATTATTTGACAACGTGCCATCTTTGGGTCAAGATAATGTTGATGGGCATGGCAGTTGGTCTAGTATTGGGACGGCCACGGAAGAATCGGCTGCTGCCTTGGCCTTGGTAATTAAAAAAGCTGATGAAGACACGAAGTTATCTGGTCGTGGTAAAATAGACAGTCGTGTACAACAACAAATTGATGAGATTGTCGTACCGAAACGTCATTGGCGATCAGTGTTACGTATGGGGTTAAGTCAAATGCCGAATAAACGTCAGTCATCTCGTGCACGGTTTAATCGAAGACAAGCTTATCGTTTAGATTTATTAGGCGAAATTAGTACATATGATGCACAGGTTGCTGTTTTTATTGATAATTCTGCCTCGATTTCTAACCAGCAAGTCGGGCAGATGTTGGCCACTGTTTTACAGCTAACACAACAACTTGATGCTGACGTGCGTGTTTTCTCTTTTGATACACAGGTTCACGATATTAAAAAAGTGACAAAGTGGGTACGACATGCAGGCGGTGGGACAACATTTCAATGTATTTTTGATACCTTGTTAGAACGCCAGTTCAACCCGATGCAGACCGTTGTCATCATTCTAACTGATGGTGAAGGTGAAAAAAGTCAGTTAAAAACAAAATTTAAGCATGTGTACTGGTTACTACCACCCCAAAAAACGCTAAGTATCCAGAAGCCTTTTGGTCAAATATTACGCTTTTGAGCGTACACGCTATCATCAAGTTCAGACATACAAGAGGTTAAAATGACTGAAAAATTAAATCCAACAGATTTACGTAGTTTTATTAACAAAGACGGTCGTTTTAAACGCGCTGAAGCCTTACTCAATAATCATTGGGAATCACTCATTTTGAATGATACGTGGGGTATGATGTTAATTACCTTAGCAGACATTACCTTTGCTAAAAAATTAAGCGCTGCAAATTTGGTAACAACAACTGTTGATTTGACAACGTTTGCCGGTGTACAGGCATTTATTTTATCAAATCAAACACGGCTATCACCAAATGTTGTCAACGCACTAAAGGAGCCTTTTTTATGAAAATTAATTTAGTGTTAGCGCCAGAACAAGAACCTGCTGAACTTTTAGCCTTGCAATCGATGCATCCAACAAACTGTTTTTATTTGGCCAAAGAGTCGCAACTGGCTGGTACAAATATGTTAATTTTAGATGATCCGGATTTAGTCGATAAGTTTCAACGGCCTATTAGTTTTGATAGCGTGATTATTTCTGGATTATTGCAAGGTCAAGTGATACATCAAATAGCCTTTCAAACTAAAGGTCATCAAGATGAACTGGTGACACAATTGCTACCTGATGATGCTGTTTTGGCACAAAATAGCCAAGGTAAGGCTGAGTTCATGTTGTGGAGTTTTTGGCCCGATCATTCGGCATTGGCTGATTATTTGGTGAGTGATAACTATACGCAGATGAAACAATTAATGAAAAATCCCTATACAACAAGTTACACACATGTCACTTCAGAAAGTCAATTATCACTGACACATCAGATGCGGGATTTTGATAATCAAACATGGTGGGGATAATTTCCTCTTGCATAGGGCACTATTCTGGTCTACAATAAATGCATAAACTAATATTTTTATCTGGGGTGCCGTTTGGCTGAGAAATACTCATTGAACCTGATCACGATAATGCGTGCGAAGGGAGATACGTTGACAAATATGAAATTACAGCATAATGATGCCTACTTTTATAACTGTTGACTGTTTTTCCTTTGTGAAAATCAGTCAACAGTTTTTTATGTTAAAAAGTGCGAACCATTTTTTAGACAAAAGGAGATCATTTTGGAAATGAGACAAGGTATAGGAACGAATAAGGTATTGCGTAAACTCGCGTTGTCCGGCGTTATCACGGCGTTATCATTTGCAACGTCAAGTGTTGTCGTATTGCCTAATATGGCACCTTTTCAACACTTTTTTAATGTCATAACGGTCGTCATTCTCGGGCCATGGTATGCAGTTGCTATCGCATTTTTAACAGGTGGGTTGCGTATGATTTTAGCTGGTCGCACGATTTTGGCTATCGTTGGTGCCATATTTGGTGCCGCTATTGGCGGTATTTTATATCGTCTGACTGGTAAGTATATTGCTGTAGTTATTGGCGAAATCATTGGAACAGGGATCGTTTCAGCGATTGTTTCAGTACCAGTGATGAACTATCTTTACCACGCTAAAGTACCAAGTATTTATTTTTATGTTCCGTTCTTCTTGCCGGCAGCCGTAGTCGGTGCAATGTTGGGATACATCTTTTTAAAGTTTATGAAACAAACGAAACTATTAGACAAGCTACAGTGAAACATATTAATCAAGTAACGAAAGATTAAAGGATGGTAAAATAATGGATTTATTAGAATTAAAATCAAAAACACCGTTAGTTTTTAACTATGCAAATTATGTGACGCCACAATTTGTTGCCAATGTCGTTAACGTTGTGGGAGGCTCACCAATTATGGCACGTGAAATTGACGAGTTTAATGACTTGGTAGCTATCAGTGATGCTGTGGTCGTCAATACAGGGACTTGGAGACGGTCAGAACTACCTGAAACAATTAAACTCATTCAAATAGCTAATCAAGCCAAAAAAGTTGTGGTTTTGGATCCTGTTGCTGTTGGTATCCCTTCAAGAAGTGTACCAGTTAAAGCTGTGATGACTGACTCACAAGTTAATGTTATTCGTGGTAACGCTGCCGAAATCGCGTGGTTTGCAGGAATTGATTTTACGAGTCATGGGATTGATGCCACAGGAAACGGTGACGTCCAAAAAATTGCCAGCTTGGCTGCGCAAAAAACAGGCGCTATTATTGCGCTCAGTGGTCAAACAGATGTCATCAGTGACGGACATACAACTCAAATGATTGCTGTTGATGTGCCACTTTTAGCGACAAATGTTGGGACAGGTGATGCCTTATCCGCTTTGGTGGGGATGTTTAATAGCGATGAAGTGACCGTAGAGAACACTGCTCGTGCTATGGCAATGATGAAGTTAGCAGGTGTGAGAGCAAGTCAAACAGTGAAAACACCTGGATATTTTGCCAATCAAGTGTTGGATGAATTATATTTAATTAAACAGGATGAATTAGAAGAATTCATACGTTCGGAGGTTCAAAATGGCTAATGAAACCCCACAAGTAATGACAATTGCTGGTACAGATTCTAGCGGTGGTGCAGGCGTATCTGCTGATTTAAAAACATTTTTTGCACACCACGTATATGGCGCGAATGTGATTGTATCAGTTACTGCTCAAAACACCATTGGCGTCCAGGATGTTCAAATGGTGACGCCAGATATGGTGACACAACAACTCACATCTGTGGGAAATGATTTAAAAATTAGTGCCTTTAAAACAGGTATGTTAGGTGATGCGGTAACTGTTCACACGGTAGCAGCTGCTATTTTGAAACAAGATTTTGGAGACTATATTTTAGATCCAGTAATGATTGCTAAAGGCGGTGCCCGTTTGTTAACTGAGCAGGCTATTGATGCCGTAATAAGCGATTTATTACCCTTGGCAACCCTAGTGACGCCTAATCTACCTGAAGCGGAAGTATTGGCGCATAGTCAAATTAAAACGCATGAAGATGTTGCAGATGTAGCGAAGCGAATTCAATTGCTTGGCGCTAAAAACGTGTTACTAAAAGGTGGACATGGCAATGAGAAAAAGGTATATGATTATGTCTTACTTGAGAATGGCGAGCATTTTTGGATGACAAGCCAACGTGTTGATACAGTTCGGACGCACGGTACAGGGGATACCATTTCAGCAGCTATTACTGCTCAACTTGCTTTGGGGGAAACGCTTAAAAATGCCATTATTACTGCTAAGGCCTATGTCGATGCGACTATTCGAAATGGTATCTATGTGGGGCATGGGCACGGACCGTTGAATCATTCAGCATCAGTAATAGATAGTAATCAACCGGAGGTTTTAGATGATCTTTAAACAAGCTATGTTGGCGCGATATTTTATCTTGGGCACACAAAATGTGGCCAGTGAGGCAGTTTTCTTTGATGTTTTAACACAGGCATTGGCCCATGGCATTACGTTATTTCAATACCGTGAGAAAGGCCCGGGAGCTTTAACTGGATCAGAAAAGCGCAGAGTTGCGCAACGTGTCCGTGAACTGACAACACAGTACCAAGTGCCGTTGGTTATTGATGACGATATTGATTTAGCACATGCTATCAAGGCAGATGGTGTTCATTTTGGTCAAGGAGATGGCGATATTAAAAAAAATATTCAAGCCAGCCAACCACTATTTGTTGGTGTATCTGTTTCAACCCAAGAGGAATATGATCGTATTGCTGGTTTGAGCGGTATTGACAATGTTGGTATTGGCCCAGTATTTGCGACAATGAGTAAAGCAGATGCCAAGCCAGCCATTGGTATTTCGGGGCTACAAGGGCTTGTTAGGCAAAGTCAATGGCCGGCGATTGCCATTGGTGGCATTTCACAAGCTAATTTGCCTGATGTATTAAAAACCGGTGTGGCAGGTGCGTCAGTCATTAGTATGATTAGTGCGAGTGAAAATATTGCCAAGACATTAGCATTTTGGAAGCAACTATCCTAATTAGTTGTTTTTTTTTGCAATCAAATCATATTTGCCGTATAGTATATGTTATATGATAAATAGTATTGGAAAGGACAGGTTATGGGTATACAAACGCCAACGGAATTGCTTGATGGCACGGTTTTAGCTATTTTAGATAAGCAAGACTTATATGGTTATGCACTCACAAAAGAAGTTCAACGTCATGTCAGTGTGTCGGAGTCAACGATGTACCCTGTATTACGGCGACTTGAGAAGGGCGCAGAATTAACAACTTATAGTGAACCTTTTGAGGGTCGTGTTCGAAAATATTACCGATTAACAGCTGGTGGAAAGCAACATCTAACAGTTATTAAATCTGATTGGGAAAATTTTGCGACAGGAATTAATGCCATCTTAGGAGAACAAAAATGAGTTATTTAAATGAATTGGAAGCACACTTACATGCTTTACCACGTGATGAACGTGAAGAAATGATGGCCTACTATGATGAATATTTTAGAGATGGTAATTTATCTAATAATGAGGCACGACAGCAATTTGGTACGCCAAGGCAATTTGCGCGTCGATTAGTAGCTGATTATTATATGAATGCAGACGATGCGACAGCATTGAAACCGAAGAAGCAGTTACACATGATTTGGGTAGTCATATTGGCGATACTAGCCTCACCAGTTGTCTTGCCAATAGCTATAGTTGTGTTAGCGCTACTTGTTTCTTTACTAGCTATAGTTGTTTCAATTGTGATTACAATCGTTATGATTATAGTATCCATACTTGTGGCAGCTGTGACAGCTATCATTGCAGGTTTTGCTGTCATCTTTAGCTCACTTACTGGGGGTATTTTCTCAATTGGTGTGGGCCTAGCGGGAATTGGTGTATTAATTCTTGTTGTACCATGGTTTATAAGGGGCATTTATTCGTTATTTAACGGTTTTGTACGTTTAATCAAATTGACTGGCCGTCGTTTTATCAAGAAAGGGGTAAATCATGAAGCGTAGAACTATGATTGGTTTGTCACTGTTAGTAATTGGTACTGTCATGGCAATATCCTCAGCCTTAATTGAGAGACCAGGCAGTATTAGTTGGCATGATAAATTTTCATACCAAAAAGCGGGTGCATTAAAAACGCATGATTTGTCGCAACAGATACCATCAAAAATTGAAGATATTAAAGTATTGACGATTGATAATAGTGATAAGGCAGTTTATATTGAACGTGGCGATCATTTTGCAATTACCGAAACGCATATTGGTAATGATGAGAAAACGAAAGTGACTTATTCAAAGGGAACCTTAGCTGTTAAAAATGTTGTTAGGTCTCATCACTTGTTATCATTTGACTGGCGTCGATTGTCTGAAAACAAAGCACGTTTAACGATCACTGTTCCAGACAGTGTGCAACTGAAAACCATTAATGTGGCACAGAGTAATGGTGATGTGACAATATCTGATGTCAGGGCAGATGATATTAAAGTGCAGTCAGAAAATGATGATGCCATTCTGACGCGTGTTGCAGCAAAAAATGCTACCATTAATTTAGAAAATGGTGAGGCCGAGTTACATCAATTGACAGTTGACAATTTGCAAGTTCAATTAGACAATGATGATTTAAGTTTGGTTTCTAGCGCTGTTAAAACAATCAAAACTGACCTACAAAACGGAGATGCAGACATTGAGCATAGTCAAATCGTACATGGTGGGTACATCCGTAATGAGAATGGTGACATTTCAATAGAAACAACAAAGTTACCCACATTTTCAGCACGAACGGAAATGGGCGACACCGACGTGGCACCTGGATTTGTTGGGCAACAGCGAGGTAAGGGCGATTTGATGATTCAAACTCAAAATGGTGACATTGAAATTGAATAGCTTAAAAGGGGATTAAAGTGAACCATATTACTCGTCGGGGCACGCATAAAATGAAACTTGGTAAACGAGTAAACCTTAAGCGTCAACCATTAGATATGTACAAAGTCACATTACACACCAGAAGACGACAAATCATTCGTCGGTTGATACAGATTATCGGTGTTATTGGTTTAATCGGTACGCTTGTTATTGGTTTATATCTATGGCATGCTGGATTACTCACAGATCAAATGCTATTACGTCATATGATTGAACGTTTTGGCCTATTAGGGCCAATCGTTTTTATAGGCGTTCAAATCATACAAGTCGTTTTGCCCATTATTCCTGGTGGTATTACGCTAGCCGTGGGGCCGTTATTATTTGGCCCATGGTTAGGTTTCATTTATAATTATGTTGGGATTGTCATTGGCTCCTTATTATTATTTCAAATTGGTCGTACATTTGGCATCCCATTAGTGGAGACGCTTGTGCCACGCAAAATATATCGTAAATATATTGATAAGTTGAACGGTAAAAGATGGGTTAATTTATTTATAATTATGATGGTGCTGCCGATTGCACCAGATGATGCGTTAATATTATTAACGAGTTTAACTAAAATGCCATTTAAACAATTTTGTTGGATTTTAGTTTTAAGTAAACCAATCGGGATTGCTTGTTATAGTTTTGTTTTGTTGTATGGCTTTGATTGGCTGCTTAAAATATTTGGAATGTAGGTCATTATGAAAAAAGATCGTATTAAAAATTGGTTAACGCGTTTTATCAAAGGTGTTTTCATTGCTTTAGGGTTTATTTTACCAGGTGTTTCGGGTGGCGTTTTGGCTGCTATTTTGGGATTATATGAACGCATGTTAAACTTTATGGCGCATGTCCGTCAAAATTTTAAACGTGATTTCTGGTATTTTGTGCCGGTAGCATTAGGTGGTATTGCTGGAATCATTTTATTGAGTAACCCATTAGCCTATTTGCTAACCACTTATAAGGCAATTGTGCTATGGGGGTTTGCTGGTGCCATTGTCGGGACGTTGCCATCCTTATTTAGAGAAAGTGCTAAAGAAGGACGTCATCGTTCTGATTGGTATGTTTTTGCGATAACAGCTATCGTTGGCGGTTTGTTCTTATACTATATGACAGCTATTTTTGGTCATATACCAGTTAATTTCTTCTCGTGGATTTTAGCAGGCGGTTTAATTGCCTTGGGCGTGATTATACCAGGGTTAAGTCCATCTAATTTACTGTTATATTTGGGATTGTTTGACCCAATGATTGAGGGATTTAAAAAGGCAGATCTTGGTGTGTTTATTCCTATGGGCATTGGTGGTTTATTGACATTGCTTCTTTTTTCAAAAATCATGCATTATTTATTGCAGAATTTCCATGCCAAAGTCTATCATTTTATTTTAGGCATCGTTGTTGTATCAACACTTTTGATTGTTGTGCCACCTGTGGCTGACTATTCTGGATTTACAGCCATGAGTGTGGTAATCAGTGCTGTATTATTTGCGTTAGGTGTATGGCTCGGCTACTGGATGAGTCATCTTGAACAAAAATATAAATAAAATATCAAAAAGGCAGAATCATCGTATCCTCGATTCTGCCTTTTTATTATGATGTTGGAATTAAATAAACTGTTCGGATAAGTCTAAGAATTCATTAATATCTGCTTGAATTAAATCAACCCCTGCTTGCCAAAAATCAGGTTGTGTCAAATCAACATTAAGATGTTTTTTTGCGAGATTCTCTGAAGACATATTCGCCGTGTCACGTAATAGGGCAATGTACTTATCTTCAAAATCGGTCCCTGCCTTTTGTGCTTCAGCATAGATTCCAGCTGAGAAAAGGTATCCAAACGTGTATGGGAAATTGTAAAATGGAACAGAATCAATAAAGAAATGCAACTTAGAAGACCAAAAATGGGGATGACGAACATCTAAAATACCGTCAAACGCATCAATTTGTGCTTGATCCATCAACTCATTTAAGCGTTGGGGCGTCACAATACCAGTTTGTCTTTCTGTATAAAAAGCATCTTCAAACAAAAAACGAGCATGAATATTTAAAAACATAGCAATTGGATTGGTCATTTTAGCATCCAGTAAAACAAGTTTTTCAGCATCTGATTTGGCACCTTTAACATTAGCGTCGTTGACAATTAATTCAGCAAATGTCGAAGCAGTTTCTGCAACATTCATCGCATAGGCATCACGCCATAATGGTAGATCAGTCAACTGTGCTGAATGGAATGCATGACCTAATTCATGGGCAATTGTCGCAGCATCATTAACGGACCCTGTATAAGTTAAGAAGATACGTGATTCGTGTAAATCTGGGACAGACTCCATGTAACCGCCGGGTTGTTTGCCAGGGCGATTTTCGGATTCTATCCAGCGATTTTCAAATGCCATTTCTGCAAAATCAGCCATTTTTGGTGAAAATTTACCAAATTGTGCAATAATAAAAGCGGCGGCATCATCATACGAAACTTCTTTTGGTTGATAATCACCAATATGTGTCAAAGGTGCGACTTGATCTTGCCAGCCTATCGTTTTCAAACCAAGGAGTTGCTTTTTACGATCAAAATAGGGTTTAAACATGGCTTTGTTGTCATCAACAACACGCCACATGGTGTCTAGCGTGGCTTGTGACATACGATTCATTTCAAGTGGCTGTTCCAGATGTGACTGACGACCATGTGCTTGTTGGTTTGTTAGACGAAAGCCCGCCAAATGATTCAGTGTGTCTGCGGCAAGATTCTCAGCCTGTTGCCACATCTTTTCGTAATTCGCCATGATATCAGCGCGGGTTTTGCTATCTGGTTCGCCATCAAGCATATTTAACGCTTGACCAGCAGAAATATGCCTTGTCTTGCCATCATTGGCATCTGTATAAGTCATTGATAGTGAAGCAGATATGGTATCATAATGTTGCGACCAGGCTTGTTGACCATCTAAGTCAAATTTATTAATCAAAGTCTCTGTTTTGTCGTCTAGTAGACGTTTGGCATCTGTTCGTAATTCAGTTAAATAGAAAGCAATTGGTGACAGACGTGGTGATTGGCATATTGTGATAAATGTTTGTTCATCTAGGGCTAGAAGTTGTTTTTGAAATTGATTTAAGGGTGCTGAAAAATCAACAAATAGTTTCCCTAGTTTATCAAAGTGTGGGGTATAAATACTGTTACCATAGTCTACTGATGACAAACCGTTGACAAAAATACTAATCGTCCCAAGGCCAGAACCAATTGTTTGTGCCAAATCGGCTAAATCAGCGATTTGGTCGGCGGAGGAAGCTGTTCCGTCAATTTGTTCATTAAATGCTTTAATTTGTTTTCCGACAAGTTCATATTTTTGTGCGAGTTGTGGGGAGTTAATACCACCAGGATAGATACTTTCTAAATCCCAAGTTTGTGAATAAGTCATGTTTGTTGGTCACCTCTTTTTAAGTTTCTTTTAGTATAACATTTTATATGATTGCATTATGATAATTAAATCATGCAATTCTCATCATAAGATCTATTTAAATTATGGTTGTCTTATTGTCATGCAACCACAGGCAGTGTAAAATTAATAATTTAAGGGGTAAACGAATATGCACAACTTAGTCAAATGGTTAATTGGCCTTGTTTTTATCATAACACTAGTCTTATTTGTGGCAGGTATGTATTTCTTCCATGTCGCTCAGGTGCGTGATTCACAAGCTGATCAGCCAGACGCCTTGCGCTCAAAAGAAAATCCACTTTATCATTATGAACATACTTTTTTAGCACGTCCAAAGCAAACGTGGCATGAAACATCTAAAGATGGTTTGAAATTAGTTGCTTGGTATGTTCCTGCCGAGAAAAAGACGAATAAAACAGCGGTTTTGGCACACGGTTGGCATAATAATAAGACAACAATGGCTATTTATGGTGAACTATTTCATGAACTGGGTTATAATGTCTTGATTCCAGACAATCGATCGCATGGCGAATCACAGGGAAGAATAATCGGTTATGGTTGGCTTGATCGGCGCGATTATATCCAGTGGCTAAATCAAGTAGTTGCTAAAAACGGTCAAGATTCGGATATTATCATGTACGGGATGAGTATGGGAGCAGCTACAGTCTTGTCAACATCTGGCGAGTCTGATTTGCCTAAACAAGTTAAAGCTGTTATTTCTGATTCATCTTACACGAGTTTATGGGACGAAACAAAACATGAAGCAGGCGACATGTATAATCTACCGTGGTTCCCACTTGTTCCGGTGGTATCGGGTATATCAAAAGTGCGTGCTGGCTATTTCTATGGTGAGGCTAGTCCGCTAAAACAAGTCGCAAAAAGCACGCGACCAACGCTATTTATACAAGGTGGCGCTGATACGTTTGTGCCTACTCGAATGGTCTATCCACTTTATCGTGCTTTACGCGCACCGAAAGCATTATGGATAGGTAAAGGGTCAAAGCACGTTCAAAGTTTCAATGACCATCCTGTTGCGTACAGGGAACAAATCCAAAAATTTTTGATGCAGTATGATCGCTGATGAGTAGTTAATAAAAACATTTTAAAGTAGTATCACGAAACTATTTTAAAGTGTTTTTTAGCACGGTCTTATCGGGTTGGTATTTTTCATGATATAATAATGGATATTAAATGAGGAAAAATTTATGCAATTAGCATCAGAAAAGATACAACAGGCTGATCACTGGCAGCGCTTAGTGATTAAAGTTGGGACAAGCACAATCGTTGAAGCATCAGGTGAAATAAATTATCCCATTATCAATCGTTTGTCGCAAACATTAACACAGCTGAGAAAAGATGGGCATGAGGTGATTTTGGTCACATCTGGTGCCATTGGCGTTGCACTTCAACAAATGAAGATTGCAAAAAGGCCAACCGCTATTCCAGAGCAACAGGCGTTAGCAGCCATTGGTCAAAGTTACTTGATGGCGATTTATAATCAAAGTTTTGCATTTTATCAGCAACATGTTGGTCAAGTTTTATTGACTTATGATGTCTTTAGTAACAAACAGATGCTATCAAATACGATTAATGCGATTGAATCAATGTTGGCTCAAAATGTTATTCCAATTATTAATGAAAACGATGTCATTGCAGTGGATGAACTAGAACATCAACATTCGTTTGGCGATAACGATCGCTTAGCTGCCATTGTGACGCATGAAACAGGCGCTGAGGGGTTAATTGTCTTAAGTGATATTAATGCTTTATATACTGCTAATCCGTATGTTGACCCTATGGCTGAGCCAATACCATTGGTTACGCGTATCACTGAAGAGTTATTGGCAGGCGCTGTTGGTTCATCCCAATTAGGAACAGGTGGTATGGCAACAAAGCTTTATGCTGCTGATTATTTGATGTCAAAAAATCGAAAAATGGTGTTGATCAATGGCGATAATCCAGCAACTATTTTAGATATTGTGAATGGACAACAAGTTGGTACGTTATTTAAAGGAGAATGATATGGTCTTAACTGTAGAGGAAATTGGACAACGTGCCAAGAAGGCGACAAACCAAGTTGCGGCGCTAACCATTGAAAAACGAAATGCGTTATTATTGCAAATGGCGCAGGCAATCATAGATCAACAAGATGCAATTATTGCGGCCAACAAAGAAGACTTGGCTGAATATGGTCATACATTGAGCGGTCCAATGCAGAAGCGGCTAACCTTGGATGCTGTGGCCATTCAGGATATTGCGCAATCGCTAAAAGCTGTTGCTACGTTACCTGACCCCTTAGCCGGTCCTTATGATCAGTGGCAAACACATGTTGAATTGAAAATCATCAAAAAAATTGTACCACTTGGTGTCGTTGCCATGGTTTACGAGGCACGTCCTAATGTCACTGTTGATGCGGCAGCATTGACTTTGAAATCTGGTAATGTTGTTATTCTACGTGGTGGAAAGGAAGCTATCCATAGTAACACTTTTCTAGCAGGCGTTTTGCGACAAGTGTTGACTGATAGCCAGTTAAATCCTGATATTATTCAATTGATTACTGACACATCGCACGATTCAGTCAATGATTTACTACATATGAGGAAAATAGTTGATGTTCTTATTCCTCGTGGTTCAGCAAAGTTTATTGATTTTGTTGTGGCTAATGCAACCGTTCCGGTGATTGAAACTGGTGCGGGAAACACGCATATCTTTGTGGATGACTCAGCCGATCAAGATGAGGCCATACGTATTATCCACAACGCAAAAACGCAAAAACCGTCTGTTTGTAATTCAGCTGAAAAACTATTGATTCATGAAAGTATTGTGGCAAAGTTTTTACCTAAAGTTGCTACTAAGCTGGTATCTTCTCACGTTGAATTAAGAGGAGACGATGCTAGTCGTCAGATCGACCAAAATATTTTACCAGCAACAGCGTTAGACTGGGATACAGAGTATAATGATCTCATCATGGGTATTAAAATTGTTGCAGATGCAGATGCCGCCATCGATTGGATTAATCAGCATACAACGCATCACTCCGAGACAATCATTAGCGAGACGCCAGAACATGTCGTTAAATTTATGAATGCTGTTGATGCAGCTGTTGTTTATCAAAATGCCTCTAGTCGTTTCACAGATGGGTTTGAGTTTGGATTTGGTGCCGAGATTGGTATTTCAACCCAAAAATTACATGCGCGTGGGCCTATGGGATTACCTGCATTAACAACAATCAAATATGAAGTATTTGGTGATGGGCAAATCCGTGTGTGATAATGAATAACTATCGGTGCTTTGATTGTTAGATTATTGTTTTAACAGACGACAAATAATAGGAGAGTAACCCATGAAAATTTATGCTGTTCGCCATGGACAAACCATATTTAATGTACTTGATAAGGTGCAGGGTTGGGCAGATACGCCATTAACCAAAAAAGGCGAACAAGATGGCGTTGCTGCAGGACAACGTTTAAAAAATGTCCATTTTGATGTCGCGCTAGCATCAGACACATCACGAGCAATCCATACGGCAGAATTTATCTTAGCTAAAAATAACCATCCAACACCGCAGTTGACATATACGCCGGATTGGCGTGAGTTCTTTTTTGGTAGTTTTGAAGGCGGTGATAATAAAGCCATGTGGGGCGCTACTGCAAAATCTTTGGGTATTGATACGGAACAACCTGATGAGTTGGCACGCCATGTAGACATGACAAAAATTATGAACGCAATTCATGAAGTAGATTCAAAACATCTTGGTGAAGATGCCGCTGCTTTTTGGCAAAGAATGGATCAGTCATTGGCTAAATTACAGCAAACGTATCATGATGAGGATACAGTTTTACTTGTGACACATGGTCAATTAATTTGGAATTTAGCACAAAACTATGGGCATTTAGAAACAGCTGATCGACCAAAAAATGGTGCAGTAGCCGTATTTAACCTTGATAAAAATGGCCATTTTAGTGTTGATAACTTTAATGATGTGACAACCATTTTCTAAAGTAACAACGATGTCCGCTAGAATATAAAAGGAAGCTAAATCATATTTAGCTTCCTTTTATATTAATTGCTCAAAACAGAGAGCATCAATGTTTGAAAATCAGTAACAAAACGGTCAGTATCAACTAGTATAGCTGCTTTTGAACTTGTTGGTTCGAGCAGTTTGTCCTTATCACCAATTGTTCGGCCATAATCACCACTTTTTTTATCATATGTTACACGCATAGATAAGGGTAATGTCGTGACATATGTTGGATCAATGCCAACAGCTACAGCTAATGGGTCGTGTAAAGCAGCACCCTTTTTATCAATACCCAGGTTAGCGTAGGCATCAATATAAAAATCCATTAATTCAGCAAATTTATTAGCAGCTTTTGTACCTAAATCACGCCAAGCAGTCGTTTCTTGTTTAGTGAGTAGTGTTCTCAAAGTCACATCTAAACCAACCATTGTGAGGTTCTTTTGATGTGTAAAAACATAATCAGCATCTTCAGGGTCTTGATGAATATTAGCTTCAGTAAACGGTGTCACATTGCCTGGTACTGTTAATGCGCCGCCCATCAAAGTAGTGTTTCCGATGAGTGTTGCGACTGCGGGATCCTTTTTAATAGCAGTTGCTAAGTTTGTGAGCGGACCAGTAGGAATAAAAATTAAATCGTCTGAGAATTGGTGTGCAGATGTAATTAAGAAATCAACGCCACTTTGTGTTTCAACATGACGTGGGGATGTTTCCAAAACAACGTCGCCAATACCGTTTTTACCATGGATCAGCTGTGAAATGGGCATCACATCAAAATGATCAGTTGTTGACGAGTGACTTTCACCAATAAAGGCGGGGACATCATCGGCACCAAGTAAATGCAATAGGTTTAATGAGTTTTGTGCAGCTGTCTCAATTAAGGTATTACCGTAACTTGAAATAATACCAATAAGATCAACATTGGGATCTGCCACTGCATAAGCCAATGCTAGGGCATCATCAATGCCGGTGTCGAGATCAAGGATCATTTTTTTCTGAGCCATATTTTTTTTGTGTTTAGGTAACTACCTGTCAACACTTTTCCTCCGTTTAATTAATAAGTCTATTATACCGATTACAGCAAAAAAATGTATCAAAAGCGCGTGATATAATGGTAAGGTAAAACATTGTAGTTGAAAGGATATGTGTCCTCTTATGGAACAAGAAATATATGATATTGCCGTGATTGGTGGTGGACCAGTAGGCATGTTCACGGCTTTCTATGCCAGTTTACGTCACGTTAAAACAATATTAGTTGAGAGTTTGGCAACGCTAGGTGGCCAAGTCACTGCCCTTTACCCCGAAAAAACGATTCTAGATGTTGCTGGTTTTTCTGGTATTAAAGGGTCAGCATTTATTGCAGAACTAGATAAACAATTACACTTATTTCCAGTAGATATTAAAACAGAAACAACTGTGGTTAATGTTGAACAAACTGGCGAGTTATTCACAGTAACGACGGATGTCGGTGAACCATTTCAAGCTAAAAAAGTCATTATAACAACTGGCAAGGGGGCGTTTGAACCACGTAAAATGCAAGTTGAGGGTGTTGATGAACTTGTGGGCCAGGGTGTGCATTATTTTGTGACGCATAAACAGGATTTTGCTAATCATCATGTCGCAATTGCTGGTGGCGGTGACTCGGCAGTCGATATGGCAACGATGTTAAACCAAGTCACGGCATCAACAACAATTATTCATCGTCGTGATAATTTTCGTGCGATGGAACAAAGTGTGTTGGCATTAGAACAATCAACCGTCATAAGAGAAACGCCGAAAAAAATAACTCATATTGAAAAGGAAAATAATGGTCAGCTAAAAATTACTTTAGAACAAGTAAAGGATAGTGACAGTGTTAGTGACATATTAGTTGATGATTTAATTATTAATTACGGGTTTATTTCAGAAAACAAAACGATTCAAGGCTGGGCAATTCAGCCAGAAATTTCTGGACAAGTTTTTAAAGTAGATCAAGCAATGCAAACTAGTGTACCAGGCATTTTTGCTGTCGGGGATGCGAGCCATTATAGTGGTAAGTCTGATTTAATTGCTATTGGATTTGGTGAAGCACCACATGCGGTGAACGCGGCAATACGTCAATTTGATCCCTTACGTGGTGGCCCTGGTCACTCAAGTTCTATGGTATTAAAAGATGGCACAATCAGTTAACAAGAGCGTTAAATATATTAAAGCTTATCAACATAATGTTGATAAGCTTTTTTCATTTCTGGTGAAACCGTTGTTTCAAATAGATGTTTTTTCAGTAAATCATAATTTAATTCTTCAAGTTTCAAACGGTATTTGTCTGGATACAGGGTCACAATGGCTTGACGGAATGCCGCGTAATTTTTCTGATATGTCGGAGAATCTAATAAATATAGTTCGCCAATTGTAATCATTTTTTGTGATGCAAAATGATATAACGACAATGGTGTGTAGTGTGCGCGGGCGTTTAATTGTATCACTTGAAATAATAGTGGTACATATTGCTGTGCTTTTTCACTAGACTTGATGCTCGATAAAGCACCAAAAGCAAACCTGAGCCCAAGTGACTGGTTAAAATAGATGACACTTTGTTGCGCAGCCGACAAATCGCCAAAATTGTGCGAATTATTAATGCTTTTAGTGAGCGTGGCTAATAAATTATGTAAAACATTCACGAATTCTGCTTCTTTAAAAATAACATTATCAAATTCTAATTTAAGTGATACCAGTAAATTGACTTCTTCTAAACCGTATTCACCTTCAAGTAGGACCGATTTTAAAGCAAAGCGTAAATCGCTCGGTATGTCCAAGTTAAAAGCATTTTTTGAAGTCATACGGTAGAGCCTGACGGCTGATTTTAAACGTTCGATATTATGCGTTAAATAAAACTCATTGAGCGAGATGTCATAAGTTATAACTGAGGGTAAATTGGTTGTTGATTCATATAATTGAAATTTGTTGTCTGCTATTGTTTTCATATGGGCAACTTCTGAGAAGGTTGTCCGTAGGTAGCGGACGGCGTCCAGAAATTGTAGTGTTGTAATATCAGTTTCACCTTTAACATAACGATACCAAGCAGAATTTGACACATGAATGAAATCTAAAAGACTTGATAATTTAACGCCTTTGTTCTTGCGTATTTCATTTAAAAGGCGACCAATGGTTTGGTTTGATCATTAGTTGCCCACTATTCTGAATATGATATGTTTAATATTCATTTTAATATATTATGTTAGGAAAAACACCCCGATTTTGGGACAAAGTCGTTGAGTGTACGTTGGGCTATTATAATGTCAAAGGTATCGCTTTTTTAAAATATGTAAATAATATGTTTATATATAAGAAAAAGGCTTAAATTAACGGGCCATATAGGGAGCAGAGAGTCAATGAAATTAAAAAGGGTTTTATTATTGTTATCAGGAGCAGTGATAGTGATTGGTGGGGGTGGTTATGTTTACATGCAGCAGACGCATGTCAATCAGGCGACTAAATCAAGTCAACCAACAAATTCTAAAATTAAATCACAAAAAAAACCATCATCAAAGATTAAAAAGCAACAAACTGGTATGAATTTACCACAATTAAGTGATCAGAATTTTTCAAGTGTCGCAGGCACTTGGAAAAATTCTGCAGGCGATACATTAGTAGTGACCGAAAAAGGCATGTTGTCAATAAAGTATGATGGTCAAGTGAGTAACGATCAAAAGATATATATCGCATCTGGGTCAATATCTTCAGGAGAACAAAGTTATCATATTGGTTCAAAAGTAGAAGATGGTATTTTGCAAACAGTCATGGGGAATGATCCCTTACCGACGACGCCTGGTGCTTCGGTACTTACCCCTTTTTGGTTTATTCCTAAAGGTGTAGATGTTAAGAAAGTGACTAGTATGACTTTTAATGGTCAATCTGATCAATCTCAGGATCGCTTATTTACAGGGCAACAATTTGATGAACGTAACATCTACGTGCGAGAACAAGCAACAAATAGCCAACAAACCAATACAAATGATTTCAAATTACCGCAAATAAATGATCAGTTGACCTTTTCTTCAGGTGCTGGTGGGTGGCAAACAACTTTAAAATTGAATCCTGATGGCCAATTTTCGGGTGAGTATTTGGCATCTTCTATGGGTGATACAGCAGCAGATCACCCCAATGGTACAAGTCAAAACGCGATTTTTAGTGGTAATTTCAATAAAATTAAACGCGTCAACGAGACAAGCTATCAAATGCGGATTGATCAATTGAATTTAGATCATGCCATTGGTCAAACTGAAATTGTTAACGGTGTTAAAAAAACATGGGTAAAGCCTTATGGTATGGATGATCCCGACAAATTCACTTTGTATTTACCGGATCAAAAAATATCGGACTTACCATCAAATTTCTGGCGCGACAAATCGGGGACAACCTGGAATGAAAACTTAAAAACGCAAGATAAGCTTAATCGCTATGCTTTACTGAATCAATCGACGGGATATACTTTTTTGAGTCCGGAAATAAGTAACGCAAATTAATATTGTTGAACATACAGCTATACATTGGCTGACAAAAAAGAAAAAGAGGAAAAATTATTATGAAAGATTTAAACTTGAATGATCTACCTAAAAACGATTTGATGGCATTGTTAACAACTGCGTATCAATACCTATCTGATGAGAAAAAAGCCGAGGATCAAATTGCAACAATTAATCGACGTATACATCAAGCATTGCAAGCACCTATCGGTTTTCAAGTCGTATTTCGATGGGGGGTGCCTGTTGGTGCTTTTGTGATCACCATGGTTGTGATATCTAGTATTCTTGGACCTATTATTGGTTTTGTTGTCGGTGCCGTAGCAGCCTATTTTGCTTATGGTTATAGTAGTGGTAAAAAAGATAAGATTTTATCAAAAGAAAAAATTTCTAAATACCAGCAACTAGCATCAAAAGCACAATCTGAATTGACTGTTTATCAAGAAAGTGGTGAATTCAATGATAGTCTGGTGTTTTTACCTAGAGAATGCACAAATATCTATGCGGTAGCAGCTTTATATAATATTTTGTTAACTGGCCGAGCAGATACTTGGAAAGAAGCTATTAACAAATACGATTTGGAAAAAAACAATGCTGAAATTAAAGCTAACCAGAAAGCAATGATACAAAATCAAAAGTCACAGATACAAGCTGCTGAAGCAAGTAATATTTTATTAAACAATGTGCAAACTAGTATTGCAGCACAAACAGGTGTCATTATGGCACAAATGGCTCAGATTGATAATATGAACCGCAGTATTAATAGTGTTGGTCAAAGTGCCTCATCTATCGCTAATAATATTAGCAATATCAGAAACAGAAAGTAATTGGGGATAAGTAAATGGGTTTATTAAAAATGTTCGGTAATCATATTAAACAGCAAACACTTCAGCAACTAGCCGATTCAAGTGGAATTGCACGTGATATGATCAAAATAAATGATATTAAAAAACGTAAAAGTGCACAACATCAATATGGCGTACGGCTGGAATATGTACCAGATACAGCTGAAGAAGCATTGATTAACTTATCTCATGAATTACTTAATATGTCAGAAGAGGAAGTTTTCCAATTGGTAGCAACAACACCAGTTATCTATGCTAGTGGTTTGAGCCTAACGGAATCTAAAGAAATTGTTAAATACTTAAAAAATATTGATGTTAAGGCAAGCGTTGCAGGTTAGAAATAATATCTAATCTAGAGAAACATTCACATGTTTAAAGAAAAGAGAAAGAATCCATGAATAATCACAAAATGACACGTAGAGAACGTTATGCAGTGAAAACGCCAACTCAAAAATTAGGTGTTGCAACGGCCACAGCTATCACACTGGCAACGATTGCAACGGGGACAACGAAGGCTAGTGCTGATAGTGTTCAACCAACTACAAGCACACCTGAACAAGCAACACCTTCAACACAACCAGATGAAAAGGCACAAGCTACCGCTAATTATGATGCTGCCAAGGCATCTGAAGCTCAAAAGTTAGCCGATGCTCAAGCACAACAAAAAGCGCAAGAAGAGGCCACAGCCAAGGCAAACGCCGAAGCTGAAGCGGCTAAACAAGCTGCTAATGAAAAAGCACAAGCTGATGCGCAAGCGCAACAAAAAGCAACTGACGAAGCTAATGCACAAGAAGCCGCTCAAAAGGCCGCTGAACAAGAAGCCGCTAACCAAGCAGCTCAGGCCCAAGCTCAAAAAGATGCTGAAGTTGCCCAACAAGCAGAAATTGCTAAGCAACAACAAGAAGCTGCTGACTTTGCAGCGCAACAAGCAAAAGAAACTGGTTCTGCTCAAGAGCAACGTGATGCTGTCACAGCACAAAACCAACAAGATATTGCTAATGCACAAGCCGCAAAAGCCGCTCAAGATGCAACAATTGAGGCAAATGCCAAAGCTGAGCAAGACGCTGCCAAAGGGCGTCAAGATGAAGCCAACAAGTTAGCTGATGCAACGCAAAAGGCTGACACAACAACAGCTCAAATCAAGCAAGCCGATGAAACAAAGGCTCAAACTGAGGCCAACACAAAAGCTGAAGCAAATCAAACTCACAGCAATGTAACTTCAGAAAAAGCTTCTCAAGCCACAGTTGATGCTGCCCAAAAGACAGTGAATAACTCAAGTTCAAAAACAGTCAAACCAGCAATACCGGCAAATCCATATGACGATAATGCTTTCAATGAAGAACATCTCATTGAAGAAGAGGGTAACTTACCAACACATATCAGTGACCCTCATATTCCAGCTAGTCACGTTAATGATGCCGGTTATTATGATTATTATCCTTATTCAGGAGAAAATGATACTACTGCCAAAATCAATGGCGATGCAACAACAGCACAACAAGCTGAATTATCAGATTATGCCATGACGTTAATCAATTCATATCGTACAGCCAACGGCAAGTCTGCGGGCATCTTATCAACAAATAACCAAAAAGCTGTTGATGAATCAGTTAAATATCGAAAAGAAGCTGGAGCTGGTTTCACACACACTCAATCTCTTGGGTCATCTGCTACAACTAAGACAACTCAAGCCTACGCTGACTTAAACCTATTCAACAATTCTGAAAACATGGGTGTTTCATCATTATCTGAATTGACAATGTTATCAGCTAAGACCGCATTATTGAACATGATTACTGCAATGATTTACCAAGATGGTGCTCATGGTAATGGCCATTTACGTAACTTTATGACAAATGACTTACGCATGGCATTTGCTTTGCAACAGTCTACAGCTGGAGATTATCCATATATCTTCATTTTCCAAGGTTCTGAAATCAATGACAAAAGCAACCCTGCCAATGCAGATGACCAACCTTTGACATTGAAGTCAGCTGCTCAAATTGAAGCTGCTCGTGGTGGCAACAATGACGCGGCTGTAAAAGCCTTAGTTGCAGCTCAAACAAGCTTGGAACAACTCCAAAAAGACAATGCCAAGAAGTTGGCTGATGTTCGCATTAACAACAAGCAAGCTTTGGATAACATCAACACAAAGTATGCCAAGATTATTGCCGACATTACAACATCCCACGATGCAACAATTGCCAACAATGCAACAAGTTATGCCAATGACGTTGCTCAAATTAAGGCATTAGCAACAGCGCAACATAATGATAACGCCACAAAGTTAGCCGAAACATTGGCAACACTAAAGGACAATTATGATGCCAAGTTAGCCAACATCAAAGATGTACCGGCTGACGAACTAGCAGCCAAGAAGGCATCAGACAAGGCAAAGTTTGAACAAAGCCAAGTCCAAGCCTTAGCCGACTTCAAGGCCGACCAAGCAAAAGCTGAAAGTGCCTTAGAAACAAAGTTAGCCAATGACTTGGCAACATTCAAGGCCCAATTGGATGCTGATGTCGCAAGTAAAGCGGAAGCAGGAGCCAAGAATCTTGACGCCTTGAAAGCTTCAAATGACAAAGCTTACAACGATTTAGTTGCTGCAAACGCCCAAGCATTGGCTAATTTGAAGGACTCAAATGCCAAGAGCTATGCAAAGGCACAAGCAGATAGTCAAGCATACTTGGACAGTATTAACCCAGCCAATGCTAAGCCTGCAACGCCCAATAAGCCAGCAGACAAGCCAACGACTGAAACACCTTCAAAGACTGATGACGGGGTGAAGCCAAGTTCAGTTGGATCAATGACATTAGATGAATACTATGCAAAGCTTAAAGAAACAGCTATAAATCAAACAACAGGTGCAAGTAATCATTCACCTAAATCAACAACGAATCAGCAAACGTCAACTAACAATGACCATACGACACAAGCTTACTTTGATCGACTGGTTCAATTAGATCACTCAACTTTGCCAGTTGGCGGTTCAAATCAGACAACCAATAACCAGGCTAATGTAGTAACACCAGGTTCTAATAACCAGCATAACGATAATGTTGTCTACGATGCGAGTGCCAAAGTGCTTAATACGGTAACAGCTGTTCAAAACAAAAAAGTTATAGCGACTTTACCTAGCAATGACGCCATTTCAAACGTACCACAATCACCCGTGGACTTACCAAAGACCGGCGTAGAATCATCAAAGTCACTCGCAGTATTAGTTGGTATGGTTGGTTTACTAGGTATATCCGTTTATGTACCAAAGCATATGAAAAATAAACGAGTATGATATCGTATTAAGGTGATAATCATGTTTAAACTATAAATACTAAAAATATTATGTTGCGCAATTAAATTTTCTAAAAATTTACTCAAGCGACATAATATTTTATTATTTACAGGGGTTAACCTGGTGATTTTAAAAAATTTTGATTAACGTTGATATTTATATTACAATAAATAGCGTACTGATTTTAATAAGAAAAGTAATGATAGGGAGAAAAGGTATGGCAACAAAGAAAGAATGGACAGAATATTTTGAGCTTATCAATGATCGACAGCCTAACGCAGAAGAAGTTTTGGCGGCGATTGAAAGTGGCGAGATTTCAGTGCATACAAATGATACGCAAACAAACAGCACAGCGCCTAAAGCAGAATTGTCTGAAGATGCCAATCGCGTATACACGAATGCCAAGCAACATGCAGGTAATTACTGGACTTGGATTAAGCCTATTGTGGTTCACCCAAGTGAGCAAACTAATGTCACAAGTAACATTTTCTTGTGGCTGACATTTGCTATTGCAACTATTACGGGTGCCTTTTCATTTTCAAATGTTGTGCGACGAGGTCTTAATACTGCTTACCAATCGTATTCATCATTTAGTGGTAGTGAGGCTACCACAGTCCGTCAACAATTGAGTTCATTCAACACGCAATTGTTTTTCTATACGGTTGTTGTATTTGCTATTTTGTATTTAGCTGCTATACCTGGTTTATTGTTGATCAATCGACAAGCTTTTAACCTCAAGACAAACGTATTAAAGTACTTAAAGTGGTTTGCACCATTAGCTTTGATTAACATCATTGGTGCTATTTTATCATTCTTAGTACCCATTCCATCGATTTCTATCTCATCAATAGATGATGTTTCATCAATCATGCAAACTATTTTTAGCTCATTTGGCATTATAGCAGCGGTTATTGTGATTGGTATTGCGATCTTAACTAGTGGGCAACAATTTATTGTGACCGAAGCACATCAAGGTAAGCAAAGAATAGATGCTTTATGGTTAGTATTAGGTCAGTGGATCATTACGATTATTGTTATCTGGATTGAACTGAAGTTTATCATCGTGCCATTACTAGAGACTTTGTCAAAATCAATTGGAAATGTGTGAGGTGAGATAAGATTAACATGGATCAGAAAAAAGTTTGGTTGGCCGCATTTAAAGCAGCTAACCATCGTAACCCAACAATAGAAGAGGTCAGCAAAGCCGCAGAGCAAGGCTTTGTTTTACCAAATGACGACGCAACAGAAACAAGTCAGGCCGATGATACAGTAGAACCAGTGACGCCGTTAGTCACACCTGCAACAGCGTGGCGTGAAAAGTTTAAGTTAGATAATGGGCGGTTACCTAATCTTGATGAAGTACGTAACGCTAAGCAAAATGGTTTTCAAAGTACAAAGCCATTAGCACAACCAACACCAGAACCAACGCCGGAACCAGTGAATACAGTGCCGAAAACACCAATGGCAAAAGGTAAGAAAATTGCCTTGACTATTGGTATTGTCGTTGTTGCCATCATTATTGGCCTCTTTGTTTGGGGTAATAAGTATTACGCTAAGTCAGCCACAGCAGACCGCACGTTAACAGTATTGAAGTCTGGCAGTGCAACAAAATATGCTAAAAACATCGTGTGGTCTGATACTAAAAAGCCGATTAAATCAGATGAGTTAACACCTTTTGTGAATTACATGAATGATGATAGTTGGTCAAAGCAACGTCAAAATAATGTCTATGATCAATTGATGTCTGGTGCAAGTGCAGACGGTTATACTTTCACACAGGTCGGCAAACATTTCTTGTTTTTCCCTGATTATAAGCTAACAATCAAGCCAGTTGATTTTGATGTTGCAACCAATAATAAGGGAATTACCCTTAAGATGAATGGCAAAACGATTGGCACATCTGATTCTGACAGCTATTCAAAACCCTTGAAGAGACAAGTCAGTGGTTTATATAAGTTTACTGCTACCGGAAAAATTAACGGGCAAGATGTTGCAACGAGTGATGAACGCACAATCAGCAGTAACACCAATGTCAACCTAGCCATTGATATGATTAGTTTTGATGTGAATTCAAACTTAACGTCAGGTGATCTATACATTGGTAATACGAAGATTGACACGTTGAAAGATGGGTTATTACAAGTTAAAAATATGCCAATTAGCAAGGGCGCAACGGCCTACGTTGAAGCTAAATTTGGCGATCAAACAATCAGATCAAGTAAAATGAGCTTGAAGGATTTGTATGATGGCGAGAGTATTGACTTAGATGCGAAGGGCTTGATGACTGAAAGTGACGCTGATAATACGATTTCATCTATGTACAATGCGTTAGGTTCTTACGCATCCGACGAAGAAGACAGTGATAGCTTGACAATGTTTAAAAATGGTGCCAACAATAAAGCTTATCAAGATTATAAGCAGATGATTCGCCATAATTTACATGATGCCAAACGTAATGCTGATTCTGTGTCATTTAACACGCCAGATGTGAAGTCTGTTAAGCAAACAAGTCTGACCACAGCAGATGCGGTTTACCAAGTTAAAACTGATTTTTATTATGCTTCAGATACCGATAAAGATGGTGATACATCTGGTGATTTGACGCAAACGTTCGAATTAACTGCTCATTTAGTTTATGACAAACGAAGTGATACATGGCAGATTGATTCGATTGATCCGGATCAAAAGAAAATTTCAGAAGATAGTACAGTCGACTAAAAAATGACCCAATACATACAGTATTGGGTCATTTTTATTTTACTTGATTGGAAATCTTGACCTTAGCAGTTTTATAATCGATTTGAATACCTGGTTGAACATTGAAAATCCAATAGTTGAAATTTAACGTCTTCCCGTTATCTTGAACTGATTTAGCCATATAGTGCACACCGCGTGCCAAGCGGTCGTCACCAACATAAAGTGGGGTCACTTGCGCGCGAATTTTTATATTTGGGTGCTTTTTTATGGCATCACGAATATCATCTTCAGGTACAAGTTGACCAGGGTAAGCATTTTGTACACGGGTACCAGTGGTCATATTTTCAGTCACCATCGTTGGCATACCAAAGAATTGATAACCGACAATATGTGACTTATTCCATAGTGCCTGTTTCCCGTTTCCTAATTTGACATTAGGGTTATTATGATAGCCACCAACCCACTTTTGACCATCAAAGCGATCATTGATAAACCAACCTGAAGGACGGACATCATAGCCAATTCTTTCTGGACGCGCAGTTACTTTATTAATAGCGGATTGACTAGCTAAAAAGTTACCTTGCTGTGAACGCCCTTGATTATCAAGCGGGGATAAACTCAGACCATCAACGGGACGTAACTTTGAGGCTTGTGACGGAAATGTTTGTGTCAATTCTTCATTTGTGAAAGTTGCTTGATTATTATTGATATGAACAATGTCACCATCTAGTGTGCCATCCCATTTCAAATTTAAGAGTGCTTGGTTATTTGTAGCTGTTACTTTGGCATACTTTGATTTTGGTGCAGGGGTGCCATGATGATCTTGTTGACTTTGCCAAAAATAAAAGCCAAACAGCGCAATAACAATAATTAAAGATAATAATTTATTTTGTGGGGGTTGTTTCCGTTTATAGGTCCGTTTTCTTGCCATCGTTATTCTCCATATCAAATCTTTTAAAATCATACCATTTTTAACGCAAAATAAAAACCAGACCATGCTGTTTAATTAGCATGACCTAGGTTGATTAAATCATTTCGACAAATCCCATTCTGCTTTAAATTGTTCGAGGAAATCAAGCATGAATTGATGACGACTGACAGCAATTTGACGTGCAGTTTCAGTGTTTAAACGGTCTTTTATCAGTAATAATTTTTCATAAAAGTGATTAATTGTTGTACTATCATCGTTACGATATTGCGCTTTATTTTTCGCAATGCGCGGGGCAATATTTGGATCATATAAGGTGCGGTTTTTGACAGCACCATAAGTTATTGCCCGCGTGACAGCAATAGCACCAACAGCTTCTAAGCGATCGGCATCTTGTACAATTTGACCGTTAATATCAAGCGGTTTAGCTTGACCCTCAAGTGACTTGGACCACGACATATTGTCGATAATTGCAATGATATGATCAATCGTATCTTGTGTGATTTCAAGATGTTGTAAAAATTGTATGAGATTGGCCTTCGCTTCTAAGGCTTCGGCTTCAGTATTGAATAATTTATCATCGTACACATCATGTAACAATGCAGCAGCGCGAACTACAAAAGCATCGGCACTTGGTTCGTTAAGCAAAATTCTGTTAGCTAAAGCAACGACACGATTGATGTGGTCCACGCTATGACCTGAATTGTCTTGATCCAATGCTTGTTGCATATAATGCGTGATTTCTGTAAGTTCTGTCATGATTCATTCCCCTTTATCAATCATCATTGTTCTAACGTAGTTAGTTTATCAGTTTTATGCTCACGATGAAAGGCCAAAATTTGTCTTATATGGGTGAGCGTCGTTTAATTTCAGAGAAAAACTATGAAAAATGCGTCAACTTCGTTATAATTATCTTATAAAGTAGGCCTCATACGGCAAGAACACGTCTCATTAATTGATGGCGTGATAGAAAGAGAGACTCATATGTCAGAACCAAATAATGTCCTTTTTAACACAGCTAATCTTACAGATTCGGCAGTCGTTTATGATAAATTTTCAAAAGCAGAACAACAATTTTCTGTCAAGAAAGATAAGACTTTCTATATTACAACACCAATTTATTATCCATCTGGTAAATTACAATTAGGGAATACCTATACAACAGTTTTAGCAGATGCTGCTGCACGGTACCATCGTTTACTTGGTGAAGACGTTCATTTTTTGACAGGTACGGATGAACACGGACTTAAAATACAACAAAAAGCGCAAGCTGCAGGTATATCTGAGATTGATTACTTAGATGGTATGGCTAAAGATATTAAAACACTTTGGTCTTTGATGGATATTTCATATGATGACTTTATTCGTACAACAGAAGATCGTCATGAAAAAGCAGTTCAAAAAATATTTACCACATTACTTGAAAACGATGACATTTATAAAGGTGAATATGAAGGTTGGTATTCTGTTTCTGATGAGGAATACTTCACAGAATCACAACTAGCTGAAGTATTTCGGGATGAAGATGGTAATATGATTGGTGGTAAGGCACCATCAGGTCATGAAGTTGAATTAGTTAAAGAAGAAGCATACTTCTTCAAAATGAGTAAGTATGCCGATTGGTTATTAGAATACTACAAGTCACATCCGGAATTTATTCAACCAGAAGCGCGTATGAACGAAATGATTAATAATTTCATCGCACCAGGATTGGAAGATCTAGCCGTGACACGTGCTTCTGTGGATTGGGGAATTCCAGTACCAGGAGATGAAAAGCATGTCATTTATGTCTGGATTGATGCCTTATCAAACTACATCACAGCGCTTGGTTATGACTCTGACAATACGGAGGCATTTGATAAATTCTGGCCAGCCAATGTCCAATTAGTTGGAAAAGAAATTGTGCGTTTCCATACGATTTATTGGCCAATTATGTTGCATGCTTTAGGTCTTGAGTTACCAAAATCGGTTATTGGCCATGGTTGGCTTGTCATGAAAGACGGTAAAATGTCTAAGTCTAAGGGAAATGTGATTTATCCCGAAGTCTTAGAAGCGCGTTATGGTCTGGATGCTGTACGCTATTACTTATTGCGTGCCATGCCATTTGGCAATGATGGTGTCTTCACACCCGAAGACTTCGTGGCGCGTGTGAACTTTGACTTAGCTAATGATTTGGGTAACTTATTAAACCGTACAGTGGCGATGATTAATAAGTATGAAGGCGGCGTTGTACCACAATTGCAAACTGGCCAAACTGACTTTGACGAAGATTTGGTACGTACGGTGGAAGAAGCCATCGTGTCTTATAATCAAAACTTTAAAGCACTGCGAACAGCTGATGCTTTGGAAAATGTTTGGGTCATCATTCGACGTGCTAATAAGTACATCGATGAAACACAACCATGGGTTTTGGCTAAAGATGACACGCAAAAGGCTATACTATCAAATGTTATGGCACATTTAGCAGGTGCCTTGCGTATTGTTGCTGTACTGCTACAACCAGTGTTAACACAAGCACCACGCAAAATATACGAACAACTTGGTTTTGAGTATCCTGAAAACGGCGTACGCATTGCTGGATTAACATTTGGACAGTTGCCAACTGGTGGCAAAGTTGTTAAAAAGGGTGAACCCATTTTCCCACGTCAAAATGTTGAAGAAGAAGTGACCTTTATTTCCGGATTGGTATCAAAAGACACAAAGGGTAAGGGTCGTGCAGTGAAAGAAGAAGCGAAAAAGACGGCGGTGACAGAAACGTCAGAACGTGACTTGATTACTTATGATGATTTTGCAAAAATTGAAATTTTAGCAGCTAAAATTGTGAGTGGGGAAATTGTTGAAAAGTCTGAAAAGTTACTCAAGTTTACGCTTGATGATGGTTCAGGTAAACCACGACAAATTCTATCAGGTATTCGTAAATGGTACGCTGATCCAACTGTATTAGTTGGCAAGACAGTAGCTATCGTGGCTAACATGAAGCCACGTAAAATGGCAGGTGAGTTGTCAGAGGGGATGATTTTATCGGCTGAGAAAAATGATATTGTCACAGTGACTATTTTGCCAGATTCAATTGAACCGGGCTCAGGCATTGAGTAATAAGGAGGCAACTTTTAGTAGTTGCTTTTTTATTTGATTTGACGAAAGTGAAATTGTTAACTAAAATGATATATAAAGTAAACATTTTAATCATGGCGGAGGGAAATAATGAATACAGCTGATAAATTATTGGATTTGTTGATTAATGCAACTGATGATGGTTGGGTGTCAGGTGAGTCGATTGCACAGCAGTTAGGCATGACTCGCACTGCCATCTGGAAGTCGATTAAAAAACTTGAATCTCAGGGGCATCTGATTAATAGTGTCCGTGGGAAAGGCTATCAATATGTTGAGGGCGCTAAAATTTCCGTTGCTGGTATTAATAAGTATTCAAAATATGATGTTGAGCTTAAAGTATTTGATACGATTGACTCGACTAATGTGTATGCAAGAGAAAAGTTATCTTCTGGTGAAATTACTCAAAACACAGTGATTGTTAGTGAGCGGATGTCGGCGGGTATTGGTCGATTGGGACGCAGTTTCTTTTCGCCTAAAAATACGGGGATGTATGTCACTTTTGCTTTACCATTGCCTGTTGGTACAACAGTCAATCCTGGCCGTTTGACGACGAGTACAGCAGTAGCGACATCAAAAATGGTTAAGGAAGTATTTGACATTGATATCGCGTTTAAATGGGTCAACGATTTATTGTATCAGGATAAAAAAGTTGGTGGTATTTTAACCGAGGCTATAACAGATTTTGAAAGTCAACAGTTTTCATCGCTGGCTGTGGGTATTGGCATGAACCTTGCCAATCCTGAGGGTGGATTTCCAGCAGAAATCACGGACAAAGCTGGTGCGTTAACTGACGAACTGATTGTATCAAGAAACAAGGTAATCGGTCTGTTAATTAATTATTTCTTTGATATGTATCAGAATTACCAAGATGGTCGTTATATACCACAATATCGTGAAAGGGTAGTCGGTATTGGACAATACGTTGAATTAAAACGGGGCCAGATCAATTTGACCGGCACAATTAAAGCAATTGATGATGATGGTCGATTAGTGCTTGATACAAAAGAAGGGACGGTATATGTTAATTCTGGTGAAATTACTAAATTAATGTTGCCAAACAATAATTATCAAGGGTAATTAAGAAGAGCATTCACAAATTTTTGTGGATGCTTTTTTAATGCAGTCTTTTGATAATTTGTAATTCTGCTAAGGTGACAAAGAAAATCAAGATAATATCGATCATAAAATCAATCAAACTGGTAAATCCTAGTAGTCCTGTGACTTTAATTGTGTCACCTATATAAAATTTAATAATCAAACATTTATAGACAAAACCAATTAAGTGAATCATAACTAAACAAATATAATTACTGATTAGGGTATTTAAGAATCGATGATGATTAAATAGTGTGTTGCCTTTTCTAACGATAGTGGCAAAAAATGGCATCAGTGTAAAAGCTATCAAAAAACCAAAAGTTACCCTAAATACATAACCTAAGCCACCACCAGAAGCAAATATAGGCAAGCCTAATAAGCCAGATACAAGATAAAGTATTGTTAACCAACTGCCATATTTTGCACCGAGAATGGGATAAATTAAGAAAATAAATGCCGTTTGTAGTGAAATATAGTCGTAAAACGGAATAGGAATGGCTATTTTTGAAGAAATGACCAATAATGCAAAATAAATGCCAATTTTACTAATAGTTTGTGCGTCTATACGAACGTTAGTTTGTTTTTCCATGGTTTAGTATCCTTATATGCTATAAATGTTAACCTGTTTCAAATAAAAAGATAACATCAAATGCAAAGTGTTGTCAAATGTGTTAACCTTAAAATGTAATAAAGTTAACATTTATCCCGGAGGTATAATATGAATTATCAAAAACGTAGTCAAGAAGTATTATGGCTACCATTTACACAAATGAAAGTCTATGATGAAGAGCCAATTGTCATTGAAAGTGGACGAGGTATTCGACTACGAGATACTAATGACAATGAGTACTATGACGCGAACTCATCAGTTTGGTTAAATGCACTAGGACACCATAACAATGAGTTAAATCAAGCCATTATTGATCAATTAGAACAAATTGCTCATTCATCAACGTTGGGTATGGCCAACGTACCAGCTATTGCTTTGGCAGATAAGTTGGTCAGTTTAATGCCGACAGGATTGGATCGTGTTTTTTACTCCGATAGTGGTGCTACAGCAATGGAAATTGCAATGAAAATGGCTTTCCAATACTGGCTAAATATTGGCATCAATACTAAAAAGAGATTTGTTACAATGCAAAATGGCTATCATGGTGATACGATTGGTGCGATGAGTGTTGGTGATATCGACATTTATCATAAAATCTATGAGCCGCTGTTATTTAAAAATTACATTGCGCCATATCCTAATGTCTATCATCACGAGTCTCACGATCCAGAGATAACAAAAAAAGATTGCTTAGAAAAATTAGAAGCTATTCTGAGTCAACATCATCATGAGATTTGTGCACTGACAATTGAACCGATGATGCAGGGCGCTGGAGGAATGATCGACATGCCCCATGGTTTTTTAAGTGGTGTGCGCGAACTTTGCTCAAAATATCATGTTTTAATGATTGCTGATGAAGTTGCTGTTGGATTTGGGCGAACAGGTAAAATTTTAGCATGTGATCATGAAAATGTTGTGCCAGATATTTTGGCAGCTGGGAAAATGCTGACAGGTGGCTATTTGCCATTGGCCATCACTATGGCGTCTGAAAAAATATATCAAGCGTTTTATGATGATTATGATGAAATGAAAACATTATTTCATGGGCATTCTTATACTGGTAATCAATTGGATTGTGCCGTAGCTTTAAAGAATTTAGAACTGTATGAAAAATATAATATAATTGAAAATGTGACAGAAAATGCAGCTTATATGCATAATGAATTACAGCTACTGTATGCTATAGAGAGTGTCGGCAATATTCGACAAATTGGTTACATGGTTGGTATCGAATTAGTTCAGAATAAAGCGACTCGGCAACCTTTTGATTCTCACCTAAGGGTCGCTTGGCGCGCGACACTGATGATGCGAAAACTTGGTTTACTCACAAGGCCACTAGGTGATACCATTGCTTTCTTACCGCCACTGATTTCAACAAAAGAAGAAATAAAGCAGATGATTTCTATCATCAAGGCAGGTATTCAGCGTGTGACGGAAGAAGTGAACGATGGGAAATAAAGGTTTTTTTATTACAGGAACCGACACAGAAATCGGTAAAACGTTTGTGACAGCTGAATTAGCGAATTATTTAAACACACACGACCAAGATTTTGGTGTTTTTAAGCCTTTGATGAGTGGGGCATGTAGGGAAAATCAACAGAGTGATGCTTATGTTTTAAAAGCAAGATCTCATGTTTCCGACAGTTTAGAGGAAATTAATCCTTTTCAATGGCAAGAAGCTCTTGCGCCAGCATTAGCACAAAAACGTGCAAAAACGAATATCACATTGGACGACGTATTAGAAAAATATCGTGTATTGTCTCAGAAACATAAAAGTATGCTTGTTGAAGGCGCAGGTGGTATTACTGTCCCTTATGGTGATAATTTTAATGTCGTAGATTTAGCATGTGCCTTGGATTTACCATTAATTATTGTGGCACCAAATAAATTGGGAGTCATTAATCACATTGTATTGACTATTGCATTTGCGAAACAGCATCATTTGACAATAGCAGGTATCATTTTTAATGGTGCTAAGCAGAAAGGTATTGTAGAAGATACTAATTTGTCATTATTGAAAAATCTAACTGATGTACGTATTATTGGCGAATTACCGTGGGTCACAGAGCAGTTAGCTTTTGAAAAATCTTTGGATCAGTTTATTGATATAAGTTCGTTTTTGTGATTTTGTGATCATAACAAAAAACGAATAATCAGTGATTTTGACTACAAATTTTATGCTCAATACGACAGTCATTTACATTTATGTTAAGGAAAAAACAAATAATATTATTGATTAGCTACATTCGCTCAAAACCGCACTTTGTGCTATAATATGTTTGTTGACAAAAGTCAAAAACAAAATCTTTGGAGGATCTAAACACATGACTGTTAAGATTGGTATTAACGGATTTGGACGTATTGGCCGTTTGGCTTTCCGTCGTATCCTTGAATTATCAGATAAGGCTTCAGACATTGAAGTTGTTGCAATTAACGATTTAACTAGTCCTGATATGTTGGCATATTTGTTGAAGTATGACTCAATTCACGGTACTTTACAAGCTGAAGTTTCATCAGATGACACTGGCATCATTGTTAACGGCAAGCACTATTCAGTTTATGCAGAACGTAATGCTGCAGACTTGAAGTGGGTTGCTAATGATGGCGTTGACTATGTCTTGGAAGCTACTGGTTTCTATACATCAGCCGAAAAGTCACAAGCTCATTTGGATGCTGGTGCTAAGAAAGTACTTGTTTCAGCACCAGCCGGTGCTGTGCCAACAGTTGTCTATGGTGTTAACCAAGATATCTTAACTGCAGATGACACGATTGTTTCTGCTGGTTCATGCACGACACAATCATTGGCACCAATGGCTAATGCATTGAACAAGGAATTCGGTGTTAAAGCCGGAACAATGACAACAGTGCATGCTTATACAGCTTCTCAAGCTTTGCAAGATGCACCTAAATCAGGATTTGCTAAGCGCCAACAAAACCGCGCCGCTGCAAACACAACATTGCCACATTCATCAGGTGCTGCCAAGGCTATTGGTTTGGTTATCCCTGAATTGGATGGCCGTTTGCAAGGACACGCATTCCGTGTACCTGTTATCGATGGTTCAGTAACTGAATTGACAGCAACTTTGGACAAAGAAGTTACTGTTGATGAAGTAAACGCAGCAATGAAGAAGTACGAATCAGAATCATTTGGTTACAATGGTGATGGTCTTGTCTCAACAGATATTATCGGCGACACACACGGTACAGTATTTGATCCAACACAAACTGAAATTACAACTGGTAATGGTTCACAATTGGTTAAGATTTCTGCTTGGTATGACAACGAATACGGTTTCACTTCAAACATGATCCGTACATTGTTGCACTTTGCTACTTTGTAAAAAAGTAAAAGATTTGGATTTTATAAGTTTCTGCTCATTAATCTTAATCTTTTATGGTCTGCTTAGGCAGGCTTTTTTTGTGCGCATAAACTTTTTTGTGTCATATATGATATACTTTATACAGTTATTTGAAAGAGGTTTCGCCGTGAAAGTTGCATTTTCATCAGACAATCATTTTGATTTAAATAAAATAGATGTTAAACGTGCAATGCATATACAAGCGTTGTATTTATTAAATCACGACATTAATTTATATGTTATTGCCGGTGATTTGTTTAATGATTTTAATAAATCACTCGCATTTGCGCGTGATATGCAGGATGTTCTGGGTGATAAAGTGATGATTCGTTTTATTGCCGGGAATCATGATATGGGTAACGGCGTCACCTATGACGAACTTGAAAGTGATATTGATCCACTTTATTTCCATAATAAATTTATTGATTTAACACCAAACGTCAGGTTAATTGGTAATAATGGGTGGTACAACTATGATTTTGTTGGTGATGACTATACAGAAGCGCAAATTCAAAGCTTTAAAAAAGCCTTTTGGTATGATCGTCGGATTAAACAGCCTGTTTCAGATAAAGAACGATTTAATCGTAATATGGCTCAAATTAGGTCACAATTAGACAAAGCTGACCATAAACAAACAGTTGTTGTATCACATTTTGTACCCCGAATTGACTACATTAAGCGGTTTCCAAATGGTCTTTCACGTCTAGATATGGCGAATGCATTATTAGGAAGTGAACAGTTAGGCCAAATATTAGATCATTCCTATACGATTGACACGATCACAGGACATCTTCATTTGCATCCAGCACCGCTAAAAGTGGGTAATAATACCTACTATAATGCGGCTGTTGGTTATAACACCGCACGTGTACACGAATGGGCAAGCGATGATTTCATAACAGAATGGCAAAATCATCTCATAACATTGGAATTTTAAGATGCTGGTAACAGCATTTTTTTATTGTTTTTTTAAATTAGTTTGACTATCGAAATAAATCATGAGATAATTTTGTTATTATATATTTCGATAGTCGAAGTATTAGACGAAAGGAAATGTGTTTGGTAAGCATTAGTATGACGACTAATCATATACTGCCAAGCACGCTTACACATACTATGCCAGTGCTTACAACAACAGAAATTATGGCCCTTATTCCAAACCGATATCCTATTCTTTATATGGATTATGTTGAAGAAATGGTGCCTGATGAATCAATTGTTGCGGTTAAAAACGTGACAATCAATGAACAGTTTTTCCAAGGTCATTTTCCGGGAAATCCTGTCATGCCAGGCGTACTTATTATCGAGTCATTAGCGCAAGCTGCCTCGATTTTAATCTTATCATCACCACAGTTTAAAGGTAAGACGGCCTACATGACAGGTATTGATAATGCTAAGTTCAAGAAAATGGTTGTGCCAGGAGATGTACTAAAGTTACATGTTTCATTTGGCAAGCTACGTTCGAACATGGGGAGTGTTATCGTCGAAGCCAAAGTTGATGGCAAAACAGCAACATCTGCTGAGCTGATGTTTGTTGTTTCACCAGATGAAACAGAATGAACGAATCAGTATTAGAAGATTTTGAAGAATTAAATAATGAACTTGTTTCCGTGTTTAATAATGTGATGTGGATCGAAGAAGCTGCCTTGAAGCAAAGTTATTTTTCAGATATTACATTAAAGGATATGCATACAATTGATGCAATATCTATGTATTCTGAAAAGAGTGCTTCGCAAGTAGCTAAAATAATTCACTTGACGCCAAGTGCCATGACCACCGCTATCGATCGATTGGTTGATAAAGGGTACATTGAAAGACGACGCTCTAATACAGATCGTCGTGTTGTCCGCTTGGGTTTAACGCATAAAGGACGCGTTGTTTATCGTGCACATCAAGGCTTTCATCGTGATTTAACACACAACCTTCTGGACAATATGCAACCATCAGAAGCTGAAACCGTCAAACGGGCAATTCATAATTTAGTGAGCTATTTAGCAAATGTCATTAAACAATAAAGGGGAGCTATGGAAAAGTTAAAAATTGTGGCGTCAGCGCGACAACTTCCAGAGCAGCAAGTTACGAATCAAACATTGAGTCAAATAATGGACACCAACGATGATTGGATTTTCAGTCGTACAGGTATTCACCAACGACACATTGTGACCAATGAAAACACAAGTGATTTAGCAATAAAAGTAGCTACGCAATTACTTAATAAAACAGGGATTGCAGCAGAAACGTTAGATTTTATTATCGTCAGTACCATGTCACCAGACAGTTTATCACCAAGCACCGCAGCTATTGTGCAGGGCGCTATTGGTGCTGATAATGCGTTTGCATTTGATTTAAGCGCAGCTTGTTCAGGCTTTGTTTATGGCATGAGCGTAGCTTCTAGTTTGTTAGCTACAAGGTATCATCGTGGTATAGTTATTGGTGCAGAGGTATTATCTAAATTAGTGGATTGGCAAGATCGTACCACGGCAGTATTGTTTGGTGATGGCGCGGCAGGTGTACTTGTCGAGACAACACAAGATAATGTCGGATTACTGGCGGAAGAACTTCAAACTTTTGGTAACAAGGGAGAAAATCTAATCGCAGGTCGGTTTGCCAACAAAAATCCATTTTCTGGTGAAATTAGCCCAGAAGACCCCTATTTCCATCAAAATGGTCGGGAAGTTTACAGTTTTGCAACACGTGAAGTCCCTAATGTTTTACAAATTGCATTAGATAAGGCAAATGTTTCAGCAGATGACGTTGATTACTACTTATTACACCAAGCTAATGCGCGCATTGTATCTTCAATCGCTAAACGTTTTGGACAACCGGCAGATAAATTTCCAACAAATATGGCTCAAAATGGTAATACAAGTGCAGCTAGCATTGGATTATTGTTCGATGATTTAATTGAGTCTGGACAGGTACATGCTGGACAAACTATTGCGTTCGTAGGCTTTGGTGGCGGCTTAACTGTCGGTGCACAGATATTTAAAATTTAATTTCTCGGTGTAGACGGCTGCACCGTAAAAATCTAACGAAAATACATAATACAAGAATAGTAGGAGAATAAAGTTATGACAGATGCAGAAATTTTTGACAAAGTTAAAGAAATATTGGTTGATCAATTTGATTTAGAAGAAAATGAAGTGACTTTAACAACAGATTTGACAAACGATATTGATGCAGATTCATTGGATTTGTTTGAAGTTTTGAACCGCGTTGAAGATGATTTTGACATTAAGTTGGCTGTTGCAGAAAACATTAAGACAACACAAGACTTGGTTGACAAAGTTAAGGAACAATTGGCAGCTTAAATGTTACATGTGATCAATTATTGATCACGTACATATTTTATTTAAAGGAAAAAAGATGGTAACTAACGTAGATAACCCAATTTTTAAAAAATTAGGCATGAAGTATCCCATTGTTGAAGGTGGCATGACCTGGGCTGGTACAGGAGCCTTGGCAGCTGCTGTTTCTGAAGGTGGTGGTTTGGGATTTATTGGTACTGGCTACTGGCACGGTGAGGATGTACGTAAAGAAATTAAACGTGTCAAGTCACTTACTGATAAGCCATTTGGCGTTAATGTGATGCTACTTAGTCGGCATATACGCGAAGTGTTTGATGTGATTATTGAAGAAGGCGTGGCAGTTGTAGCCACTGGTGCTGGTGATCCGTCACCGTTCTTGGAAGAATTACACGCCGCTGGTATTATTGTTATGCCAGTTGTTCCGTCTGTTTCTTTGGCCCGAATGATGGAAAAAAAAGGTGTTGATGCCGTTATTGCTGAAGGTATGGAATCTGGTGGTCATATTGGTATGCTAACGACCATGACTTTAGTACCGCAAGTTGTTGACGCTGTTAATATTCCAGTTATTGCAGCTGGTGGTATTGGTGATGGTCGCGGTGTTGCTGCAGCATTTATGTTGGGTGCAGCAGGTGCTCAAATGGGTACGCGTTTCTTGACGGCCACCGAATCTGAAGTACACCCTAACTTTAAAGCTAAAATTATTAAAGCCAAGGACATTGACACGATTGTGACTGGAAATATCATGGGTAATCGTGCGCGTGTATTAAAAAATAAAATGGCTAAAAATTTTGTCAAAAATGAAGTCAATGAGCTGCAGAAAGAAAAACCAGATGCAGCGGCAATAGAAGCGCTTGAGTCAGGAACATTACGTCGTGCAGTACAAGAAGGCGATAAAGAAGGTGGCGCATTCATGGCTGGTCAAGTATCTGGCATGATTAGGGATGAAAAGCCGGCAGCTGATATTTTGTCTGATATATGGGCACAAGCAACTGATTTGATGGGGATTGAAAATAAAACACGAGTATAACAGCCGACAAATGTCGGTTTGGTTGTAAATAGATAGTATATGGGGTTCAATATGAAACTAGGTATCTTATTTAGCGGGCAAGGTGCACAACAAGCTGGTATGGGTTCTGATTTATATCAGGCTTTACCAGAATATAAAGCAACAGTTGATCAAGCCTCCGATATTTTAGGTTACGACTTACAAGCGGTGGCCAATGATGAGAACAAGATTAAACAGACAGCTTATGCACAACCCGCTATTTTAACAATGAGTCAAGCAATAGTCAATGCTTTAGGTACTGCCTTGCCAAAACCAGTAGCTGGATTAGGATTGAGTTTAGGTGAATATTCTGCTTTGTCAGCTAGTGGTGCTTTAGCGTTTGACCAAGCTGTAGCAATTATTAAAGATCGTGGTATTTATATGCAATCAGTTGGGGATGCTAACCCAGGTAAAATGGTTGCGGTTATGGGTGATAACCAAAAACTGGTTGAAGATGTCTTATCTGATTTACAATCAGAAGGCAAACGTGTTTACCCAGCTAATTATAATACTTTTGCACAATTGGTTATTGGTGGCGTGGCGGCTGACGTGGACATTGCGGTTGACGCATTGACTGCAGCTGGTATAAAGCGCATGGTAGAACTACCAGTGTCAGGGGCGTTCCATACGCCGTTGTTAAAGGATGCAGCATTACAGTTGACAACACGTTTAGCTGGTGAGACATTCAACGATCTGACATATCCAGTATACTCAAATACGACAGGCGAGTTGTTCACACCAGAGACATTGTTTGATACATTAACAAAACAAATCATCTCACCAACTTATTTTGCACAAGCCATGCAAAAAATGTTAGATGATGGCGTTGATACATTCTTAGAGATTGGCCCATCTGAAACATTGGTCAAGTTTGCTAAAAAAATTGCACCAAAAGAAGTTAAGCGTTATGCGATTACTGATATGGATAGCTTTAATACCGTACGTGATATCTTGCTAGCAGAAGGAAAGGAAGTTTAACATGACGGATTTTAAAAATAAAACAGTCTTAGTGACTGGTTCATCAAGAGGTATTGGCCTTGCTATTGCAAAAGCCTTTGATGCTGCTGGCGCAAATTTGATTTTGCATGCACGGTCAGAAATTAAGCCGGAAGTGTTGGCTGAGTTCCAACAAACGCCTCGAACATTGCAGTTTGATATTTCTGATGCAGAAGCTGCAGAAGCAAGTATCAAAGCATTGTATAAGCAAGAAGGTTTCGCGGGTATTGATGTATTAATCAACAATGCTGGTATCACAAAAGATCAGTTGGCCATGGCAATGTCTCCTGCTGATTTTGCTAATGTTGTGAATGTTAATTTAAACGGTACTTTCAATGTCACACAGCCTGTTTTTAAAAAAATGATTCGTCAAAAGCATGGTGCAATTATTAATTTGAGTTCAGTCGTTGGTCTGATGGGAAACATGGGCCAGGTCAATTATGCAGCTTCAAAGGCTGGTATTATTGGCTTTACGAAGTCTTTGGCAAAAGAAGGTGCACGACGTGGCATTCGCGTGAATGCCATTGCGCCAGGTATGATTGTTTCCGACATGACAGCAGTTTTGCCAGAAACAACGCAAAGTGAAATTTTGAAAAACATACCGTTGTCGCGTTTCGGTGAGTCAAGTGAAGTTGCCGAAGCCGTATTATTCTTAGCTGGTAGTGCTTATATTACAGGTCAAACCTTGACTGTTGATGGCGGTCTATATATTTAATTAAAGGAGAAACATATGTCACGAGTAGTAATCACTGGACTTGGTGCAGTTACACCACTTGGAAATGATACAGAAACATTTTTGAATGGTATTTTTAACGAAGAAATCGGGATCAAACCTATTACAAAATTTGACGCTTCAGAAACAGGTATTACGGTCGCTGGTCAAGTTGATGGTTTTGATGCGGCAAAGCGTGTTGGGAAAAGAGATGCACGTAAACTAGATTTGTTTTCTCAGTATGCGATTGATGCAGCGGACCAGGCATTGGAGAATGCTGGATTGAAATCACCAGAGGGTTCAGAAAATCCAACGACTGTTGAGGATCCTAATCGTTTTGGGGTTATCTTGGGAAATGGTATTGGTGGATTGACAACAATCCAAGAACAGGTTATTAAAATGCATGACAAGGGGCCACAACGTGTTAGTCCATTGTTTGTCCCAGAATCAATTCCTAATATGGTATCCGGTAATGTATCCATTCGTTTTGGTGCAAAAGGTGTCAATTATACAATTGTTACAGCATGTGCTTCGGCTACTAATGCGATTGGCGAAGCTTTCTGGCGTGTTCAATCAGGTAAAGCAGATGTTATGTTGACAGGTGGTTCAGAAGCAACTGTCAATGAAATTGGTATTGCCGGTTTCGCGGCATTGACTGCGTTATCAACAGAAGAAAATCCTGCTGAAGCTTCAAAGCCATTTGATAAAAATCGTCATGGTTTTGTGCTTGGTGAGGGTTCTGGTATTCTAGTTATCGAAAGTTTGGAACATGCACAAGCGCGTGGCGCAAACATTCTAGCTGAATTAGTAGGTTATGGTTCATCATCTGATGCGTACCACATGACATCACCAACGCCTGACGGCGAGGGTGCTGCACGTGCGTTGACAGACGCATTGACAGATGCGAAGTTAAAGCCTGAACAAATTTCATATATTAATGCTCATGGTACAGCGACTGGTGCTAATGATTCAGGTGAAGCACATGCCATAGCAACTGTCTTTGGTGAAAATTCATTACCTGTTTCATCTACAAAAGGTATGACAGGACACTTATTAGGTGCTGCGGGTGCTATTGAAGCTTTGATTTCAGTTGCTGCATTAACACGTGGTGAATTACCTGTCAATGTAGGTGTTGATGAACAAGATGATGACACACGTGTCATCAATTTAGTTACAAAAGAAAACAAGCACCAAGCACCAGAATATGTTTTGAGTGCAAATTATGGTTTTGGTGGGCATAACGCCGCTGTAATCTTTAAAAATTGGCACAATGAGGCTTAATCCATGAGTTTAAATATTAATGACATACATGAATTAATGAGTAATTTAGAGAATAGCTCATTACGCGAATTTAAAATAGTCGATGGTGATTTTAGTTTACATTTGTCCAAAAATGAAAATGCAGCAGTGGTTAACACCTCAAATGCGGTAGCAACACCGGCTGCACCATTACCAGCTGTAACGACTGAGACACCATCTGCTGATTACCCATTAGCGCAACCAAGCAATGAGGGCGTGGAAATTGTTGCACCAATGGTTGGTACGGTTTATCTCCAACCAAAACCTGAAGCACCGATGTTTAAATCAGTCGGGGATAAAGTTGCTGTTGGCGAAACCGTTGCCGTGATTGAAGCCATGAAATTGATGACAGAAATTCATAGTGACGTAGCAGGAACAGTTTCTAAAATTCTTGTTGAAAATGAAGAAGTTGTTGATTATAACAAGCCTTTGTATATTATCGATAAAGACTAAAATATGCGGTTTTTCCGCGTACATATTTAAAATAGGAGGAGATGTATAAAGCAGTATTAACACTAATGCTGTTTTATGCCTAAATAAAAATGACCGTATTAAATACCCAACAAATTATGGAAATCATACCTCATCGTTATCCAATGTTAATGTTGGATACAGTTGAAGAATTAGTTCCTGGAGAAAAAGTTGTTGCTTTTAAGAACATTTCAATTAATGAAGAAATATTCCAAGGACACTTTCCTGGTAATCCCACATTTCCGGGCGCATTAACCGTTGAAGCATTGGCACAAGCTGGTGCAGTTGCTTTACTGTCATTACCTGAATATAAGGGTAAAACAGCTTACTTTGGTGGTATCAAAAAAGCGCGTTATCGCCAAATGGTACGTCCAGGTGATCGTCTAAGACTAGAAGTGACAATTGAACGTCTTCGTGGACCAATTGGTACAGGTAAGGGGACTGTTTGGATTGGTGATAAAAAAGCAACAACTGCTGAACTAACATTCATCATTGGAGATTAACTGTGTTTAAAAAAGTATTGGTCGCAAACCGTGGCGAAATTGCGGTACGCATTATCCGAACATTAAAAGAAATGGGCATCGCATCAGTTGCCATCTATTCGACTGCTGATAAGGATAGTCTACATGTACAGTTAGCTGACGAAGCGATTGCTGTTGGTGGACCAAAGCCGAAAGATTCATATTTACATATGAAAAATATATTGTCTGCTGCACTTTTAACAGGTGCTGAGGCAATTCATCCGGGCTATGGCTTTCTATCCGAAAATGCTTTGTTTGCCGAAATGGTTGGCGAAGTTGGTATTAAATGGATTGGACCACGGCCAGAAACAATTGATCTAATGGGCAACAAATCCAATGCACGCGAAGAAATGAGAAAAGCGGGCGTTCCGATTATTCCTGGATCAGATGGTTTCATTCGTGATTTTTCAGAAGCCAAAGCGATTGCCGATAAAATTGGTTATCCATTATTATTGAAAGCTGCTGGTGGTGGTGGTGGTAAAGGGATGCGTTTTGTTTACCACGAAGACGAATTGTCAGAAAAATTTGATTCAGCTCAAAATGAAGCACGTGGTGCTGTTGGCGATGATCACATGTATGTTGAAAAAGTCATGGAAAATGTGCGACACATTGAAATGCAACTCATTCGTGATGACAATGGCCATGTGATTTACTTTCCTGAGCGAAATTGCTCATTGCAGCGTAATAACCAAAAAGTGATTGAAGAATCACCAGCGACTGGTATGACAACAGCTATGCGTCAACACTTGGGTGAAATCGTTACTAAAGCTGCCCAGGCAATTACCTATGAAAATACTGGTACAATTGAATTTTTACAAGACAAAGATGGTCATTTCTACTTTATGGAAATGAACACACGTCTTCAAGTGGAACACCCTGTCACAGAAATGGTGACTAATCTTGATCTGATCAAATTGCAAGTCATGGTCGCAGCTGGTTATGATCTACCATTAACGCAAGATGAAGTGGGTGTTGATGGGCATTCAATTGAAGTGCGATTGACAGCTGAACAACCTGCCAATCATTTCGCGCCAAGTGCGGGAACAATTGATTTTGTATTCTTACCTACTGGTGGACCTGGCATACGTCTTGACGCACCACTTTATAATGGTTACAAGGTACAACCATTTTACGATTCTATGATTGGAAATTAATCGTTAAGGGTAAGACACGTGAGGAGGCGCTGATTAAAATGCGCCGAGTGGTCGACGAAATTGTGATTCAAGGCGTGGAAACGAGCCGTGACTTTCAAAAGGCGTTGTTAGATGATCCACATGTACAAAGCGGTGATTTTGACACACGTTACTTAGAAACTGAATTTTTGCCACGCTGGGTACAAAGTTTGCCAAGTGGTGAATAATATAATACCGCGTATGGTGACATATGCGGTATTGTTGTATGAGAGATGCTTAGTCAGGCATTTTTAATTTATTATGAATGATTAGGAGACATATTTTAGCTATGGATTTATATGATAATCAAAAATCAACCTCGAAAATTAAGCGTGATGCTTCGGTTAACGATCGTATTCCAGATGGTTTATTTTTAGCTTGCCCTTACTGTGGTGTGCAACTATACAATAAACAACTGGGACGTTATCGTGTTTGTGCACACTGTGGTTATGGATTTCGCCTTCAGGCACGCGAGCGTGTTGAACAGCTAACAGAATCATTTGAAGAAATAGATTCAGAAATTGAAATGACAACACCAGTTTTTCCAGGTTATGCTGAAAAATTAGAACGTGCTAAATCACAAACTGGTTTAGGTGAATCCGTTTTGACAGGTATTGCCACGATTGAATCTGAAAAAGTAGCCTTGGGAATTATGGATTCATATTTTATGATGGGTTCATTAGGGACCATGACTGGTGAAAAAATTACCCGTTTATTTGAGTATGCAACAAGTCATTTATTACCTGTTGTGCTATTTACTGCCTCCGGTGGTGCACGAATGCAAGAAGGTATTAATTCATTGATGCAAATGGCTAAAATTTCGGCAGCTGTAGCGGCTCATCAAGAGGCAGGACTTTTATATTTAGTTGTCCTAACTGATCCAACGACGGGCGGTGTGACAGCTAGTTTTGCAATGCAAGGTGACATTACTTTTGCTGAGCCACATGCACTTGTTGGCTTTGCGGGGGCACGTGTTATTGAATCAACCATTCATGAAAAATTGCCAAAAGATTTCCAGCGTGCTGAGACATTGTTAGAAAATGGCTTTTTAGATCAGGTTGTACCGCGAGCTGATCTTAACAAAATGATTGCAAAAGTAGTCAAGCTGCATCGTGTAAGGGAGATTTAATATGGCTGTAAATATTGGATTAAAGTTATTTAAACGAGAATTAACGCCTGCTGAGATTGTTAAAAAATCTCGAGAAGATCGCTTTTTAGCCCATGAAATTATTGATGGTATTTTTACAGACTTTGTAGAATTACACGGTGATCGATTAGGTGGTGATGATTCGTCTGTGATTGGTGGTATTGCTGCTTTGAATGGCACACCAGTAACAGTTATTGTCATTGATAAGGGTGTTGATATTCATGATAAGTTGAGCAAACGAAATGGTTCACCAGAACCTTGGGGTTACCGAAAAGCACAACGTTTGATGCAACAGGCAAATAAGTTTCATCGACCTATTGTTACGTTTATTAATACACCAGGTGCTTTTCCAGGTAAAACTGCTGAAGCACAGGGTCAGGGCGAAGCAATTGCGCAATCTATTTTAAAATCTATGAAATTGACGGTTCCGATGATTGCGATTATATATGGTGAGGCTGGTTCCGGTGGTGCATTGGCTTTAGCAGCCAGCGATCAAGTTTGGATGTTCCAAAATGCGACTTATTCAATTTTGTCACCAGAAGGTTTTGCGTCAATTTTGTGGAAAGATAGTAAACGCTCTGATGAGGCAGCTGCAGTTATGGGGCTAACGCCAAAGGACTTGTTGGAGAAAAACGTCATTGAATATATTATTCCAGAATCACGCAACCATCCGCGTGTGTTTAATTTGATTCGTAAGCGTCTTGATGATGAGTTTAGAACATTAAATACGTTAACACCTCAGGAATTACTAAAACAACGACGTGACCGCTTTAGAGCGTTTTGATGTGTTATAATAGGTTGTAAGCTGATTAAATTTTGAATAAAATACATAGAACCATTGTATTTTTATTTTTGGGGTCGTTCTTGGAATTCGACAGGTCGTTTAGGGCATGGACTGCGTTTCGCCAACCGGGCGTAAAAACGGGCAGACTTTTTAACTGCAAAAAATGAAAACTCTTTCGCAATCGCTGCTTAAAACACAGTGACGCGTAACTTAATCTTGGTCTCTGACATCTAAGGTTAGGTCATAAAAGGTCAGATCGTGTATAATTTTACATCTGGAGATTATACGTTAAATTAATCAGATTAGTGACCAGTAGCTGCCTTGTGTTGTGGCGTAACTGGTTATGAAATTTAAATGACAGCACTATAAGCGTAGAGGTTCATGTACCGGACGGTTTGGACAGGGGTTCGAATCCCCTCGGCTCCACTAAGCATGTCATGGCGTTGCATCAGGTTTCAAAAACCTTGATGTAGCGCCTTTTCTTATGAAAAACGTTGCACTATATTGCATGGTATTTCAAGTAAAATAACACATTTTAACACAATAAAACCACGTTCTAACATGAGACAAGTAGAACGTGGTTTTATAGTCTTAAATATTATGGGCACGATGTATGATATTACTGATTATGACAAAAGGGCATTTAATGTTCAGTTCAAACGTAATAAACTGTCCTGATTTATACTACCAAACAATTAATAATTACAATGGACTATATAACTTCTAAATTTGTAGAACAGTTAGTTTAAAACAAGTACAGAAACTGATAAATATGTAGCGAATAGTAACCATAATAAGTAAGGGACTAATAGCAGCTTAATGGGCCGCCTATCTATCCAGATAATAGCCATAACCAAAATATCCATTACCACGATCATTATGGTAGCGAATAGAAAATTTGAAAACGAGAAGAATACAACGGTCCAAAATATATTTAATGTTAGTTGCACATACATATAGGTATAGAGTATGTGTCGATTGTTCTTCACAAAACTTAGGTTAGCACAATAAATGCCAAGTAAAATATAGAGTAGGCCCCATGCTGGCCCAAACAGCCACTTTGGTGGTGCTAGTGGTGGTAGAATTAAACGTACCATATATGTCGCCTATTGACAGACCACGTATCCATTCGACACTGAATGATGACAATGTGCCGAGAATTAAAATAGCTACAATAAATGCTATGGATTTTAGTGTGACAGAATTTCTCTTCATGTTATAATTCTCTTTCAGTTTCACGCACTCATAAACTATCAACTACTAAAAGTCATATCAAGTTGTTCATTTATTTTGTCAACTTGGTGATGCTTTTTCAAAGTTATTATTGCTTACTATGTCTAATAATAAAAAAAACAATCAGCTCACTAAGCCATACGATGGCAAAAAATATGAAAAGCACGCCTATGTTTAACAAGCGTAGCTTAGTGTTCATGACAGCTCCCGTACCGTCAATGTGACGTAGCCACAGAAAAATACTAATGATTAGAAATAGCATGACGCTACTGATATTAAAACTTAGCCAAGTGTTGTGTCTCATAATTGTTCTCCTAATACTTATGTTGCTGATGTACGCGATGCTTTTTTACTTCAGAAAATCTACGATGAAGCTGATAATAACAAAAATGAGCAAAAAAGTACCAAAATACTTTTGAATTTTTTGGCGTGGGTTTGGTTTTTTAGAAGCTCTAATTAGTAGGGCACCAGATAGTAAAAAAATAATTTGTAATGCGGTGCTCATGTCGTCCCCTATAATGCTTTTAACGTGGTTCTGCACGTGTGTCGTATTTTAATAAACTCTAGAATGCTTTAAACGTTATGATATAAGTGTATATAAAATTATCAATATTTTTATACACTTATATCATACCAAACAAAGCCACCTATTTAAAGGCGGAAACGAATCAACAGGATTGTAACTTGTACGATTATTATGTATACTGTCTAGTAAGTATTAATAGGAGAAATATAGTGGTAACAATAATTTATTGGGTCGTTATTTTGACTTTACTCATCACAGGCCTGTTTACAGGATATCGCAGTTATCGCTATGCGAATTTAAAATTACATTGGTATACTTACCTATTGTATATTGCTATATTTTTAAGTTGGCTAACTGTCACACCACAATTTAATGTTAATTTCTTTGTGAATTTGATTGTCGTATTTGCAATTTTATTTTTAATGACTACGATGCAACGCCAATCTTAAATAAAGTAACAAAAAACGACCTGATTAGGTCGTTTTTTGTTACTTTATGATAATGTTCTATGTGACATGATACTATCATGTCCTAAGAGTATCTGTTCAATTTCTGATGCAAATAAATTTCTTGGAATGGCTCGTAAATGCTTGAAATAGGGGATTTTGCGTAGCTTAAAAGCAATTAATCCAGGTAAATAAGAGGATAAACGGTCATGATCGAAGATAATACCAGGATAAACCATAAACGCCCGTTGCGATAATTTAGTTGCTGCCATTTGTTCAACAATTGATTTAGCGTTTAAATAGGGCTTCATGAAAAAAGGACCAGTATTAGCCGAAACAAATAGGAAATTTGGGCGCTTCTCTTCTAATAAAACATCTATAATCTGCTTAGCTGGTGAAACACTGTTCTTTTGATATGACTGATGTTTTAAAGGGTTAGGAAATAAAATACCAACTGCATCAATAACCCAATCGGCATCAGAGACAATAGCACGCCACTGTGTGGGGTCACTCAAATCAACGGCATGGTAAGTTGTGGTGTCTTGGTTGTTAGGTGAAAATACATGACGCGATATGCTGTGGACATCGAATAATTCCGGAGAAAGATGTTTGATTAAGCCTTGACCGACAAATCCAGTTCCTCCGACGATGACAACCTTTTGTTGTGTAAATTTGTCCATATGGTTCACCTTTCTGGTCAGTCATTGGTGTCCCAATCAATGCTGCCACTATTGCTATTGTACCAAAAAGCTGGCGTAATATAAATGACTACCTGAAAGGTGCAAAAAATGAGTTATTAAAGAGGAATTCCGAGCAGCATCGATTATTTATCTTTATCTACTTCTTCAAATTGACCATCAAACGTACGATCTGTTGCATGGTTTTTGGGTGGTTTTGTGAAATTTTTTCTGATCCAAAAGGCTAATACAATTAATATCAACACACCGACAACAGCAAAGAAATTTTTGATAACAAACGTGACTAATAGTACCAGAATAATGGCTAATATCAATCTAGAAACGATACCAAATGTATTGAAGAAAAGCGCTGCGAAAAAATAAATAATGAGAAACAAAATTAAAAGTGGCATAACAAGTAGATTAAGCATAGGAGACCTCCATTTTTTAGTGCATGATTGAAAAATTATAATAAGTTGGTTGCTTTTTGTGTATTTGCAAAATGTAACTTAGCATAGTGACGTAATGATTTACCTTGTTTTAACAGTTGTGCAGCGACTTGATCGACCTCACGACCAGCACCGATAGGTAAAACAATACCAGCTTCTTGACTTAGAGAAGCCATAGAATCCAGCTCAACGACTCGTGCCAGAATTGAAGCGGCTGCAACGCTAAGATGGTACTGTTCACCTTTTGTTGTGAAGTAAACATTTTGGCGAATAATGTGTTGCTGCTTAGCACGTTGCAAATAGTTAAAGTATGTACTTTCTTGTGCAAATTGATCAATAAGGATACCATCGGGGCGTGTCGGGTCTATTTTTTCTAACACCTTGCCAAGGACAAAATTGTGAGAAATTGCTTTGAGCTGATTCACGTTATTGGTTGGTTGCAATTGATTATACTTCTCAGGCATTAAATTAACAACATGGTGTGGTAGGCGCGCAATAATTTCTGGTGCAATTTGTCTCATTTTGTCATCAGTTAATGTTTTAGAATCAGCGATACCTAATTGTCGCACCCATTTAAGGTCTCGTTGGGACACAAAAACAGCAGCCGTGGTGAGTGGCCCAAAATAAGCACCAGCACCCACCTCGTCAGAACCAAGCACGGACCAATTGGAAAAGTCCTCAGGTAAATGGTTACCAGGGCGGGTGATTGTTTTATTAACTGACTGGATTGTTTTCGGTTTGGCAGGTTGCCAAAGTGCCGCTTCTTGTGAGAATCCCGGGCCTTGAAACATCACTTTACCAGACCGGTAGCCAGTAATTGTCGTACGACTATTTTTTGCTGAAAAAATGGCACCGGCAGGTAGTGATAGTGTCTGATTTTTAGCATAGTAGTTAGCCATTTTTTGAAGTATTTTAGGTGTCACTTGTATAACTGTTTGCATATACTAAGTATATCAGTTTTTGTTAGTAGAAATATGGTGTATAATTGATTAAATATACTGAGGGAAAAAACGATGGTTACTCAAAACGAAAAAAAACACTTTAAAGCTAATTTAGCTGGAAAAGATTATACAATTTCAGGGCATGCGACACTAACACATGTGAAAGCAACCGAAACCTTGTTTAACAAACAATGGCAGCAAATTAAGACTGTTGCCCCAAACTTATCACCTTATGATCAAGCCGTATTATTAACTTTTAATACGCTCTCCGATCAGTTATACAAGCAGGCGGAAATTGACCAATTGAAAGCACAAGTTTTAACATTACAAGAGGCTTTGGAGCAAGAGAAAAAAACGCAAAAATCTAATTTGAAGCGTGGTGCCAAGAGTGCCATTGGTTCAATCATTGATGATGCTAAAAATGAAAGTCAAGCGCGAGCAACTGATAAACTATTCAAGCAAGGAACACATGTATGATACTACTAATTATTGGCTTTATTTTTATATTAAGCTGGGTTATTTCTGGGTACCGTCACGGTCTCGTTAATGGCCTGCTACGATTGGCACTTTGGTTTATTGTTTGGTACATCGCTATTAAGTTTGCTAGACCAGTTGGTGCTGTGTTAACTCAGTTTGTTGATGGCCAATTTGTTCGTACAGGGGTGCCCCAGCATGTAGTCAACCAAGGCTCACAATTTTTGGCCTCGGGATTAGTCTTTAGCTTACTCATTATGCTTGGTGGTACAGTCAGTCATTATGTTTTACGCTCGTTAAAAATCATTCGGCATATACCACTGTTAGGATGGGTTGATGGCGCTCTTGGTGCCTTTTTGTATGGGGCAATTGGTATGGTAATTGCTTTTTTTGCTTTGGAATTACTGTCAGTTGTGCCTAATGTTTGGATACAAGATCAATTTTTAAATACACCGGAGTTGAACCGGTTACTTGATAACGCACCTTTTTTTGCACAACAAATCTATCAATGGTGGTTATGATAGGCTAATATTTAGAAATTAAAGATCGCAATATGTAGGTGTTGGAGCCCACAATAATCATGAACAAAAAAGTATTGAAAACCTTAGAATACGACAAAATCAAGTTACAATTACGCCAGTTTTTGTCAACACCTGTTGGCTTACAAGAGGCAGAGAATTTATATCCTGAAACAAATATTGAAACTATTAACTATTGGTTGCTTGAAACTGCCGATGGTGTTTTAATTGATCGCTTGAAGGGCGGCATTTCACTGACGAAATTAGCTGATATTACCACACACCTTAAGCGATTAAACATTAGTGCCAGTTTAAGTGCAACTGAATTATCAGAAATCAGTAATGTCTTACGTAATACGAATAGCGTTGTTAATTTTTTTGCTCAGATGAGAGATGAGGCAATTGGTGAGTCGTTACAAGTGTTGCCAGAACAAGCAGCGCGTTTAGTTTCATTGCCTGATGTTACCCGCCAAATACAACGAGCAATTGATGTCACTGGTCGTATTAATGATGAGGCTTCTTTTGATTTAAAGGCCATTCGTGGCAAAATTACAGGTCATGAGCAAGCGGTTAAAAATAAAATGCAAGCCTATACTAGGGGCAAGTCGGCACAATATTTAAGTGACCCAATTGTGACAATTCGTAGCGATCGTTATGTGCTGCCAGTTAAAGCAGAGTACCGTAATCAGTTTGGTGGCGTTGTTCATGATCAAAGCCAAACAGGTCAAACGTTGTATATTGAACCACAAGTTGTTGTTGAACTTAATAATAAATTAAGTGAGTTGCGAGTGAAAGAACATGCTGAAGAACAACGTGTGTTACAAGAATTATCTGCTACGTTGATGCCTTATACTTCAGAGTTAGCGCAAAATGTGACTATTTTAGGCCATTTTGATTTTGTTAATGCAAAGGCACGATTGGCGGCACAATTGGATGCTATGCAGCCAATTGTTAATATGAACAACTTTGTTGATTTACAACAAGCGTGGCACCCGTTGTTGGATAAAAATATTGCTGTTGCAAATGATATCGCTTTGGGAGAGGACTATAAAGCCATTATCATCACAGGACCAAACACAGGTGGTAAAACAATTACGATTAAAACACTAGGGTTGTTACAGTTGATGGCCCAGTCAGGTCTGTTTATTACGACAAAACGGCCTTCAACCGTCGGCGTTTTTAATGAGATTTTTGCAGACATTGGGGATGAACAGTCAATTGAACAAAGTTTATCCACATTTAGTTCGCACATGGCAAACATTGTATCGATGATTGATCAAATCGATAGTCGTACCTTAGTTATTTTTGATGAACTTGGCGCAGGAACAGATCCATCTGAAGGCGCTGCATTGGCCATGGCAATATTGGACAAAGTGGCTAGTTTAGGTGCTTATGTCATTGCGACAACACATTATCCAGAGCTGAAACTATACGGTTACAATCGACCCGAAACGTTAAACGCATCCATGGTTTTTGATGTCGAAACATTGCGGCCAACTTATCAATTTCTAATGGGTGTTCCTGGACAGTCCAACGCATTAGCAATTGCCAAAAGGCTAGGTTTGGGGCTAGATGTTATTGGCGCGGCAACGTCGCTTACTGATAAATCAGATCAAGATCTAAACCATATGATTCTTGATTTGGTAACACAACGTGATGCGGTTAAAAAGCACAATTTGGAATTAGAATTACGCTTAAAGACAACAAAAGAGCAATCAGAATCACTGGCTGAAGAACGACGACAATTGGAACAAAAGCGTGCACGCATTGTTTTGGATGCTAAAAATGAAGCTAATCATATTGTAGCAGCGACAAAAAAACAAGCCGATCAGTTAATATCAGAAATTCGTAAAGAACGCTTAAATGCGGGTCAACAAGCAGGAAAGCTAAGTGAACAAGATTTGCAAGCTAAAAAAGGCCAGCTAGATAAACTGAAACAAAACGGTAGTTTAGAAAAAAATAAAGTTCTCCAAAAAGCTAAGCGTGCTAAAGCATTAGCTGCTGGTGATGAGATTGTGGTAAAGTCATATAATCAACAAGGTGTCTTAGTTAAACAGCATAGTAATGGCCAATGGGAAGTTGAAATGGGCATATTAAAAATGTTAGTTGACGATGACGATATTATCAAAACTGAAGCAACAGCTAAGGCGCAACAGGTCAAAACTAAACAAAAGAGACAAAAAGTGGCTAAGACAAGTATAACAGGCGGCTCATCACGTCGCACGGCTAGCGCTAACTTAGATTTGCGAGGCGTACGTTACGAGGCCGCCATAGCTGAACTTGATCGTTACTTAGATACTGCTGTTTTAGCAAATCTTGGCGCCGTAGAGATTATTCATGGCAAAGGGACAGGCGCATTACGAAAGGGCGTAACAGAATTTTTGCGTTCAGACCGACGTGTCAAATCATTTCATTTTGCAAACGCAAATGCTGGCGGAGACGGCGCTACAATTGCTGAACTCACTTAATTAACATAGAGTAGAAGACGTATGGCTAACGTCTTCTACTTTTTTACCACCAGCATAGATGTTTTTGTGTGATGAAGAAGCATACAGATGTAATGTGGTAAAATGATTAATAATAGTAAGTTTAAAAGTTATTCGATCAGGTTATGATGTTAAAATAACAAATACAAATATCAGGGGGCTGAGATATTAGATGCCAGAATTACCAGAAGTTGAAACAGTACGTCGTGGTTTAGAAAAATTGATTATTGGAAGCCAAATTAAACAAGTTAAGTTACCGTATCCCAAAGTGATTACAGGTGACTCACAGGCATTTGTAACGGGTGTTTTAAATGCAACGTTTCACGCAATTGATCGTCGAGGTAAGTATCTATTATTACGGTTATCTAATGGGCATACCATTGTGTCACACTTAAGAATGGAAGGACAATATTCTGTTGAACCACTTGGTGCACAGCCGTATAAACACACCGAAATTATTTTTGAATTAGATGATCAGCGCGCTATTTTTTATAATGATACACGGCGCTTTGGTCGTATGGTTCTGACAACGACAGATCATGAAACAGATGAAGTCCAGTCTCTTGGAAAGTTGGGACCAGAGCCGACTGATGTGTCACTCACGTTGCCCTATATGATAGATATTTTTTCACGTTCCAAGAAACCGGTTAAAAGTTTTTTGTTGGATCAAAATAAAATTGCTGGTATTGGTAACATATATGCAGATGAAGTACTATGGCAAAGTAAAATTCACCCAGAAACACCGGCCAATGAGCTGTCTGAAATTGAACTGGCAACCTTGCGTCAGAATATTATCAGTGAAATGAAAATGGCAATTAAAAATCATGGCACAACAGTACACAGTTTTAGCAATGTATTTGGTGAGGTTGGCCAATTTCAAAATAAATTAGAAGCTTATGGCCGTGTTGGTCAACCATGTCTCCGTTGTGGTGAGCCATTGGTGAAAATAAAAGTAGGTCAACGCGGCACAACATATTGCCCCGTTTGTCAAGTGAAGTATTCTAGGAGAACTAATGAAGTCAGTGGAACCAATTAGTATTAGTGGTGTTAAGCGTGAGGCACGCGAATTGTATCATGGCCATTTTAAAACTGCAATTAAGATTAATATTATTCCAATTATCACAACAGTGTTAGCGACATTGGCTACGGGAATACTTGTCTATTCAATTTTTACCAATCTTTCCGCTACGGTCGATGTTCCAGTTGACAATACAGATACTGGTTTAACTCAAATTTATTCTATTTTAAGAAGTATCTTAAGCGACGCCGTGCAGTTGCTATTCCTGTGGACGGCCAGTTGGACATTAATTGATTGGTATGAAAGCCCTAAGGATACACCGAGTCTAAAGGACAGTTTTCAGCTCTTTAGACGTGGGAATGTTTGGCATACTTTTCTGCTTGCACTTGTACAAAATATGTTGCTATTTTTATGGACGCTGTTGTTCTTTATTCCAGGTATAGTCAAAGGTTTTTCTTATTCTCAAACTTACTTTGCTTATAAAATCGATATTGAGAATCACACAAGGCAACCACAATTAACAGATTATATAACCGTTAGTCGTCGGATAATGGCCGGTCGTAAGTGGGAGCTGTTTTTGTTAGAATTAAGCTTCATAGGCTGGCATTTGTTGGGTATACTTACTGCTGGGTTGGCTTATATCTATGTGGTGCCTTATTTGAATGCAACACGAGTAGCTTATTCACGACATTTATTCACTTTGGCAATGACAGAGAGTGTGGCAAAATAATATGTTGATTGTTGGGTTAACGGGCGGCATTGCTACTGGAAAATCGACTGTTAGTCGGACATTACGAGAGGCTGGTTTTCCCGTTGTTGACGCTGATGTCGTGGCACGCGAAGTAGTTGAACCAGGGACACGAACATTAGAAAAAATTAAATTAGCTTTTGGGCCAAATATTATTGAAAACGGGATTCTGAATCGTGATAAATTGGGGCGTATTGTGTTTGGTAATCAAGCTGAATTGACACGATTAAATACAATTATGCAACCAGCCATTCGGTCAACGATGTTGGATAAAATTGCTTTTTGGAGAACACAGCAAATTCCCATTTTAATTATTGATATACCACTTTTGTTTGAACGTGGTTACGATAAGAAAGATATAATCGATAAAATTGTTGTCGTTCATACGACCGAAGCGATTCAAAAATCACGTTTGGAAGCCCGGGATGGGTTAGACAGTACTCAGGCGCAAAATCGTATGAAATCCCAGATACCAATAGCCGAAAAAATCGCTGGTGCTGATTATATTTTGGACAATAATGGTGATAAGATGTCTTTAGCAGTACAAATTGAAAAATTGATAATAGAATTAAAGGAAATTGCTCCAAAATATGACGCAAAATAACAGCACAATTGAATTTCATGCAACAGCGGGTGCTTTTTTTCAAGCGGATCATTTGATTACGCCTGATGATTTATCACGTGTTTTTAATTTGTACTTGCCTTTTATTGGTGCAACTAGTTATGCGTTGTATCATTTATTAGTGAACGAATTACCTTTTAATCACGAACAACTCAAGCGCCAAGATCATAATTTTATTATTGATAGTTTGAATATCAGTTTACCCAATTTTGTCAAATGTCGCCGGCGTTTGGAAGCTGCTGGATTAATGAAAACGGTTTATGAAAAAGATGCCATGGGCGAGGTTTATGGCTATCGTTTGTTAACACCTTTGGCAGCTGATAAATTTTTTAAAGAACAACTATTATCTGGTTTGTTGTATAAATTTGTTGGTGAAGAGCGGTATTTAATACTTGAAAAACGGTATGGTATACAAGGGCAAGTCAAACTCACCGGTAACGATATTTCAGCAAGATTTTTACAAGTTTTCCAAAATCAAAATGATTTAAGTGTACCGACAACACCATTAGTTTATCAAGATGCAACGATACAGCCAGATGCATCAACTTTTAAATTTGATGATTTTTCAGAGATGATTCGTGGCGCACATATGGCTACAATAGTGTCACATCGTAATTTTCTAGTTGCAATGCACATGACGTATGGTGTTGATGAGGTGACGCTTGCGGGGGTGGTGAACCAAAGCATCACATTAGATACGCATGAAATTAATGAGCAAGAGGTGCAACGTCTGTTGAGACAACAAGTGACGCGTCATGTTTCTGCCAATAAAGTGGCATCCGAACCGGAACAATTACAAAGTGTACCTGAAATTAAAAATACAGAAGCCCGTGCTTTGATTGAAATAGCGCGTACGACAAATGCACAAGAATTTTTAGGGTATGTGAAAACAACGTTAAAAAGTGGTTTGGTACTCAAAAAAGAACGTGATTTAGTGGATTATTTAATAGCGCAAAGTACACTACCAATGCCGGTCGTTAATATTTTGGTACACTATGTATTAATTGGTTTACAAAATGACAGTTTAAAAGCTGCTTTGGTGACAACAATTGCTGATTCATGGACGCAAAATCGGGTAGATACCCCTGAAAAAGCATTAATTCAAATTCAACAACGTCAAAAGGCAAACCAAGAACGTCAAGAGAAACGATTCAGTCGTCATGCGAGACCTGAAAAAACAACACCAAAATTTGTAACTAAACCAGGTACAGATAATGGTAATGAGACGGTATCAAATGCAACTGTTGAAACTGACAGTGCCGCTGCTGCTTTAGCAAAGCTGAAGAATATAAAGACGAAAAACTAATATGCAAAATTTAGCAGAAGTATTAAAAAAAATACAACAGAAGTATCCTAAAATTGAAGAAACAAAGTTAGCTGAGGTTGTGCAACAAATTGCAGACGATGAAGATGTGCGTCTTTTTTGGGAAGCGCATCAAAATGAATTACGTCAAGACGCGTTTCAATTAACAATGATGGATCTTCATGAATTTATACAACAAAAGCAACGATTGGCTCGTGGGGAAAAATCACTTTATCCAGGCTATTATCCAGAATTAGCCATTGAAAAGGGTTATCCTCATGTTCGCTACGTTGCTGAGAAATCCACAAAGTTGCAACTCATGCAGGCAGAAAAATTGACATTATATAAAATGCCAAAGGCTATTCGCGATGCTGATTTACAAACTATTTCAGTTGATTCAGGCCGAGCAGGTGTTGTCACTGCCATTGTAGATATTTTGACACGTTTACTTGAGAAAAGTGATACGTATGTTCGCGGTCTTTATTTGTATGGTCAATTTGGTGTTGGAAAAACATATTTGATGGGCGCACTAGCCAATGCCTTAGCGGCGAATAGTATTGGTGTTATGCTTATTCATTTCCCATCTTTTGCGGTGGATTTAAAGAACACCATTGGTAGAGATAATACCAATCGTGAGCGATTAGTTAACCAAGCAAAAACGTCGCCAGTTTTGATTATTGATGATCTTGGGGCCGAAAATTTAAGTATGTGGATTCGTGATGACATTCTCGGTGTTATTTTAGAATATCGCATGCAAAATGAGTTAACGACATTTATAACATCAAATTTTGATATGGATGAGATGGAAAAATATTTATCCGAAACACGCGATGACCGTGATCCAGGAAAAGCTGCACGGTTAATGCAACGTATTAAATTTCTCACACAACGCGCAGAAGTCAGTGGCAAAAATCGACGGTTAGAGCATTGACGTTTATTAAGCGAACAAAAAAATATTGGTTTGTTGGTTTAGCAGTCATGTTGTCATGGTTTTTTTTACGGCATGATGCGTTATTGTACGCCAATCCAGTTGGTCAAGTACAGCATGTCAGTGACAAGGCAACGCAAACAGTAACTGATGAACATAACAATTCAGATGTGATTCGAACGCAAGCACTAACCATTCGATTACTGAATCGTCAAGGGACAATCAAAATATCAAATACTTATGCACAGTCCCAAGTTATTTCTAATAAATATCGTGTTGGGGATCAATTACTTTTAGAAAACATTGACGGCAATATGCATATTTTATCATTAAAAAGGGATGCTGTTGTGGGTGCGTTAGCAACGTTACTTGTTGGCTTGCTAGTTATTTATAGTAAGTGGCGAGCGACAAGTTGGTTATTGCTCAGTATGTTAATCAATATTGGTTTATTTGGTGTTGCTGTTGCTTTAAATGTTCACGCAAAAAATGCCAATGTTTTTTTACTATTTAGTGTATTGGCTGTATTATTTGCAACAGCTAGTTTGGCGCTCGTATTAGGTAAAACGCTACAAATGGCAATTACGTTATTAACGACACTAACGACAACTGTGCTGACAATTGGCCTATTGATAATTGTTTTACGATTCACAAATAATGCGGGTGTTCATTTTGAAACGATGTCGTATGTCACGCAAGTACCAGTCACATTATTTATGGCACAGACGATTATCGGTGTTCTAGGTGCTGTAATGGATGAGGCAGCAGACATCGTGGCTATGCAATTTGGCATGCAACGTGAAAATGCGACACGGCATTTTTCTGACTATTGGCACGCAGGTATGTCAGTTGGTCGCGATATTATGGGGACATTAATTAATGTGCTGTTCATGATATTTATCGCGGAAACGTTGCCAATGGTTTTTTTGATGTTACGTAATGGCAACCATTGGACTTATATTATGGATCAAATCATGAATTTGGGCATCTTGCAAACAGTTATTTCCGGTATTGGCATTGTTTTAGCAGTTCCTGTAACTAGTGCATTAGTTGGCTGGATTATGTCAAGAAAGGTCGGTACCCAATGAATGCAATTGGACTCTTGGTAATCATTTTATTCATACTCATGGTTTTTGTTGGTAAAGGCCAGGGCGTCAAGGCGTTTTTAGGGCTGTTATGTAATTTTTTGGCTATTTTTATATTAATTATCTTGATTAATTGGCAGTTTAATCCGTATATTGTGACAAGTATTATGAGTTTGATTATTTTATCTGTCGCGATTTATTTGGGAGCGGATAATATCAATGTTACAAATATTGCATTTAAAACCAGTGTCATTGTTGTTGCAATTATCATGGCCCTGACAATTCTTATTCAGTACTTTGGTCAGTTTCAGGGCTTTACAACGGAAAACTCGGAAGAACTAGAGGGGCTCTCCTTAACGGTAGGTCTATCATTTAGTCATATTGCAATGATTGCGATGATTATTTCTGTTCTGGGCGCAGTTGCTGAGGCGGCTATGGCAATAGCTGCAGATTTAACAGAAGTGATTGAAAGAACACCAAATATGACGAGCATAAGATTATATGCCCATTCACGTATTATTGGTGGGCAAATACTAGGCACGGCGATTAATACATTGTTTTTTGGTGTGTTGGGTGCCAACATACCGTTATTAATTTGGTTTGTTCGGTTACGTTACCCTGTTGCAATGTTTGTTAATGCAAAATTATTAATGGTAGAAGTGGTAACAATGTTGCTGGGAATGTTAGGTATTTTATTAAGCATCTGGGTAGCCAGTTGGCTAATTGTACGAACGCATGTTAAACAACAAAAAGTGGTGATGAAAAATGAAAGAAACGTTTAATCTCATTGAAGAGATCACAAGGAATGATGGTTCAATTTATTTTGAACTGGGGAATATTACACATAATGGTCGTTCAGAATATGCGGCAGAGCATGGTTATATTAAGAGTGTTCGGATTTTAAAAATGAATATAGCACGTTCTTCTGCAGTTGAAGCCTTGGAAAACTATATTAATACACACTATGATTTGTTACCGTTAGAATATGATGGTTGGGAAGAATGGCAACGGACACCAGAAATGTCCGAACATATGACACAAATCTTATTGGAAAATAAATTGGCCTAAGAACCTTATTTGGTCTTAGCTAGGTTGTAAGGTATAATAAAGTTAGTGAATTCTGAAAGGAGACCTATTTTGTTATTGACTTGTACGAGTATTGATAGCAAAGTAGGCAAAAACATATGCGTTCAGTGTTTAATCAACCCGAAGCGGTAGTTCTTGCTTCCAAGCATCTCACAGACGGTACAGGTAATTTGAGATGGATATATCGTGAATTAGCGCCTACGCTATCACAGGACACTGGTTGGTTATTGTTTGCGGACAATGACACAGCTAAGTGGAATGAAGATTCCGATAATTTCGTACCTATTGTTATTCAAACGGCACTAGCCATCGAATCCAGTTTGGAAAATGTCTTGGACTTACCTTATGGTACCGATCTGATGTTAGATAAACGCGTCAATACAACAGGCTGGTGGGATCCTAAAACGCATACACCTGTTTGGTTATCTGACGGGACGGTGCAACCAAACATTACGATTTCTGATGGACAGGTCATTGAAAATAACGAAAGTTAACAAAGTGTTTGTAATTTAAGTGATTTTCACATATAATTATAAATGTTGTGATGTTTGAAAAAACAGCAAGTTGTTATTGATCATCAATCGTTGGCTGTTTTATCAGATTAATGAAGCAAGTCACTGGTGTTTATAATGGTAATATAGCCAAGTGGTAAGGCAACGGTCTGCAAAACCGTCATCGCCGGTTCGACTCCGGTTATTACCTCTAAAAAAGCAACAGCATTGTCACCAATTTAGTGACAATGCTGTTGCTTTTTAATTTAATTTTTTTAGTGTTTGCCGTGTATACATACCAAGACGCAAGTTTTCCGAAATTTTCTTAATATTGGTTTGCCATAATAGATATTGTTGACGATCTACTTTTTTTAATGCAACGGATAAATCGTCTAAATTATCAATAACCAATCCAATATGAGACGTCACAATCAACTGGCCCAGAGCGCTTTGGGACCACGCAATTAATGGTAATCCAGCACGTAAGTACAAGCTTGCTTTATGTGGTGCGTTGTATTTTGTATAGGTTTGATAAGTTTTATCATCAAAGTCGTTATCCCAGATTAGACCAAAACCATCATATAGATGAGACACGATCCGATCGGGATCAAAATTTCCTTGATAGTCAATTGTAGTTGGTAGATTGATATGTTGCCATTTTTTTGGTTTTGAGCCAAAAAGTGTTAACTGCGGCCCGGTATATGTTTGTAACCATGGTGATTTTTGAAATGTTCCAGCAAAATTTATCCGATGGCTGAATTGCGCCACTGGAACCGGATGACTAAGATAATCAAAAAATGATTGTATGATAAACTGACTTGTGATGCCTGCTGCCTGTAGACGTTTTTTCATAGCTTCAGAATGGACAATGATCGTATCATATCGATTTAACACGTCAAATTCCCAAGTACTTGTTTTGTTTAAGCGCAAAGGTTCAATGTCATGAATTAAAACAGCGGATCGTATTTTATTTTGGTTCAATTTTGTGACAAAGGCGTTTTCTAAATCAGCGCTCATATAGGTTGGAAATTGATGGAGAACAAGATCATTGGATTTGACAGGTGTTAGCCACTCATTAAGGTGTGTCATACGGGTGTCATCGCTATATCGTGCATCATTATAGCGATAGATTGGTAGTGATGTCCAACCAGAAGCAACAGCAATGTCAGCATAATCAGATTTTGCTTTTAATGCGCCTAAAGGCATCCAAGGTTCAATTGTATGGGTTATAAAATGTGTCATAATCTTATTCTACCAAAATCCGAACCATATTTGATAAAAACTTAAAAATAACGAACTAAAAATAAAATAAAAGTATATTGTTCGCTTTTTATCTCACGTTTTAATTGTTTTATCATGGTTCTCACTTTTAAATAGCGCATAATAAAGATATAAATTTGAGAGGAGAGTATGAGTGAGTTTTGACACTCATACATCATATTATTATGCAGCGTTCAGCACAGATTGGTATCGGTATTTTAGCAATTGCAGTTATTGGTGGCGGTATTTATGCTACTACACGAGGTGGGAAACAAGCTACCTCTAAAAATAATTATACTGTTGCATTAGTCACAGACAGTGGTGGCGTAGATGATCGTTCTTTTAATCAATCAGCATGGTCTGGATTAAAAGCCTATGGAAAAGATAGCCAACTTAAACAAGGCACAAAAGGTTTTAATTATTTTCAAAGTACAGATGCATCAGATATTAAGACAAACCTTCAAACAGCTGTAAAAGGTGGTTACAAATTAGTTTACGGTGTTGGATTTACTGCAGCCCCTGCAATGACAACAGTTGCTAAGGCAAACCCAAAAACTAATTTTGCGATTATTGATGCTGTTGTGCCTGAAAAAAATGTTGCCTCTTTGATGTTTAAATCAGAACAGTCGTCTTATTTAGCAGGAGTGGCTGCTGCAAAGCAAACTAAGTCGCATACGATTGGTTTTATTGGCGGCATACATGGGGATATTATTGATACTTTTGAGGCTGGATTTAAAGCGGGTGCAAAAGCAACTGATCCTAATATTAAAATAGTAACACAATATGCTGATTCATTCGCAGATGCGGCTAAAGGCAAGACGATTGCAGCTTCAATGATAGCTGGTGGTGCTGATGTTATTTTCCAAGCTGCTGGTGGTACGGGTTCTGGCGTATTTTCTGAAGCAAAGGCGACAAATCAAAATCTAACAGCTGATTCAGATAAAAAAGTTTGGATTATTGGTGTTGATATGGACCAAAAGCAAGATGGTGCCTATACAGCAAAAAATGATGTGAAATCTAATTTCACACTCGTTTCAGCCATTAAACGTGTTGATAACGCTGTTAAGGAATTATCAACACAAGGCCGTGATGGTAAGTTCCAAGGTGGTAAGACAGTTACCTATGGTCTCAAAGAGAAGGGCGTTGACTTAGCTAAGGATTCGGCTTCAGATAATGTATGGTCAGCAGTTAAGACGGCTCAGAAAAAAATTATTTCGGGCGACATTAAAGTGCCAGTACATCCATAAGGTAGTTGTTTCTATACGGTTAAGTTTTAGCCAGTACAAGAGTGTATATCATAAAAAGGATATTAATGTTAAAGAAGCTAACATGAAATGAATTTTTGCGCAGTACTTTCTGATAGAATGAAATTATTATGAAAAAAATAAGAAAATTTTTGTTAGTCGTTGCGCTATTTGCCTTAACCATATTTGGCCTGACTACCGATGTGCATGCTGCTAAGGTGCCAAACTACGTTATTACGACTGATGCAACTTATCCACCTTTTGATTTTCAAGATAAAAATAATCAATACACAGGTATTGATCAAGAGATTTTGAAAACAATTGCTAAGCGAGAAGGATTTACCTATACGCTAAAACCGATGAGCTTCAATGCTGCCACACAATCAGTGTCGTCTGGTCAAGCAGATGGCGTTATAGCTGGTATGTCGATTACTGATGAACGTAAAGCAGTGTTTGACTTTGGTACGCCTTATTATCGTTCAGGCATTGGTTGGGCTGTTAAAAAAGGGTCACTTATTAAATCACTGAGTGATTTAAAAGGACAAACAGTCGCGATAAAAACAGGGACATCTGGTGCAGACTATGCTTTGTCTATCCAAAAACAATATGGTTTCAAAGTCACTTATTTTAATGATTCAGATACACTTTATAACGATGTTATTAATGGTAATGCTCAAGCGACATTTGGTGATCTACCTGTCATTCAATATGCTGTTAAAAATGGGACACAGCTGAAAGTTATGAATGCCAAGTCACCTATTCAAGCAGGTTGGTATGGCTTTGGTGTTCAAAAAGGTAAAAACGCACAATTACTCAAATCATTTAACAAGGGTTTTGCTGCCATTAAAAGCGATGGCACGTATGATAAAATTGTTGCCAAGTACTTAGGTGCAAGTGCTGCAACGTTTACTGGTGATAAAAAAGCCAATAATTCTGTGATTGGTATTTTAAAAGCCAATGACAGTGCATTCTTAAAAGGATTATGGCAAACAGTGCTCTTGACTGTTGTTGCCATTATATTGGCTTCAGTATGGGGTATTTTACTTGGTATTATGGGTGTCAGTCAAAATACTGGTCTGCGTGGCTTATCTACAACACTAATTTATATTTTCCGTGGGTTGCCTCTAATGGTGCTAGCGTTCTTTATCTATATTGGTTTGCCCAGTGTTATTGGCATGAAAATCCCAGCATTCACTGCTGGACTTATCACATTAATTTTGAATGAAGGTGCTTACACAGCTGCGTTCGTACGTGGTGGTTTTGAGGCGGTGGATCGTGGTCAAATGGAAGCTGCAAGATCATTAGGTTTATCGTATAGTAAATCTATGCGTAAAGTCATTGTGCCACAAGGTTTGAAAATCATGATTCCAAGTTTTATTAACCAATTTATTATTACACTAAAAGATACGTCTATTTTATCGGCCATTGGCATTCTAGAATTAACACAAACAGGTTCGCTGATTGTTTCTCGTAACTCGCAAGGTTTTCGTGTCTGGGCAATAGTAGCTGTGATATACTTGATTGTGATTACGTTACTGACATGGTTGAGTAACTGGGTAGAAAAGAGGACACGTGCATGACTGAGGCACAGAATAAAGTAAAAGTACACGTTGAAAAGGTTAATAAGTCGTATGGTGAAAACCATGTTTTACGTGATATTTCCATCGATATCGCTGAAAACGAAGTGGTTGTGATGATTGGTCCTTCTGGATCTGGAAAGTCAACGTTTTTACGTATGCTAAATCAATTGGAAACGCCTGATAATGGTACAATTGTTGTTGATGGTTTTGATATTTCAGATAAAGCAACTGATATTAATAAAGTACGTGAAAATATTGGTATGGTATTTCAAAACTTTAACTTGTTTAATAACTATACGGTATTAGAAAATATTATGTTGGCACCAGTTGAACTGGGGAAGATGGACAAAACTGCTGCCGAAAAAAAGGCACGCGAATTGCTTGATGTTGTTAATTTGGCGGATAAAGCAGATGTATCAGTAAATTCTTTATCTGGCGGACAAAAGCAACGTATTGCTATTGCACGTGCCTTAGCAATGTCACCGGATGTGATGCTATTTGACGAACCAACTTCGGCTTTAGATCCTGAAATGGTTGGTGACGTTCTGGAAGTTATGAAGAATTTAGCAGGAACAGGTATGACCATGATCATTGTGACCCATGAAATGGGGTTTGCTAAACAAGTTGCTGACCGTGTCGTGTTTTTTGAATCAGGTAAAATTCAAGAATCTGGGACACCAGAACAAATATTTAATGCACCAAAAAATGCACGCCTGCAAGAGTTTTTAAGCAAGATTATGCATGCATAGTTTGTGACATGACAGGAATAGTAGGTGTGTTAAACCATAAAAAGCCGGCCACATGGTCGACTTTTTTATGGCGTATTGGCAGTAAAAAGAGGGGAAAATTTTATTAACATGTTTAAAAAATATTTACTAGGAATATCTGCACTGGTTGCTTTATTGACATTTATCCCAACTGCCAAAGCGGCTGAACCACATTACATCATAACAACTGATGCGACTTATGCACCTTTTACATTTCAAGATAAAAATAATGATTACGTTGGTATAGAACAAGATACTATGGCAGCGATTGCTAAGCGAGAAGGCTTTACGTATACCATGCGACCAATGAGTTATAATTCTGCTGCGCAACTTGTATCCAATGGCCAAGCAGATGGGATTATTGCAGGTATGTCTATTACACCAGAGCGTCGAGAGGTGTATGATTTTTCAACACCATATTATAAAACAGGCGTTGCTTGGATTGTAAAAAAGAACAGTGAAATTAAATCATTGACCGATTTAAAGGGGCAAACAGTTGCATTAAAGACAGGGACTGCTGCATCAGAATATGGCAAATCTCTACAATCAAAGTACGGCTTTAAAATAAAATATTTTAATGATACTGATACGATGTACAATGATGTTTCAGTGGGTAATTCTGCAGCAACATTTGAAGATATGCCAGTGATACAGTATGCGATTAAAAATGGTATGGCATTGAAAGTCATGAATAGTGATCATCCTGGTAATGCAGGTTGGTATGGTTTTGCCGTTGAAAAAGGTAAAAACAAAGTACTTCTTGCATCGTTTAATAAGGGGTTTGCTGCAATTAAAAAAGATGGTAGCTACGATAAAATCGTAGCAAAGTACTTGGGTGCTAAACAATCCACTTTTTCGGGTAGTCAAAAAGAGAATGGCTCGATTTTAGGCATTCTGAAATCAAATCAAAATGCTTTGCTAAAAGGTCTATGGCAAACTATTAAGTTGACAATTATTGCTATTGTGTTGGCTTCTGTATGGGGAATTTTACTTGGTGTGCTTGGTATTAGTGAATTCAAGTGGGTGCGTGGTATTTCAACGACCGTTATTTACCTATTCCGTGGCTTACCATTGATGGTTTTGGCGTTTTTCATTTATATTGGTTTGCCCGGCGTAACGGGTATAAAAATCCCAGCTTTTACGGCAGGTATTATCACTTTAATTTTAAATGAAGGTGCTTATACGGGTGCTTTCGTACGTGGTGGTTTTGAGGCAGTGGACCGAGGTCAGATGGAAGCAGCACGCTCATTAGGGTTACCATATGGGCATGCCATGCGTAAAGTAATAATGCCGCAAGGTTTACGTATTATGGTGCCAAGTTTTATTAATCAATTTATTATTACGCTAAAAGATACGTCTATCTTGTCAGCAATTGGTTTGTTGGAATTAACCCAAACAGGTACGTTAATTGTTGCTCGCAACTCACAAGGATTCCGGGTATGGGCAATTATCGCAATCATGTATCTGGTTGTCATCACGTTGTTGACGTGGTTAAGTAATTGGGTAGAGAAGAAAATAAAATAGTTTTATCAAAAGCACATCTGATTCGTATAATGAATGGGAGGTGCTTTTATGATTATTGCGCTTAATCAAAACAAAAAATATATTCTCGCAGCAAATGCTGATAAAAAGCAACAATTTTTATGTCCAGGATGTCAAGAGAAGGTTATTCTTAGAAGTGGCGAAATTAATCAAAAACATTTTGCACACCAGGCTAATTCGAATTGTGCAACCTTTTCAGAAAATGAAACAGCACAGCACTTATTAGGGAAATTACAGTTAGCAAATAAGTTGCAACCCTATGGTAAAATTCTCATTGAGGCAGTGCTACCTGAAATTAATCAACGACCAGATATTTTAATTAAACGAAAAGAAAAGTCTATTGCAATTGAATACCAATGCAGCCCTATTTCACAAAAAAGACTTGATGAACGAAATGCGGGCTATAAGAGTCAAAATATTAGCGTTATTTGGCTATTAGGGGAAAATTATTTTGTTAAAAATATGACGCAAATAACCATTTTTAAGTTTTTAGCGCAAAATAGTATTTCTTTTTATTTACCAGATATTGGTAAATTCGTGCACCGCACCAATTTTGTGAAGTGTGACTTTGAACGCGTTCGATATACAGAAAAATTTAGTGAACAATTGAACCCGTCTAAACAAGCTACATATGCAACATCAATAAATTCACAAAAGCAAATTTATAAGTTACAACATCTCATGCTTCAAAAGCGTGTTGATGAAAAACTGGTACATTACCTGTATGATAAGAGACGATTACTTTTAAATGCACCGATATGGATTCATCAAGGTCATACTTTTGGTCTGATCATTCCCAATTGGCATTGGCGTTTACTGATGGTGCTAATGATCGAACGTGTTGGTGTTGGGCATGTTATTCATCAAAAACATATCATTATGAAATTAGCCCAGTATTTACATGGCAATGTGGCGTTTAAATATGAACAAATCACTTTAATACTATTCGATTTAGAACAACGTAATATTATTTTGCAAAAGGGGCAGTATATACTAATCCGGCAATTGCTGACATGGCATTCTTCATTACAAGAAAAACTAGGTAAAGTGAGAAAATAGTGATAAAATGAAGTAATAAATTGTTAAAAGGAGAAGTATCAGCAAGGCGGTTAGATACACGCGCCAGTACTGTATATCAAAATTATGGCACAACTACTACGTAATGAAGTACCTGAAAAGTTAACATGGGATTTAAGTACTATTTTTGCATCTGATGAACAATGGGAAACCGCTTTTAGTGAAATACAACAAGATTTAAAAGGATTAAAACAATTTGAGGGCCATGTTGGCGATTCTGCAACGACCCTCCAAAATGCGCTAGAAGCCGATCTTAAGTTAGAGCGTCAATTAGAAAAAGTTTATGTTTATGCACATCAAATTTATGACCAGGATACGACTAATCAAACGTATGCGGCTTTTAATACTAGGGTACAGGGTCTTTGGGCGGAAGTTAGCGAAGCAACAGCCTATTTTCAGCCGGAAGTCTTAAATATACCAGATGATAGTTTGACACGTTTTTTAAAAACACCTGAATTGCAACCTTATACACATTTGTTTGAGACACTACAAGCGCAAAAACCACATACATTGCCTGCCGATCAAGAAGGGTTGCTAGCAGGCGTGAGTGACATTCTTGGTGCATCAGAAAATACATTTGGTGTGTTAGATAATTCTGATATAACATTTGCTGATGTGCATACAGAAGATGGCGAAATAGTCCCCTTGACCAATGGGTTGTATAGCTTATTACTTGAATCTCAATCACGTGATCTGCGTCGTGAAGCCTTTGAAACTTTGTATGATAGTTACATTAGGCTACAAAATACGTTTGCATCAACCTTGTCGTCACACGTTAAAGGACATAATTTTTTAGCGAAAGTGCGTCACTATGATTCTGCGCGTGAAGCAGCTATTTTACCACACAGTTTACCAACATCCGTTTTTGACACATTAAGACAAACAGTAGATGAAAATCTACCATTATTACATCGATTTGTTGCCCTACGTCGAAAGGTATTAGGCGTGGAAGATGTTCACTCTTATGATCTCTATGTGCCATTAGTCGATGAAGTTGAATTTGATGTGACGTATGATCGTGCGCAAGAAATTGTGTTGGCTGCGTTAGCACCTTTGGGTCAAGATTATCTTGAGATTGTCCAAAAAGCCTTTGATGAGCGTTGGATTGACGTGGTAGAAAATAAAGGGAAGCGCTCAGGTGCCTATTCAAGTGGTACTTATGATACCAATCCGTTTATTTTGTTAAATTGGCAAAATAATTTAAATAATGTTTACACGTTAGCCCATGAAATGGGTCATTCTGTGCATTCATATATGACACGTCATCAACAGCCTTATCACTACGGTGATTATCCAATTTTTCTTGCAGAAATTGCCTCAACAACGAATGAAAGTTTATTAACTGATTACTTGCTGAAAACAAATGATGATTCCAAGTTTCAAGCCTATGTTTTGAATCAGTATCTTGATGGATTTAAGGGAACAGTATTTCGTCAAACCCAATTTGCAGAATTTGAAGATTGGATTCACGAGCAAAGCGCTGCAGGGGAGGCACTAACTGCTGATAAAATGAGCGCTTACTACGCGGCTTTGAATCAAAGGTACTATGGTCCAGACTTGTTCCCAGATGAAGAAATAGCCTATGAATGGACACGTATACCTCATTTTTACTACAACTATTATGTTTATCAGTATGCAACTGGGGAAGCGGCAGCGACAACACTGGCCGAACGTATTATTAATCATGACGGCGCAGAAGCTTACAAAACTTATTTGAAAGCAGGGTCTTCTGATTATCCACTAAATGTTATTTCACGAGCTGGTGTTGACATGAATCAAGCTGGCTATTTAAAACAGGCCTTTAGTGTTTTTGAATCGCGTCTTGATCAATTAGAAAATTTATTAATTAAATAAATGGCATGGTAATAGTTTGTATAGCAAAAAAACCGATTGTAAGAAAATATGATAGTCAATTTTTTAATATTGGGCGATTTTAACAGACAAAACGATAATGAATTGTGAGCAAAATGACAAATGATGACTAAAAAAAATGCACCACACGAGCTGGTAGCTGTTGCTCTAGCGGCACTTGATCACACATATACACCATATTCTCATTTTCCTGTTGGTGCTGCGTTATTGACAGCCTCTAATGAGATATTTAAAGGCGTAAATATTGAAAACGTGTCATTTGGGTTAACAAATTGTGCTGAACGTACAGCGATTTTTAGTGCCGTTGCAGCAGAAAATAAACAGTTTAAGGGGTTGGTTATTGCTGGTCATACAGATGAGCCTATCGCGCCATGTGGTGCTTGTCGTCAAGTAATGGTTGAATTCTTTGATCCACAAATGCCTATTTGGTTGATTAATGACTCAGGTAAAGAAATTCAAACAAATGTCGCCGAGTTGATGCCAGGGTCATTTAGTATATTGAAATAAAAAATATTAAGGGAGAAATCATGAAAAAAGTATTAGTGTTTGAAGGTATGACACAATCTGTTGTGACATATCTCGAATCAAATCATATTGAAGTGATTATCAATAAGCAGCAAGAGGCAAGTGATTTTACGAGCCATCCAGATATTGATGGTATCATACTGATGATGCATCCTGTCGCAGAAAATATTATGTCAAAGCTACCAAAGCTTAAGGTTATTGCACGTTTTGGTGTTGGCTATGACAATGTGAATTTAGAAGACGCTTCGTCACATCATATTGTTGTGACAAATACACCAGGTGCGAATGCGACAGCTGTTGCAGAAACAGCTGTTATGCACATGTTGATGGCGGGACGTTCATTTTATCAACAACGACAAAGTATTACTGATAACATAGGTCATGTACCAGTTGGACAGGAAATAACTGGTAAAACAATTGGTGTTATTGGCTTTGGTGCTATTGGGCAGAAAATTGATGAATTACTAACTGGGTTCAATGTTAATGTGTTGGCCTATGCGCGACATGAAAAGTCAGTTAAAAACGGCCGTATGGCTACACTGGAAGACATTTACACAAAGTCTGATTTCATTGTTCTGGCATTACCATCGACACCTGAAACGCATCATATGATTAATGCTGATGTTTTTGAAAAAATGAAAACCAACGCCGTGTTAGTTAATATTGCTCGTGGATCTGTTGTGGACGAGCAGGCATTAATCACTGCGCTTAAGTCTGGTAAGATTGCTGGTGCCGGTTTGGATGTAGTTGAAAACGAGCCCATTGCCAATAACAATGAATTGTTGACATTGCCAAATGTTTTTGTAACACCACACGTTGCAGCTAAATCACGTGAAGCTTTTGATTCAGTAGGGTTTGTCGCGGCCCAAGAAGTGGTACGTGTTTTAAATAATGACACACCACATTTTAAAGTAAATGATTAAAAATAAAGCACCTCTAAACATCTAAAACTGATGGTTAGGGGTGCTTTTTGATTATTTTGACTCTGGTGTGTACAGTTTAACAGGTAGGACGTCATTTGGTAAAGCAGGTTTATTGTTAATTTCATTGAAAAGCGTGTCAATTAGACGTTGAGCAGCTTCATGGATAGGTTGAATAATTGTTGGTAGGTCGGGATGAAGCAATTGTACGATAGGTGAACCATCATAACCAACAACATTCACATCCTCTGGCACACGTAAATTAGCTTTACGCAGTGCGTTTTGAAGTTGAATAGCCATAATATCATTATAAGCAAAGATGCCGTCAATTTTATTGTCCACCACAATATCAACAATAGCTTGTATATCACCACCATTGGACACCTGATTTGAATCTAAATCGAATGTTGTTAAGTGGCTGTTGTTTGCAGTTGCTTCTGTAAACCCTTGGTAACGTTTTGCAGTGGGTGAATTAGAATTATCATCATCACGTAGCATTAATATGTTTTTGGCACCAGTCGACACAAGATACTCGCCAAGAAGGTAACCACCGCGGTAATTATCTTCAGAAACGATTGGAATCGTTTCTGAAAGATAACGATCATATGACACAATAGGCAAGAAACTATCTTTGTAACTGTCAATATTTGGATTGTGAGAAGAAGTAATGATACCCTCCACTTGGTTAGCAGCTAACATCTGTAAATATTGTTGTTCTTTTTCAATATCGTTTGAACTTGTGGCGATGATAACTTTATAACCTTTTTCAAATAGTAACTCTTCAATCTCAGCTACTAACGCCGTGAAAAAAGGGTTTTCAATGTTGGGGAAAATTAAGCCAATAAACTGTGAGGATTTTCCTTGTAAGGAACGCGCCATTGCATTAGGCTGGTAGCGCAATTCACGCATAGCAGCGTGAACCTTATCAATCGTTTTTTGGCTTAGTGAACCATAACTATTAATTACACGTGATACTGTTGTTACTGAAACGCCAGCTAATTCAGCGACGTCACTTAGTTTTGCAACCATAATAGGCCTCCATACTGTTGGAGAGAATAATCTCTAGAATTTTTGTTTTCATCTTATACTATTATACACTGTTTCTGGTTATATATTTTTTAATGTTTTTATTTTACTGAACAGCGCTTGACAAATAAAAAGGTAAGGTTTAATATTGTCCATGTAAGTTACAGTAATCACAAACAGAAAAAGGAGATTATCATGGAAGCATTAGTATTAACAGGCATCAAGTCACTAGAACTACAAGACATCGACCAACCAGAAGTTAAACCAAACGAGGTGAAAATTCATACAGCCTTTGCAGGTATTTGTGGTACCGATCATGCCTTGTATGCTGGTTTGCCTGGTTCAGCACCAGCTGTTCCTCCCATTGTTTTGGGACATGAAAATTCAGGTGTTGTTGCTGAAATTGGTTCAGCAGTTACAAATGTTAAAGTGGGTGATCGCGTAACTGTCGATCCTAACATCTATTGTGGACAATGCAAGTATTGCCGTACAGGACGTCCTGAATTATGCGAGAACTTGTCAGCTGTTGGTGTGACGCGTGATGGTGGTTTTGAAGAATACTTTACAGCCCCAGCTTCAGTAGTTTACCCAATTCCTGATAATGTGTCATTGAAGTCAGCTGCTGTTGTTGAACCTATATCATGTGCTGTTCATGGTATCCAGTTGCTTAAGGTAACACCTTACCAAAAGGCTTTGGTTATTGGTGATGGCTTCATGGGTGAATTGTTCGTACAAATTTTGCAAGCATATGGTATCCACCAAGTTGATTTGGCTGGTATTGTTGACGAAAAGCTTGCAATGAACAAGGAAAAGTTTGGTGCTAAAAACATCTTCAACACAATGAAGGGTGATAAGATTCCTGATGCTGAATATGATGTTGTTATTGAAGCTGTAGGTATGCCTCAAACACAAGAAGCAGCAATTGAAGCAGCCGCTCGTGGTGGACAAGTTTTGATGTTTGGTGTCGGCGGACCTGATGCTAAGTTTGAAATGAATACTTATGAAGTCTTCCAAAAGCAATTAACAATCCAAGGTTCATTTATTAATCCAAATGCATTTGAAGATTCATTAGCTTTGTTGTCATCAGGAAAGTTGGATGTTGAATCATTGATGTCACATGAATTGGACTATAACACAGTTGATGACTTCGTAAATGGTAAATTAGGCGTTGTTTCAAAGGCTGTTGTTAAGGTTGGTGGAGAAGAGGCATAATCAAATGAACGCTAAAAACGTAACACAGGGTACGACTGTAAATCGTGGTCGTACGCTTACGATTAGCGCTTCCTTATCATATTTTGTTTTTTCTTTGATAATCAACGCGGCCGGTAACGTGCTTACAGTCGTTACTAGTCAAAAAATCCACCCAACTTTCTTAGGCTCAGCGTATTGGACTGCTGCACAAGCAGGATTCAATAAGGCAGTCTTTCAGGGATCTAATGCCACACTTGGTTGGATATTCTTCATCGTAGGTGTATTGATTGCTATATTGAATGTGTTTTTACAAGGATATTTTAATTGGAAAAAGTTTGTTGGAAATATTGCCTTTATGGTGCCATTTTCATTGCTAATTAGTTTTTTTGCCAGCGCGTTTTCCCAAGTGTTACCAGAGTCACATAGTGTTTTGGTTACAGTAATATATACGTTATTGAATTTCTTAGGTGTTGTCATGATTGGTCTTGCAATATCAATTTATCAACGGACTAACTTGATTTTGCACCCAGCAGATGATTTAATGCAAATCTTGCGATTTAAGTATTTCAAGGGTGCCGCCGCGAAGGCCATGTGGGCATCTTACATTCCACCAACAATTATTGGTATTATTGCAATTATTATCTTGCCTGATTTTTCAAATTATGGCTTGGGAACAATATTTGCCTTTCTATTTCAAGGTGGTATTACTGGGTGGGGTGATAAATATATTTTCCCTAACTTGAAACATCAAGGTATTTAGTTAGAACTTCAGGGCGTGAAACATAATTGTTTCGGTCTTTGTGAATTTCAGTATAGGAGTAGGATATGTCATTTTCAGATTATTATTCAGGTGTGCAACACATTGGTATTCCAACAAAAGATTTAGCTACTGCTGAAGCTTTTTGGACGAAGCTTGGTTTTAATAAGACAGGTGATTTTCCAGTTGGAAACGTTATCTTTATGAAGCGTGACAATCTTGTGATTGAAACGTGGCAACAAGACGAAGTCGCAGGACAACCTGGGGCAATTAATCACATCTCAATGGACACGACAGATGCAGATGCAGCTTTTACAGCAGCAAAAGCTGAAGGTTTCAAGTTAATTGATTCTGAAGTACAACATTTGGCCTTTTGGGAAAAGGGCATTAAATTCTTCAATGTAGAAGGACCTGATGCTGTGATAGTTGAATTTTGTGAGATCGTCAAATAAATAATTTTTTAAAACCTCGTAGACACGTTATTACGAGGTTTTTTGTTTGTTCTGGTAATTGTCTAGTCAAAATTATTTTGATTTTCTGCTGATAAAAAAAGATTTTAATAAAAAAAACTGAAGAGCGCTTGACATATATAAACATAATCGCTTACACTATAATGTAAGCGCTTCATAAATTTAAATAACAAAGAAAATTTACGAGCGTTTAAAATCAATGATGACATTCGCTTATGGCTAGTATTTCAAGTAATAAGTTTTGATAAAGAATTGGAAAAGAGAAAAAAATGGGATTATTAGGTGCAATTGAAGCAGGTGGAACAAAGTTTGTTGTGGCAGTCGCTGATCAGGATTACAATATCGTTGCAAGATCAGCTTTTCCAACGCTAGATGGTGAAAAGACACTAGATCAAGTCATTGCTTTTTTTGATCAATTTGATAACATTGATGCGATTGGCATTGCAGCATTTGGTCCAATTGATATTGTCACTAACTCTAAAACATATGGTTATGTCTTAGATACACCAAAACGTGGCTGGTCAGGCTATGACTTTTTGGGACGTATGAAAGCATGGCGTGATATCCCTTATTTCTGGACAACAGATGTTAACGGTGCTGGTTGGGCAGAATTTGAAACTGGTGCTGCAAAAGATGTTAATAACATGGTTTATTTGACAGTTGGTACCGGTGTTGGTGCCGGAATCGTTTCTGGTGGCCACCTCGTGAGTGGTTACGGTCATCCTGAGGCGGGACATATTTTCTTACAAAAGCACCCAGAAGACACATATGAAGGCCATTGCCCATTCCACGGCGACAATTGCTTAGAAGGGTTAGCTGCTGGACCAGCGATTGAAGCACGTTGGCAAATGAGTGCAAAAGAAATACCAGCTGATCATTTAGCTTGGAAGATTGAAGCTTATTATTTAGCACAAGCTGCATTAGATTATACGATGATTTTACGCCCTGAAAAAATTGTTTTTGGCGGCGGAGTTTCTCATCGTGAAGACCTATTCCCACTCATTCGCGAAAGCTTTGCTGAACAAATGGGTGATTACTTAGAAGTGCCGGATTTAGATGATTACATTGTACCCGTAGCAAATGGTGACAATGCTGGTATCTTGGGTTGCTTCTATCTTGCTAAAACGCTTATCTAAGTCCTGCTTACTTTTTGTCCATAGAACGGTTTTGTGTTAGTATTAACGTATATATCATTTCAAGGACAAAAACTATGACAAAATTAGCAAAAAAAACAGATGATTTAATTTGTGAAAACTTCACAAGAACGTTTCAAATTCTTGGACGAAAATGGAATGGTCTGATCATAGAAACATTGTTAGTAGGTGGATCTAAGCGTTTCTTAGAGATTTCACGTGCGATTCCAGTTTGCTCAGATCGTGTATTAGTAGAACGATTGAAAGAACTAGAGGCAGTGAACATCGTTAATCGTGTGACTTATGAAGATTCTAGCTTAATTGAATATAAATTGACACCTGCTGGCGAGGCTATGCGACCTATGATGGCGGCCATACATGAATGGTCTGACAAGTTTAACAATGGTGAGCCAGTAAAATAAAAATATTGAAGACAGAGACGATAGGGCATGATATACTAACAGTATAGTCATAACGTATCGTTTTTTAGTTAAACCAAATATTGTGGCTTATTATCAGAATTATATATTTTAAACACAGAGAATGACCTAGTAATTGCATGCTTGATTCAGCGAGTGGTATATTTTTGGTGAAAGTACCATGGAAAGCATCCAAAGAATTTCAGTCAGGAGTGTTTGGCATAATTGCCAACGGTAGACAACGTTATCGTCATTAAAGCTGGTGAAAACCAGAAAATTGGGTGGTACCACGGTTTTTAACGTCCCATGTTATCTTTTTGATAGCATGGGATTTTTGTATGAATTGGTTAGGTTATTTAGAAGTTGAAAGGAAATAGTTATGAGTTTAGTTGAAGATCTCACGGCACTGAAAAAGACAGCAGTTGAAAGAATTAATACTGCTGGTGTAGATGTTGAATCATTACGAGTGAAGTTGTTAGGCAGGAAAGGTGAGCTGACAACTTTACTTAAGGGTATGAAAAATGTACCTGCTCAAGATCGTAAAACAGTTGGTGAAGTTGGTAATCATGTACGTCAAACGATTACTAATTTATTAGCCGAAAAAAAAGCAGCTGAAGAAGTCGCAAAATTAAATAAGCAACTAGCATCTGAAACAATTGATGTGACATTACCTGGTAGTTCACATGTTGTTGGGCAACCACATGTTTTGCAACAAATCATTGACGAGATTGAACAACATTTTCTTGGTTTGGGTTTTAAAATCATTGATGATACGGTTGATTCACCAGAAGTTGAAACCGATGAATATAATTTTGAACGGGAGAACTTACCCAAAGACCACCCAGCACGTGATATGCAAGATACATTTTACATTACCCCAGAGATTTTATTGCGTACACAGACATCCCCCGTACAGTCACGTTCACTTGAAAAACATGACTTTTCAAAGGGGCCTTTAAAAATGATTGCACCAGGAAAAGTGTATCGTCGTGATACTGATGATGCAACACATTCTCATCAATTTCACCAAGTTGAGGGAATGGTTGTTGGTGAAAATATTACAATGGCTGATTTAAAGGGGACGCTGCTTTCGATTATGCAAGCATTGTTTGGTGAAAAACATCAAATTCGGATGAGACCATCTTATTTTCCATTTACTGAGCCTTCTGTCGAAGTTGACGTTTCGTGGAATGAGGTCACCCCAGACATGAAACCAGAGGATATTGAATGGATCGAGGTATTGGGCGCCGGTATGACACATCCAAATGTGTTAAGGATGGATGGCGTTGATCCTGAAAAATATTCTGCTTTCGCTTTTGGATTAGGACCAGATCGATTTGCTATGTTAAAGTATGGCGTGGATGACATTCGCCAATTCTATCTTAATGACATACGATTTTTATCACAATTTAATCAGAAAGGGAACTGAAAATGAAAACAAGTTTGACGTGGCTGAATGAATATCTAAATAACACCATTAATTTGGAACCAGCAGCTGTAGCGGATTTAGCAGAACAAGTGGAACGAACGAGTGTTGAAATTAATGAGAGCACAACGATTGCAAAGGGACAAGATGGTCTTATCGTGGCAAAAGTTATGCGGGTTCAACCTCACCCTGATTCTGATCATATGGTTATCGCACAAGTTAATGTTGGTACATCTGATCTCGTGCAGGTTGTTACCGGGGCACCTAATATTGCAGAAGGTCAATTAGTAATTTTGGCAACCGTTGGCGCGCATATTATCAAGCATGATACAGGTGAATTGATTACTTTAGAAAAAGTAACATTACGTGGTCAAGATTCCTATGGTATGTTAGTTGCTTTACAAGAAATTGGTTTCGACAACAAGATTGCACCTAAAAATTTTGAAGATGGTATACACATTTTTACTGCGCAAGATCATGTTAAACCAGGGGATGATGCGCTTGTAGTTTTGGGAATGAATGAACCTGTTTTAGATACAGATTTAACACCTAATCGTGCAGATATGTTATCGATGATTGGCACTGCCTACGAATTTGGGGCGATGCTCAAGCAAAAAGTCACGATACCTGATTTTGCTTTGGTGGAGTATGAGTCTTTGGCCAGTGAGCAAATAACCGTTAAATTGGATGATGACGCATTAGCACCTAAATACGCATTACGCGTGATAAACAATGTTACAGTGACAGATTCACCACTTTGGTTACAAAAACGTCTGTGGAACGCAGGTATGCGCCCTATTAACAATATTGTTGATATTACGAATTACATGATGTTGATGTATGGTCAACCAATACATGCTTTTGATTTAGATAAATTAACGAATCATGAATTACATATTCGTCGCGCAAAAAAAGATGAGCAATTAGTCACATTAGATGAGCAAACACGTCAATTACGCTCAGGGGAAGATATCGTGATTGCAACAGTTGACGAGCCTTTGATGTTAGCTGGTGTTATGGGTGGAAAAAGTTCTGAGGTTGACCGGCAAACTAAACATATTGTGCTAGAAAGTGCAGTATTTAATCCTAGCCTTATCCGTGCAACAGCACGTCGTCACAATTTACATTCAGAAGCGTCAGCACGTTTTGAACGTGGTGTTAATTGGGACAATACATTTACGGCACTAGATCATGCGGCGCAATTATCAGATGAATTGGCAGGTGGACAGATTGCTAGAGGACAAGTAGTAGCGTCAGATAGTCAGCGGTCAACTAGAACAATCGCACTTTCAACGCAACGGGTTAATCAAATTCTAGGAACAGCTTTGACCGTAAGTGATATAACAACGATTCTAGATCAACTCGCTTTTGATTATCAAACACATGACGATTATACTGAAGTAACTCTGCCAGCACGTCGCCCAGATATGGGAATTGCTGCTGATCTAATCGAAGAGATCGCACGATTGTATGGGTATGATAACCTGCCTGTGACATTACCATATGGGCAAACAACACCTGGTCAATTAACACAACAACAGCGTCAAATACGTGCTAGCCGACGCATTATGGAAAGCTTAGGCTTGAATCAAGCGATTTCTTATGTATTAACGACGCCAGAAAAGGCACAACAATTTGCTGAAAACACAACAGCAAAGTTATTAACGTTAGACTATCCAATGAGTTCAGATCGTACCACTGCTCGTCAAAATTTATTAGCAGGTTTGCTTGAAGATGTGGCCTATAATGTGAACCATTTTGTTCGTGATATTGCACTGTATGAGCAAGGACGTGTTTTTATAGCCAATGAAAAAAACGACTTACCTACTGAAGTGGAACACATTGCTGGTATTTTAACTGGTAATTATGCAACATCGACTTGGCAAGCCTCAAAAACAGATCGGTCTGTAGACTTTTATGATATTAAGGGCATCGTTTCAAATTATTTAGATCAAATAGGTGTTAATCATGTGAGATATGTTGCGACTGATCGTCACGTCAACATGCATCCTGGACAAACGGCTGATATTTATGCAGGGGAAGTTTATCTTGGGTTTGTTGGGCAACTACACCCACTGGTCACTAAAGCACAAAAACTAGCACCAGTTTTTGGATTTGAGCTAAACTTGTTTGCTGTGATGTCTCAGGTACAATTGGATGTCCACTATCACAAAGTTTCACGTTTCCCTCAAATGAGCCGTGATGCTGCATTATTAGTTAACGCAGATATTGAACATGCAACGATTGAATCACTAATTAAGCAAGTTTCGGGTGATAAACTAGTTGATATTAAGTTATTTGATGTTTATATGGGTGATAAATTACCTTCTGGAAAAAAGTCATTAGCATACACACTCACTTATCAAGATGATGATGGGACATTGCTTGAAGCTGAAGTTAACTCAGATTTTGAAAAGGTCACAACTGCCTTGATTGACGAACTTCATGTTGAAGTACGCTAATTTAATTTTTAATTTAATTTGAGTTACAATCATTTTCACTGTATAATTGAATTTGGACTATAACTTTTACAAGGAAAATTCATGGCTAAAATAATTGTACGCGGTGGCAAACGCCTCCATGGTGAGGTCACAATCGGTGGCGCAAAAAATTCGACAGTGGCATTAATACCAGCTGCTATTTTGGCTGATACACCGGTCAAATTTGATACGGTGCCACAAATTTTGGATGTCAAAAATTTGCAATTGATTTTGAATGCAATGAACGTGAAGTCAACTTTTGCAAATGGTAATTTAGACATCGATCCAACACATATTATAGAGAGTGATTTACCCAGTGGTGCGATTAAGTCATTGCGCGCCTCATATTATTTTATGGGAGCGCTCCTAGGACGCTTTAATCGTGCGACGGTAACCTTCCCCGGTGGTGATAATTTAGGTAGACGACCAATTGATCAGCACATCAAGGGCTTTGAGGCTCTTGGTGCAATAGTTACTGAAAGCGACGACATTATTCATATTGATGCAACTGAACATGGTCTCATAGGGGCACGAATTGCGTTAGATACTGTTTCCGTGGGAGCGACAATTAATATTATTTTGGCAGCTGTGCGCGCAAAAGGTCAAACAGTGATCGAAAATGCGGCACGTGAACCAGAAATTATTGATATTGCAACATTTTTAAATAATATGGGTGCCAATGTGAGAGGTGCCGGAACCGATACGATTCGAATTGCTGGTGTCCCAAGTCTTAAGGCACGTAATACGCATACTGTTATTCCAGATCGTATTGAAGCTGGTACTTACATGAGCATGGCCGCAGCGTTTGGTGATGGCGTGACAATTAAAAATGTCATACCAGAGCATTTGGAATCGTACACATCGAAATTAATTGAAATGGGCGTTAACTTAGATATTGGTGAAGATACGATTCATGTGTATAAATCAGATGATTTGAAACCGGTCAATATTAAGACAATGCCATATCCTGGATTTGCGACAGACTTACAGCAGCCAATTACGCCTTTGTTATTAATGGCTTCTGGTGAAAGTAGTATTAACGATACAATTTATCCAAAACGTGTTAAACATGTGGAGGAATTACGAAGAATGGGTGGTGACATTGATTCTGATAGGCCGGGTCATATTCGTGTCAATCATTCACCTAGATTAGTTGGCACAGACGTTGAGGCTGCTGAAATTAGGGCAGGTGCTGCCTTAATTATTGCAGCTATTATGGCTGAAGGAGAGACAATTATTAATGATGCTGATCATATTTTACGAGGGTATGATCGTATTCAAGATAAGTTAACAACCCTAGGCGCGGATATTACAATTGAAGGTATTGATCTTATTAACTTAATGCCATGATTTGTGTTCTTTAAAGTTGTTGCAATTTAATATACGTTATGCTAAACTATACTAGTTATATACTGACTCTGTTACAGAAGTATCAGGGCGCTAAGGAGAATTTATTATGCAAGCAGAAATCCATCCAAAATACCAAAAGGTTGTCTTTCTTGATGCCTCAACAGGTAAGAAGTTTTTGTCAGCTTCAACTGTAACATCAAACGACACAACTGATTTTGAAGGTGTAGAATATCCTGTTATTCGTATGGATATTACATCAGATTCACATCCATTTTACACAGGTAAGCAAAAGTTTACACAAGCAGATGGTGCGGTCGACAAGTTCAACAAGAAATTTGCTGGATTTGGCTTCAAAAACAACGAAGAACAATAATATACTTCGTTTTTATAAAAGCGTTCACTTTGGTGGACGCTTTTATTGTTAAATTATAATGAAAGAGAATATAGCAAGTGATAAATAGTTTGTTATTAATGGTACCGTAACATTACCATTGATACAAATGAATTGACCGTGTTTATCATTGCATATGTATTAAAAAATTATGGCTCGAACAATTATGCCAGTTAAGCTACACGAAAAAATAGTGGCAGAAGTTAATGATGTACGAATAGATGGTATGGGAATAGTGAATATTACACCATCATATCCGTTATACATAGCAGATGCTATTCCAGGTGAAGAGATATTATTGGAAGTGACTCAAGTTGATAAATTGTCCGGTTATGCTCGAGTGCTTGAATGGTTAAAAACGTCCGATAAACGACAAAATAGTCAACGGCAATATTTGATTGACGCTGGAACAGCACCACTTGTAAATTTAAAATATCAGGCGCAACTTGAATTAAAACAAATGCAAATTCAACGTCTGTTTGATCAACGCGGCATAGTAAGTAGTGTTGATTCAACGATTGGTATGAAAGCGCCATCGTATTATCGTAATAAAACAATTGTTCCTGTTAAATGGCAAGATGGGCATTTAACAAGTGGCTTTTATCGTCGGGGTAGCCATGAACTAGTACCTATGACAGATTATTTTGTAAATGATGCTGACATTGACAAGGCCATTATTACGGTACGTGATATATTAGAAAAATATAACATTAGCGCTTTTGACCCAGATATTGAACAAGGTGCTATGCGTTATATTATGATTCGTCGGGGTTTTTACTCACATGAACTAATGGTTGTACTAGTATCCAATCATGAAACGATTAAATTTGAAGAGAATATTATCACTGATATTTGTCAACAGTTACCCGATTTAACGAGCTTGATTTTCAATTACAGTCCTAAAAAAGAATATGTTTTATTAAGCCCAAATAATAGAACACTCTGGGGATCGGCCGCTATTCATGATACGCTATTGGGTTATGATTTTGTTATTGGTCCAAATTCCTTTTATCAAGTCAATCCACAAATGACAGAAAAATTGTATGATCTGGCGGCTCAAAAGGCCAATCTTAAAACAACTGATGTTGTTATTGATGCTTATTCAGGTATTGGAACAATTGGTATTACAGTTGCTAATCAAGTTAAACAGGTGCTGGGTGTAGAAGTTGTGCCTGGTGCCGTCGCAGATGCGCAACTTAATATTAAGGCTAATAAAATTAAAAACGCGACATATATTTTAGCCGACGCGCCTGAGCAATTTAAACGTTGGCAAGATGCTGGGCTTAAACCAGATGTTGTTTTTGTTGATCCGCCACGACGTGGATTAACTAGTCAGCTCATCCAAGCCACAGTTGACATGGGACCAGATCGTTTGGTCTATATTAGTTGCAATCCAGTTACTTTAGCGCGCGATACAGTTGAAATTCTAGAAAAAGGGTACCACCTTAGTGGCACAATTTTACCGGTAGATCAGTTTCCACAAACGTCACATATTGAAAGTATTACAGTATTTAAGAAAAGTTCTTGATACAATGTAATTATAACTAAGGGACTAATGATGATTGTTTGAGTATGTATGCTGGACAGTTACGGGTTAATTTTTGAAACAGCAGTGCTGTTATTTTGGAGTATAAATGAATTATTCAATAAAAAAAATAGGTGCCGTTTTAAGTGCCGTGACACAAGGTAATGACCAAATTAAGGTAACGGGTGTGGCGTTTAATTCGCGAGATGTTAAGATTGGTGATCTGTTTGTTGCACTAGTCGCTGATAGTGATGGTCATCGATATCTACAAGATGCCCTAGATAGAGGCGCAGCAGCCGTTTTAGTTGATGATAATCATGCTATTAGTGAGAAGCTACCTGCAATTATAGTCAAGGACACCCTAACAGCGTTACAGCAACTTGCTAGCTATTATAGACAACAAATTAACCCAAAAGTAATTGCCATTACAGGATCTAATGGTAAAACAACAACGAAGGATATGACAGCGGCAATTGTATCAACAGTGTTTAAAACATTTAAAACACCAAATAACTTCAATAACGAAATTGGCGTACCAATGACTTTGTTATCAATGCCAGAGGATACAGAGGTCTTGGTTGTTGAACTAGGAATGGATCGTTCTGGACAGCTCACGATGTTATCTCAGTTAGTTCAACCAGATATTGCAATTATTACCATGATAGGTGAGGCTCACATTGAATTTTTTAAAACACGTGCTAACATTGCCAAGGCAAAATTAGAAATTACAAATGGGCTAAAGGCAGATGGTGTGTTGTTTATTCCTTTTGATGAGCCACTTTTGACACAAGCTGTTATTATGCAAAGGGTAGTGTGGTTTGGACAAAATATTGATGCTGTGGAAACAGCATCTGACCATACAAATTTTATTTACAAAAATACTCGGTTTGCAATTCCGCTAATTGGTGGGTATAATATTATGAATGCGCTCGCAGCGATTTCAGCGGGTATCTTATTACATATTGATTTAAAAAAAGCCGTACAGGCGCTACAAACATTTGATTTGACAAAAAATCGCACAGAACGGCTCGTTACTGCTCGCGGCGTGATTTTGATTAGTGATGTCTATAACTCAAATCCAACAGCAGTGGCAGCAGTTTTGGCGACTTTAAAAGCAATACCAGCGCAACACAAGTATGTTGTTTTGGGTGATATGTTAGAATTAGGCGAACAGGCAAATGAATTACATGCTGGTTTGGGGCAAAAAGTATTAGATGCAAATGTTGATGGTGTTTATCTAGTTGGAAAATTATTCAATCAGAATATGGCACCAATGTTAAAGACACAGTTCGAATCATCGGATGTGCATCAATATACAACCGACCAATTAGCCAAATTGACCTTGGATTTACAAACGTTAGGTGAGGCGGGCGATGTGATCTTGTTAAAAGCAAGTCACGGGATCCATCTTGAAAACGTTGTTAACGCATTGATAGAATAATTTTTGTATTGGGGATGCAAAGATGAAACGAACACAACATCGTCGTATGGCATATCATACTTGGACAGGCCTTGTTTTATTGGTGATTTTACTTACTACGCTAGGCACTGGCACTATGTTTATCGTCAAACATTGGCCGATTAATCGATCAAAAATTGTGAAAAAAAGTAAGCAATCAATTGTGGCGCGTGATGATGAAAAGAGTGACCTTGATAAAGACATTTTTTTAAAAAATGATGAGTTAGCTGTTAGTTTGAATACGCAATTGAAAACGTCCGGGTACATTGGTACTGCTTTAGTGGTTCATAACAATCGTGTGATTTTGCAACAAGGTTTTGGTTATGCTGACAAAGCGCAGAATCGTTTGAATAATGCACAATCGCGTTATCAAATTGCATCTATTCAAAAGGGCTTCACTGCCACGTTAGTCATGCAGCAAATTCGTGCAGGGAAAATAAGTCTCGAAACACCATTGAGTCAGTATTATCCTAATGTGCCCAATGCTAGCAATATCACTATTCAACAGATGCTGACGATGACAAGTGGGTTAACGCAAAAAGTGAATGCTAAAACATTTACCTCAGAAGCAGATAATGTTCAATTTGACGCTAATCATACGTTATTATTAGCGTCACACAAGTGGTCTTATCAGGCAGTTAACTATCGCTTGTTAGCTGGTATTTTGATGCAAATTACGCATAAAACATATTCAGAATTGTTTAATGATTTTTTTAACAAGCATCACCATCTGAATGTGTCTGACTATAAAACATTTATAACCAATCCGCATCGAACAATTGGTTACAAGACTACTGACTATAGTCAGTTCAACAATGATAATCCTGTCGCCTATGCTACCGAAACGGGTACGGGTAACATGGCGATGACAACAGGGATGTTGTATCGTTATTATCGTTTGTTAGCAGACCATAAATTGGTTAATGAGCAGCAACTCAATGCTATGTGGCGCCCCGCCGATGGTATGAAATATGCGAGTGGCTTGTATCATTATGGCGATTACAATACAGGTCATGGTATTATTATGGGATTTGAGTCCACTATAATAGCAACAAATAATGGCCAAGATGCAGTGGTTTTATTGAGTAACGAACACGAAAAAAGTGCGGGTTGGCAGCCATTGGCTAAAGCACTTTTTGAACAAATGACAGCGATTAAGGTTGTGAAATAACTATTAATTGCTTACGCGCAAAAGAGCGCAGAGGAGAAAAATTTTGAAGTTTAGTGAATTAGGTTTGTCGCAGGATATTTTAGATGCTATTACAACACATGGTTATGTGGAAGCAACACCAATCCAAGAAAAGACAATTCCGTTAACTTTGTCTGGTAGAGATGTTATTGGACAAGCGCAAACAGGAACTGGTAAAACAGCAGCTTTCGGTTTGCCAATATTAGAACATATTGATTTAAACAATAAAAATATACAAGCATTAATTGTATCACCAACTCGTGAATTGGCTATTCAAACCGCTGATGAATTAAAGAAATTGGGTCGTGATAAGCATGTCGATGTACAGGTTGTCTTTGGTGGATCTGATATTCGTCGTCAAATCCAAAATTTGAAGTCACATCCTCAAATTCTTGTTGGTACACCAGGTCGTTTACTTGACCATATCAACCGTAAGACCGTTAAAATTGACAATGTAAAAACATTAGTATTGGACGAAGCTGATGAAATGTTAAACATGGGCTTCTTGGAAGATATTGAATCAATTATTAAGAATACCCCTGCTGATCGTCAAACACTACTATTTTCAGCAACGATGCCACCAGCAATTAAGCGCATCGGTGTTAAGTTCATGACAAATCCTGAGCATATTCAAATTGAAGCAAAAGAATTAACAACTGATTTAGTTGATCAATACTTTGTTCGTATGCGCGAAAATGAAAAGTTTGATACCATGACACGTATTTTTGATGTGCAAGCACCAAAGTTAGCGATTGTCTTTGGCCGAACAAAGCGTCGCGTTGAGGAATTATCACGTGGATTAGAAGCACGTGGTTATCATGCAGCTGGATTGCACGGTGATTTGACACAACAGATGCGTTCGCGTGTTTTGGCACAATTTAAGTCACATGAAATCAACATATTGGTTGCGACTGATGTAGCAGCACGTGGCTTAGATGTTAAAGACGTTTCCCACGTTTATAATTTTGATATTCCACAAGACCCTGAATCATATGTCCACCGTATTGGACGTACTGGACGTGCTGGAGCAAAGGGTGTGTCTGTCACACTTGTTGCGCCAAATGAAATGGATTACTTACGTGCCGTTGAAGACTTAACAAAAAAGCGTATGACAGCACTTGAACCAGCTTCTTTGCAAGAAGCACGTGTTGGTAAAATAAAGAATGCTGCGGGCGAAGTTGACCAAATTGTTAATGCTGTAGATGTTAAAGACATTCAATCAGAAGTTGATAAGTTGACGTCAAAGTATTCATCTGAACAGTTAGCAGCTGCATTATTGTCTTCTGTTGCTGATTTAGAGAAGCAAAACACACCTGTTGAAATTACACGTGAACGTCCATTACCACGTCGTCGTGGTGGTAGCGGCGGATCACGTAATGGTGGTGGCGATCGTCGTCGTGGTGGAAACGGTGGTGGTTACCGTGGTAATCGTGATCGTCGCGGTAATGGGGAATCATCGCGTAACGGCGGTGGGCAACGTCGTTCAGGTCGTGATGGTGGTTCTGCAAGTAGCGAACGTCGTTTTGGTGATTACAAACGTCGTGATGGCCGTTCTACTGAACGTCATTCAAATGGTGGTGCACCTCGTCAACGTCGTGAATTTACCGTACGTGAGAAAGATTAATGATATTTTTGTTGTTTAGTGGCTATTCAATTGAATAGTCACTAAGCATACGATAGTTAAATATATACGATGAAACCGTCCAAAACAAAATTTGGATGGTTTTTCGTTACAGTTATAACTAATAAATTATGGAGCAAGTTAATGAAAACAGTTGAAGAGGCAATCCAATTTATACACAGTCGACCAAAGGGCGGCAAAAAAGAATCAATGGATCGTATGTATGATTTACTTGGTGCTTTAGATAATCCTCAAAACAGATTACCACCAGCTATTCATGTAACAGGCACAAATGGTAAAGGATCAGTTTCTACCATGGTAAGCAACATTTTGCGTGTGGCAGGATATCAAACTGGTTTATATATGTCACCGTATATTACTAATTTTCGTGAACGGATACAAATTAATAATCAACTGATTTCTAAAACTGACCTAGTGACTACCACAAAAGAAGTGGCTGATTGTTTAAACATATTAGATCAGAAGCTAGCGCCAGATATACCTACTGAGTTTGAGGTATTAACGGCTATTATGTTGACCTACTTTTCAAAAAAAGAATTAGATGCCATTGTGATTGAGGTGGGCATCGGGGGTCAATTAGATTCAACTAATGTGATGAAACAGACAAAAGTGGCAGTCATTACAAGTGTTGGTTTGGATCACCAAGCTTTGTTAGGTCATACAATCTCGGAAATTGCTTGGCAAAAAGCAGGAATTATTCAAGATGATAGTTCAGTGGTTATTGGTGATCTACCTGAAGAGGCGCAATTAGTCGTTGCTAGTCGTTCAAAAAGCCCTTTGATTAGAGGGGAAATTGGTGTATTTGAGCAAGGCTTACCGGGTCATTACCAAATTCAAAACACTGCAACGGCTGTGGCAGCGGTTAATGCGTTTGATAACAGAATTACGCCTGAACAAATCAGTAAAGGTCTAGACGATAGTCAACTAGCAGCCCGTTTTGAACGTGTTAAGCCTGGTGTACTAATTGATGGCGCACATAATGCACAAGGCTTAAAAAAATTATATGAATCTCTTAACACAGAAACCTACCAAGAAAAAACGGTTACTTTGATTATTGGCAGTTTGATGGACAAAAATGTGGTATTAGAGTTTGACGAAATTCTAAAAAATCACAGATTTCAAATAATATTAGTACCATTTGTTGGCCCAAACGGGCGCCATAGTTTGAATATAGATTCAGTTGCCAAAAAATATGGCATTTCGACAGCATCTAGTTGGCGTGAGGCTTACCAGCAACACCAAGCTGATATTGTAGTTTTCACAGGGTCATTATATTTTGTTAGTCAGGTGCGAGGAGAAATATGAAACAATTAGATAAAAGATTATCCCCACGTTTAATTTTAAGTGTTTTAGCTATTGGGTTGCTGGGATTTTCAGACATTATGTTAGAAACAGCTTTAAATGTCAGTTTTCCACAACTTATGGTTGAATTTAATGTGACATCTAGCACAGTACAGTGGTTAACGTCAGGCGTTATCTTGCTCACAAGTATGGTTGTTATTCTATCGCCGTGGTTGAAAAAGCGATTTACAAATAGAAGTCAATTTATGGTAGCGACAATCATTTCCATTATTGGTGTTTTAATTGACGCGTTAAGTGGTGATTTTGGGTTTACATTGTTTGGACGTCTATTACAAGGTATTGGTGGTGGTGTCGGGTTACCGTTGATGTATAATGTTATTTTTGAACAAGTGCCTGAAAGCAAGCGAGGCTCAATGGTAGGGTTGGGATCATTGATCATATCGTTTGCACCAGCTCTTGGTCCAGCGTTTGGTGGTTACCTAACTCAAAATTTTGGTTGGCATACCGTTTTTTGGGTGGTGCTACCGGTACAAATTGGGTCATTGATTCTTGGCTGGTTTACGATTCGTCAGGTGTCAAATTTGACTAAAGAAAGGCTAGATGTCATTGGTTGGCTACTTTTGAGTGCTTTTTTCGTAGCAGGTATCTTTGTCATTGAACGCATTAGTACACATGGCATTGCAAATACAATGAGTATTGTATTGCTTATGATCATGTTTGGGGGTATTGCTGGCTATCTAGCTTATGCTCGAGTCGCTGAGAATCCGCTCTTAAATCTAGATATTTTTAAATTTAGCGTATTTTCGTTAAGTATTGTGGCATCTTTTATCATTCAGGTTGTGAATTTGACATTTAATTACGCTGTACCAATGATATTACAAATTGTGTTACTCAAAAATTCTCAAGTTGCTGGATTAGCATTATTACCTGGTGCAATAGGCTATGCATTAATGGCTATTATTTCGGGTCGAATGTACGATCGTTATGGCGCCAAATTGCCACTCACTATTGGTTTAATGCTTATGATTACTGGAACTATACTGATGTCTACTGTGCCTATCAGTTTATATGGCATGACCATTAGTTTTATGGTTATACAGCTAGGTGCTGGTTTTTGGTTTGGTAATAACATGACACATGCTGTTAGTCGTGTGCCAGTTCATTATCAGAGCGCTGGTAATTCAATTTTTGCAGCTACAAATAATTATTCAGCTGCAGTGGGCATTGCGCTTGCAGCAGGTATTATTGCAACTTTTCAAAATAACACGAGTACAATAGGACATCTAGTCTCAGCAACGCGTCTTGGTGCCATTTGGTTATTTAGAACAGATGTGATTTTAATTGGATTGGCGACATTTTTATCAATTCGTGCTTTACTGATTGTGAAAAAAAAGCGGTAATCACGTATCATCTTGACAGAGGTGAGAAATGACTTTAAATGATCAAATCAAAAAATATTATGCTGTTTTTGGTAAAAATGGCGAGAAGGCTGTGCATGATTTGCGGCGTTACTTTCCAAATGACTATGATTTAAACGAAATAACACATGATGTTGGTGAAGATTTTATAGCACAGAATCCGACACATAATAAAGCGTTGTTAATTGGCGTTGCCATCGGGAAACGTATTGCTGTTACAACACGTCCAAAGTTATTAAGCGCTAAGTTTTCTGAAGAAATTGGTGATTATGCACAACGTAAGTTAGGGCATTTGCCCCAAGAACAGTTATGTATTGCGCTGCTTGATGCGCAACTCAATGTTATTGGTTGGGAAACAGTGTTCGTGGGCACACTGACACACGTTCAAGCATCACCACGTGAAATCTTCCAACGTGTTTTACAGGCAAATGCTTTAGGATTTATGATTGTACACAATCATCCAAGTGGGAACCTTAAACCTTCAGATGCAGATATCCAATTTAGCCAACGTTTGAAAGTTTTGGGTGAGCAAATGGCTTCACCAATGTTTGATTCTTTTATTGTCACACGCGATAGTTATTGGAGTATGTCAGAAAATAATCAATTAAAAGGTCTGGTATAAGTAAAAAAGCTTTTACTGGTTTATGCCAGTAAAGGCTTTTTTACGCAAAGTATGAATATGAAATAGACACACTATGCCATAGCGAGAAAGAAAATTAATAGCGAGAAGACAATACGGATAATTAAATGGTAGGTTGACACTTTACCATTTAATATGAGGCCATTGTTTATTGCAGTTAAAATTGCTAGGATTAAGCTGATGGCGAGCCATAAAGGATACACAAGTGACAAGTATAGCATTGTGATGGCTAATATATTGAGAAATGTGAGCCAAGCAGGTAATTGCTTGCGAGCCGAAAATAGTGCTAGGCTTGTTAATGTTGCGTAGAGAAAAATTAAGATTGAAATTGTCATTGAATTACCACCTTTTTGTGTTATATTTATTTAAACACAAGGGGTGGACCCCTGCACAAGGAGAAACGATGTTCTTGATCAAAACAAGGTCAACAAGAGATACTGTACGATTTTATATTGAACAGGGGTTATTAACACCATCTAAAAAAGCAGGCAAGTACAATTTCACAGATCAGTCGGTCGATGATTATCAAGAAATTATTGCGCTTAAACAGATGGGATTATCAATATCAGCTATTAAAGCGATAAAAAAAATGCATGATGAAGGTTGTGGCACCTCTGAACAGCGGCAACAAAATACGATCATTATATCTGAAGCATTAGATAACGTTGCCACTGAATTGGCTGTTTTAAATGACAGAAAGAAACGTTTAATTGCAATGAAAGAACAATTGGAAAAAACGATGTAATTAAATTATTATCGGGATATGTTTGTCATACTTTTTTTGTTATGAGAAAACTGGTAGAATAGAATGGACTGAAATTGTACAATAAACGAGGAAAAAATGACAGATAAAAAACCAGCAGTATGGTATGAACATCTCCATACTGAAAAACATACAGGTGCACGTCGTGGTCGTATTCATACACCACATGGCACCTTTGAAACACCGATGTTTATGCCTGTTGGTACCCAAGGTGCTGTAAAGGGTGTGGGCACACGAGAATTAAAGGAAATTGGGTCGCAATTTATTTTAAGTAATACATATCATTTATGGGTGCGTCCAGGAGATGAATTGATTGCTCAAGCTGGTGGTTTACATAAGTATATGGGATGGGACCAAGCAATTTTAACAGATTCTGGCGGCTTCCAAGTGTTCTCATTATCTGATGCGCGTAAGTTGCAAGAAGAAGGCGTGACTTTCCAGAATCACGTTAATGGTGATAAAATGTTTTTATCACCTGAAGTTGCCATGCGTATTCAAAATAATTTGGGCTCTGATGTCATGATGCAACTTGACGAAGCGATTCCATATTTTGAAACATATGATTATATCAAAAATTCAATGCAACGCTCTTTACGATGGGCTGAGCGAGCGCAGGTTGCACATAAAAACCCAGATTCGCAAGGTCTGTTTGGTATTGTTCAAGGTGCTGGATTTAAAGCGCTACGTACAGAATCGGCCAATGGTTTAGTTGGCATGGATTTGCCAGGTTATGCAGTTGGTGGGTTGTCTGTTGGTGAGTCGAAGCTTGAAATGAATCGCGTGCTAGATTTTACAATGCCGTTGTTACCTGAAGACAAACCGAGATATTTGATGGGTGTGGCTGCGCCAGATTCGTTAATTGATGGTGTCATCCGCGGTGTGGACATGTTTGACTCTGTTTTGCCAACACGTATCGCTCGGAAAGGCACTTTAATGACGCGACGTGGCCGGGTGGTTATTAAAAACTCAAAGTATAAAAATGATTTTACACCTTTAGATCCAGATTTGAGTTATTATTCACCAAACCAAATCAGAACAACACAGTTTGGCAATCAAGCACAATTTGACAATCCATCATATAATCCCTTTGGGAATTTAACACGTTCTTATTTACATCATCTATTTAATGCTAATGAAATATTGGGCGCACAATTAGCTTCACAACACAACCTGCGTTTTCTATTACAATTTATGGAAGATATGCGAACTGCGATTGAAAATGATGAATTACTCGAATTTCGTGAGACAGTCATGGAAGAGTATGGTTATAACAAACCAAATGCGCGTTTATTTTAAATTAATAAACAATAGTTTGATATAATTAAAGTAGAATGTTTGTCAAAAATAGGCAAACATAGTTAAGAAAGTAGGAAATCGTTATTATGAATATCAATTTAATTCTCCCAATCGTTGTTATTGTTGGTATGTTGTGGTTTATGAGCCGTCAACAGAAAAAACAACGCGCGGCACAAGAGGAACGTCAAAATAGTTTGGAACAAGGTTCAGAAATTGTGACAATTGGTGGTTTACATGCGATTGTTGACAGCGTTGACAGTGTGAATAAAACTGTTGATCTTGATGCGGAAGGCGTTATTTTAACGTATGATATGGCAGCTATTCGAACAATCAAGCCTAAGGCAAATACAACAGATCCTAAACCAGCTGTTGAAGATTTGAAGCCTGCTGATAGTGAGGACAAAGAAGAGACAGTTGAAAAAATCACTGTTGATTCCGATAAGCCTTCAGAAAAATAAATTGCTTAAGAGCTGTAGTAGCTCTTTTTTAGTAGAAACAACTAATATGACTTACAAATAATGTCAAATTAACAAGGTGTGACTTATTATAAAATTAATGAGTATATGGTTGTGCGTGCACCTATGATAAAAGTCGTGTATGATAAGAATAACGATTTTTAAGTAGAAGGAGGAAAGCGTTTGTTTATGATGACAATCATCTAAGGTAATTGTTAACTATCAAATGCAAAATATTATTATGCCAATGCACGAATTTTTTATGGGGATGAATCAACTAGAACTCATTAACCGCGCACCCGGTTTCTTTAAATATCAACCACATAATGTTGCCGCACATTCTTGGAAAGTAACGCAAATTGCGCAATTCTTGGCTGACGTTGAGTCACAAAACGGGGCAAGTATTAATTGGCAATCGGTTTATGAAAAAGCGTTAAATCATGATTACACCGAGCGATTTATTGGTGATATTAAGACCCCTGTAAAATATGCAACGTCAACATTACGCTCTATGCTCGCTGATGTTGAGGATTCAATGACAGAGAACTTCATTAAAACAGAAATTCCACGTCAATTTCAGTCGGCTTATACACGTCGCTTGGGTGAGGGGAAAGATGGCAGTATTGAGGGACAAATATTATCGATAGCCGATAAAGTTGATTTGATGTATGAGGCGTATGGAGAGCTAGAAAAATTTAATCCAGAACCAGTGTTTGTTAATATTTTCCAGAGCAGTTTGGAGGCGTTAGCTGAATTTAAACATATGGCAAGTGTTAAATATATTGCGACAGATATTTTACCGGATATATTTTCCGAAGACTTTATCAATAAAGATTTGTTATACGACCTTGCCAAGAGTTTATTACCAGATTTTGCTGCGGCTGAAAATAAGTAGTGTACATTAAGTTAAGAGAGAATAGATGTCAGAAAAAAATTATATTGCAAGAATGCGTGAAAAAATCGGCCATGAAGGTATGATTTTTGTTTCAGCGTATGGTGTATTATGGAATGATAGACATGATGCAATTTTATTGGAAAAACGTTGGGATTCTGAAACAGGTTGGGGATTTCCCGGTGGTTACTTAGAATATGGTGATTCGCCAATGCAAGCTGTTGTATGAGAGTTTAAAGAAGAAACTGGCCTAGACATTGAAGTGGTTCGTATGCTAGGTTTATCCACCAATATGACTGATAGTAATTCTTGGGGAGATGCACAAGAAACGATAGGCATTGGTTTTGAAGTGAGGCGAGTCGGTGGCATCATGGAAAAAGATGGGACAGAAACATTAGATCTGCAATTTGTGCCAATTCATCCAGAGCCTAAGATGTTTGTGTTACAAGCGCAAGAAACATTGCACCGAATTTTGACCGAAAATGAATTGAGCGACCGACCATGGCTTCGTGAACATGGTGAATAGGATAATTAATGAAAGTGAGACAACATGGCATTTTTAGAACTTAAAAATATTAAAAAATCATACTATTTAGGTAAAGATGAGTTCCCTGTTTTAAATGGTATTGACTTATCATTTGATAAAGGAGAATTTGTTTCTATTCTAGGTGAATCTGGCGGTGGGAAATCAACTTTAATGAATATTATTGGTGGTTTAGATCGTAATTTTGAAGGTCAAGTGAATATCAATAATGATAAACTGGATCATAAACAAGAGAAAAAGCTTGATGTTTATCGTCGCGAAACAATTGGTTATATTTTTCAAAGCTTTAATTTGATTAACTATCAAACCAACCTAGAAAATGTTGAAACTAGTTTGAACATGACGACGTTGTCGGCTTCCGAACGTAAAGAACGTGCAAAAGCGCTATTAAATAAAGTTGGTTTAGCTGAACATATTAACAAATACCCGTCACAACTTTCTGGCGGTCAAAAACAACGTGTTGCTATCGCACGCGCATTAGCCTCTGATCCGGATATTATGATTGCTGATGAGCCAACTGGTGCACTGGATTCTGTGAATACGACAGAAGTGCTTGAATTACTCAAACAAATTGCCCAAGAGGGTAAGCTTGTCATTGTGGTGACGCATTCCCAGGCTGTTGCAGAATATGGCACACGTATTTTGCATATGGCTGATGGTAAAATTGATGAAGAAAGATTTTTAAAAGATGCTTTTATGGTGCCAGTCGACACAGATCGTTTAAAATCACGACCGTTAAAAGCTGCCTCAATTTGGGATATGGCTTTTGATCATTTGAAATATAAAAAGCTCCAAAATTTCTTGATTGTTTTAGGATCCGCAATTGGCGTATTTTCAGTTATTTTATTTCTTGGTTTAGGTAATGGTATTAAGGGGTATATTGCTGATCAAGTTGATTCCTTAGTGAACCCAAATTACCAATCAGTTGTTCGAAATACAACAAAAGATAAGAAAGCTAGTGCCGCAGAGCGCATGCAAGCATCAAGGCAAGCTATGGCTACAGACTATGCGTCAACAGTAATGGATAGTGCTATGTTGCAACGATTGGAAAATATTAAGGGTGTTGACAAGGTACATGCTGGGGGCGTTTTCAATAATGCTGTCTTCACTTATGGTCAAGTTAAGTCACAACCTGTGCAATTACAGTCATGGACACCACAATTCTCTGAAAAAACAATTAAAAATGGGCGCCAAGCCAAAGATGGTGAAGTGCTTATTGATCGGGAATATGCTAAAAAGATTCAAAGTAATTATAAAGAGTTGATTGGTAAAACAATAGCGTTTACTTATATGGCTTTTGATTCAGAAAACAAACCGGTATTGGTTTCAACGTCAGCGAAAATTTCTGGCATAACTGATGGTGGGCAATCAGGCGCATTGTTTATTCAAAAATGGTCAACAATTCAAAAAGATTTAAAGAAGTATCATGCTGTGTCTGATGCGAATTATGTTTCTGTTGAAATTAACGATACCAAGGCAGTAAAGGCGACGATGAAACGTATTAATCATCTACAGAGTAATGGCATGCAAACTTTTGCTGGTATATCAATGGATGATATTCTAAGTACAGTCAATACTATCACGAGTTTGGCCACTTATGTGCTAGCTGCAATTGCGGGTATCTCATTAGTCGTTTCAGCTATTATGATTATTGTGACAACGTATATGTCTGTGTCAGAGCGTACACGTGAAATTGGTGTGCTTCGTGCACTTGGTGCGCGTTCTAAAGATATTCGTGGCTTGTTTACAAATGAGGCCTTGCTAATGGGTATTATTTCGGCAGTCTTGGGTATTGTCATGGCTTATATAGCACAAAATGTGATGAATGTAGCGCTAAATAGTCTCATTCATTTCAGCATTGTGCAAATTTCGATTGGTAATGTTATTTTTGCAGTAATTATTTCATTAATTATTGCTCTCATTGCTAGTTTTGTCCCATCACGACGTGCAGCAAAGCTTAACACAATTGATGCTTTGGCAGCAGATTAAAATGACAAAATTGATTAAAAAACGCATTGTGCGTTTTTTTTAATAAGTTGTATGACGTGAATTTGATATAATAATACTTGCTATTATCTGTTGTTTAGCTTACTATAATATAGATTTTAAATTCAGTCGTTGAAAGAGGAGTTAGTCATGCAAATTTTAAAGGAACATGCGAAGCCATATCTCCGCGATATTATTTTTTCAATTATCGCAGTGATTGTTATGGCAGGCGCATCGCTTTGGCAGCCACGTTTGTTGCAAAATGTCATGCAAGCAATTATCTCTGACAATCAAGATAAGGTTATGACGTATGGTGTACAACTGATAATTTTGGCGGTGATTGGTTTAATCGCAGGTGTCATCAATACGATTTTTGCAGCAAAAGTTTCGCAAAGTATTGCTGCAGATCTACGTGCACATGAATATCAAAAAATTCAATCATTCTCGTTTAGTGATATTGAAAAATTTTCAGCTGGTAACTTGGTTGTCCGTATGACCAACGATGTTAACCAAGTACAACAACTTGTTATGATGATATTGCAATCGTTAACGCGTATCCCAATACTATTTGTTGGTGCGTTTATTTTGGCTCTGATTACTTTACCGCGATTGTGGTGGATTGTTATTTTAATGGTTATCTTAATCGTATTGTCTTCTCAGGTTGTCTTTAAACAAATGGGTAAGTATTTTGCCAAAATTCAAAGTCTCATTGACAAAACAAATACATTGGCAAAGGAAAATCTACAAGGTGTTCGGGTCGTTAAGTCATTTAATCAGGAAGAAAATGAAACACAACGTTTCACGGATAATTCAAATAATTTAACCCGTGTCACAACAATGATTGGGTATCTATTTTCAATTATGATTCCAATGTTCATGTTGATTTCTTACATGGCCATTGGTACTGCTCTGCTGTTTGTAGGTCGGGGTGTTGTCCAACACCCCAATGACTTAGCAGCAATTACATCATTTATATCGTACTTGATGCAGATTTTTTTTGCTATTATGATTGGCGGTATGATGTCGACATTTGCCTCGCGAGGTTTTGTATCATTGGGCCGTATTAAGGCAGTGCTTGATACAGTGTCCGAATTAACCTACCGTTCTGATGCACCTGAAGCCAATTTGTCCGGTGATGTTTCTTTTGAAAATGTTTCTTTCACATATCCAGGTGATGATCAGCCAGCCCTTGAAAATATATCTTTTCAAGTTAAAGCAGGCGAGATGATCGGTATTGTTGGGGCTACTGGCTCTGGGAAATCAACTTTGGCACAGCTTATCCCACGATTATATGATCCCACCGTTGGTGATGTTAGTGTTGGGGGAATCAATCTCAAGTCAGTTAATGAGAAATCGTTGCGCGCGGCTGTTTCTTTTGTTTTACAACGTGCTATTTTATTTAGTGGTAAAATTTCCGATAATTTACGCCAAGGGAAAAAGGATGCTAGTCATGCTGATTTTAGCAAAGCTGCTGAAATTGCACAAGCGGCCGAGTTTGTTAATCAATATGATGATGGCTTTGAACATCAAGTTGAGGAACGATCAGCTAATTTTTCAGGTGGTCAGAAGCAACGATTATCTATTGCACGTGGTGTCGTGGGCGCACCCAAAGTTTTGATTTTAGATGATTCAACCTCTGCGCTAGATGCCCGTTCTGAGAAATTGGTTCAGGAAGCATTAGATAAGGAATTATTTGGCACAACTATTTTTGTGATTGCTGAAAAAATAAGTTCCGTGATTCACGCAGATCGCATATTTGTTCTTGATCAAGGTAAGTTAGTGGGTATAGGGTCCCATGATGAGTTACTAAAGTCATCACCAGTATATTCTGAAATTTATGAAACGCAAAAAGCGAAAGGAGGCAACTAAACATGAAGGATATCACACGGGCCATTAAGTATTTCGCCAGTTATTTGAAACGGTACTGGATGAGCTTAACCTTCGTTGTTATTGTCACAATTATTTCGACTTATTTTCAAGTAAAAGCGCCAACATATATGGGAAAAGCGATTACAGAATTAGCAACATATTTGGGTCAATACATGAATCCTGCAACACACGCGGTAGCAAGCAAGACGCCATTTTATAATGCGCTGATAGCGATGATTGTATTTTTTGTACTGACAGCAATTACAATGTTTATTTCGAGTTTCATATCATCACGAATCTCGGCACAAGCTTCAGGTCGTATGCGTATTGGTTTATTTGGTAAATTACAACGTATGACTATCAAATATTTTGATACACACCAAGATGGGGAAATACTATCTTTATTCACATCGGATTTAGATAATATTTTCAACGCCATGAATCAAGCCATTTTTCAATTATTGTCACAATTTGCATTATTTGTCGGCATTGTTTGGATGATGTTCAATCAAAATACGACATTAGCTTGGGTAACAATGGCTTCAACACCTATCGCAATTGTTGTTGCTTGGTTTATTATTTCACGAGCACGTCGTTTTATTGACGCACAACAAGATGCGACTGGTGCAATGAATGGGTACATTAACGAGCAAATAAATGGTGAGAAAATCATCATTACGCAAGGGTTACAAGCAGAATCGATAGCAGGATTTATGCCACATAACGAAAAAGTCAAGGAAGCAACATTTAAAGGACAAGTATATTCTGGTATGTTGTTTCCGTTGATGCAGGGCTTATCTTTGCTCAATCTGGCAATTGTTATTTTCTTTGGCTCATGGTTGGTCGTTTCAGAGGGTATGGATAAGGCGGTGGGCTTAGGTTTGATTGTTGTCTTTGTTAACTATTCACAACAGTACTATCAACCGATAACACAAATTACGTCAATCTATAACATGCTACAGTTAGCAGTTACAGGTGCACGACGTTTATCAGAAGTACACGAACAAAATGAAGAAACGAGTCCTGAAAGTGGTAAAAAAATATCGACTGTTCAATCGGGCGTGACACTGGAAAATGTCCATTTTGGATACAATTCTGAAAAAGAAATTTTGCATGGTGTTTCTATTAATGTTAAAAAAGGTGAAATGGTAGCTTTGGTTGGGCCAACTGGTTCAGGGAAAACAACGGTCATGAACTTATTGAACAGATTTTATGATGTTAATGAGGGAGCGGTCAAATTTGACAATGTTGACGTCCGTGATTTGGATTTAAAATCATTACGTGATCATGTCGGTATTGTTTTGCAGGATTCAGTTTTGTTTAGTGGTACGGTTGGCGACAACATTAAGTTTGGTAAACCAGATGCAACAGACGATGAAATGATTGATGCGGCTAAGCAGGCAAATATTCATACGTTTATTATGTCTTTACCAGATGGTTATCAAACAAACGTTGATGACGAAAATTCAGCGTTTTCAACTGGTCAAAAGCAATTGCTTTCTATTGCTCGAACAATTTTAACTAATCCGGCATTTCTAATCTTGGATGAGGCAACATCAAACGTGGACACTGTAACAGAGGCACGCATTCAAGCTGCAATGGACAACGTGATTGCTGGGAGAACAAGTTTCGTGATTGCACATCGTCTGAAAACAATATTAGGGGCTAATAAAATTGTTGTACTTAAAGATGGTCAAGTTATTGAGCAAGGATCTCATGAATCATTAGTAGCTGAAGGCGGTTTTTATTCTGAGTTGTACCATAATCAAATGGTGTTTGATTAAAGTTAGTAAATTAGCGTGTCTCTTGAAATTAGATTTTTAAGAGATGCGCTAATTTTAATTTTGTGATCATAAGATCGCTTTCTAGTACTTCGGCGTAATATTAATTTATGTTATAATAGTACTATTGCCATTATCGGTTTTTCTTTAATGTTCATATAAACTTTGGAGGACACAATGAATATTGGTCTCTTTACGGATACGTATTTCCCACAAGTTAGTGGGGTTTCGACATCCATTAAAACTTTAAAAGAAGCATTAGAGGCACAGGGGCATCAAGTTTATATTTTTACATCAACTGATCCTAAAGTGCCTAAAAATAAATTTGAGCCGCACGTTTATCGATTTTCTAGTGTACCATATGTTGGGTTTAAAGATAGAAGGTTAGCTTTTCGTGGCTTGATACAGGCAGTTGAAATTGCCAAATCGATTCAACTTGATATTGTGCATACGCAAACTGAATTTTCATTGGGATTACTTGGTAAGTTTGTTGCACGTCAACTCAAGATTCCAGTGGTTCACACGTACCACACCATGTATGAAGATTATACGCATTATGTTGCCAAAGGCTTGTTAATACGGCCTAAAAATGTCGGAACATTGATGAAAGCCTATATGTTAAATATGTCTGGTGTGATTGCACCCTCCCAACTTGTGCAAACAACTTTGATTAAATACGGAGTTAAGGCACCGATGCGTGTTATTCCAACTGGTGTTTCATTGCCAAACCCAAGTGTTGCTCATCGAAATCTACGAGAAAAGTATGGATTCAAACCAGATCAACCGGTTATTTTATCACTTGGTCGTTTAGCCTTTGAGAAAAATGTTGCTTTAAGTATTTCTGCTTTTTCTGAATTATTACAAACTTATCCAGATGCAAGATTAGTTATTGCTGGAGATGGTCCTGCAAAAAAGACTTTAGAGGAGCAAGTTGCTGATTTAGAGTTAGAAGAACAGGTTATTTTTGCAGGTATGGTAAATCATGATGACATTACAGACTATTATCAAATGAGTAATGTCTTTGTGAGTTCATCTGATACTGAAACGCAAGGGCTGACATTCATAGAGGCTATGGCCGCAGATCGACCATTTGTAGCGATACATTCACCCTATTTAGATAATTTGGTGGATAATGATGCGATTGGTACGCTTGTTTCAGATTATGATGATTTCTTATCTGCTATTGAAAACTATATGCAACGTGACTTGACCCATGCTGACTCATTAGTGAGATCTGGTAAAATGAAGGATGTTGATGCGGCGACATTTGCGAATCGTGTATTAGATTTCTACGAGTCAATTTTAGCTGATTATCATGAAACTGATGTATCCGAAGATGAGTATCCAACTGATGATGAAGTAGGCTATATGAAACGTATCTTGCGTAATCCGTTTAGGAGAAACTAATTGAAAGTTTTACTTTATTTTGAAAACCAAAACTTAATTGCTAAATCAGGGATTGGTCGTGCACTTAAGTTACAACAAGAAGCCTTGTCTTATACTGATGTCGAGGTGACAACTGATCCTAAATGTTTAGATTATGATATTTTACATATTAATACATATGGTATTAGTAGCCATCATATGGTTAATAAAGCTCATAAAATGGGCAAAATGGTTGTTTATCATGGTCATTCTACCTATGAGGATTTTAGAAACTCGTTTACGGGTTCAAATATCATAGCACCTTTTTTTAAACGGTATCTGGTATCACTGTACCAGAAAGCCGATGCTATAATTACGCCGACGCCGTACTCAAAACAGTTACTACGCGCTTATCATTTGAAACAAACCATAACACCAGTATCCAATGGTATTCCATTAGATAAATATAATCAAGATGATGAAAAAGTTAAACGATTTCGTCATTATTTTGGGTTATCTGAAAATCAGAAAGTGGTTATCAGTGTTGGTCTGTTTTTTGAGAGAAAAGGTATTTTGGATTTTGTTGAATTAGCGCAACGGCATCCGGAGTTTATCTTTATTTGGTTTGGTTATACAGATTTGAGATTGGTTCCTCAAAAAATTAGACGTCTTGTTAAAGAGAACCGTCTACCTAATCTCATCTTTCCGGGTTATATTACAGGAGACGTTATTCAGGGAGCTTATCAAGGGGCTAATCTTTTTTTGTATCCTTCATATGAAGAAACAGAAGGTATCGTTGTTTTAGAGGCATTGGCTTCAAAACAGCGTATATTAGTTCGTGATATTCCAGTATACAAGCCTTGGCTCGAAGATGGCATTAATAGCTATCAAGCGGAAAATATTGATGATTTCGACTACAAAATGGTTCAAATCCTTAATGATGAATTACCAGACCTGGTTGATATGGGGTATCAGGTGGCTGCGGCACGAAATTTACCAGAAATTGGTCAGCAGTTAAAACAGGTTTATAAAAAAGTGATGGTGTGATGGCCGCCTGTTAGGGGGGATAATGTCAAGAACTAATAAAATATCAGCGGTAATTGTCGTAATTTTAACTGCGATTGTCATATATTTTTTAACAAATGAATTACGTGGTAAAGGGGAGCAGCTAACATTAGCGCTTAAACACCTAGACTGGCGGTGGCTTTTTTTTGGCTTTTTGATGATGATTTTGTCAATTTTCCTGGAATCAGCCGTAACTTATGCCATGTTAAATAAGGCTGATCGCAAGAAAACGACAATTATGTCTTTACTACGAGTGCCATTGCTCAATTTACTAGGAACTGGTATGACACCTTTTGCTACTGGTGGACAACCAGCCCAGTTGTTTGGTATGGCGAGAGCTGGAATTGAATCTGGACGTGCCTTGTCTGTTATTCTAATGAAATTTTTAGTATATCAAGTTGTTGTCGTCATATTTTTTATCATCGCTTATTTTTCGGCAGAACATTTCATTTATGCACAAGTGGACCCAACCTTTGCGCAATTTATTCCTGTTGCAATTGCTATTCATGCATTTGTTATTGTCGGTATTATCCTTGTCATGTTTTGGCCAGCGCTAACGCTACGTTTAGTTGATTTTTTGTCACCGTTAGGCCGTCGATTTATGTCTCAAGAGCGTCATCGTAGGGTGATAACAACAGCGAAACAAAAAATTGATAATTTCCATAGAGAATCCCGACGCGTGATTAGTAGTTGGGATGCCTTATTAGTTGCAAGTATACTGACCATTTTACAGTTGGTTGTTTTTTATATGATTCCATATTTTGTTATTCGTGCGTTTGGCTATGAAAGTGTTAATCCATGGTTGATCGTCACTATGAATATTATGATCGTAATGGTTATTTCATTGTTTCCTATTCCTGGTGGTGTTGGCGGTGCAGAATTAAGCTTTCAGTTACTTTTTTCACCCTTTGTTAAGAATCCAGCCACGATGATTCTGGTGATTTTATTATGGCGTTTAATTACTTATTATTTTGGTTTATTTGCGGGTATTGTTGCCTATATGATCCCTGCGCGAAGCTCAAAGAGAGGCAAAAATGTCACCTAAAAAAAAGCAAGATACAAGTAATTTGAAACAAATTTTAAGCCGGTTGCGTGCTATGATTGATTCAAATGATAATCAATACCAAACGCGTCGATTCGATGCGTTTGGTATTGAAGCAGTAAGTGTTGATTACGATCAATTAACTGGTGTTTGGACTGTTCATGAACATCGGGAAGTACGCCAATTTCAGTTTGACGATATTGATCTAGTTGCTATTGAGATTTACGACGTGTTACATGATCTTAGATTAATATTTTAAGTGTAAAATGATTAGTAGTATCTATAAGGACTAGTTTTGTAATTAAAATTAGGACATAAAAATAATTGTCACAACATGCTGTTACCCGTTGTTATAAACATAATATTATGAAGGAAAACAATATGCTAACCCTCCTAAAGAAAGTAACGAACCTAAAAATACTTTGGCGCAAAATTAAGCAGACCATGGATACGTCAGCACCATTGGTGTGGTTTTTTGTTCTAAACGTTGTTTTAGTCTGGTTTAAAACCTTTGTAAATTATCATATGAATTTCAATCTTGGTGCAGAGGGATCTGTTCAACAGTTTTTACTGTTTTTAAATCCTATCCCGACAGCAATTATCTTTTTGAGCATTGCGTTATATTTTCGTGGTGCGCTAAGTTATTGGATTGCAATTGCCTTTAATTTTATTCAATCACTATGGTTATTTGCAAATATTTTGTATTATCGTGAATTTTCTGACTTTTTATCTATGGGTATTTTGGGATCGGGCAGTTCGACGGGTAATAACTTGGGCAAATCTATTGCTGCTATTATCCACTGGTCAGATTACATGATCTTTTTGGATGTTGTTATCTTGGTGTTACTAGTAGTTTTCAAACAACTTACAATAGATCGCAAAGGCGTCCAAAAAAGATTTGCAATTTTAACGACTGTGTTAGGTGTTGTGTTGATGCTAGTGGATTATGGTATTGCATCAACAGACCGAACCGGTCTATTGACACGTTCGTTTGATAATAATTACATTGTTAAATATCTGGGCCTTAATGAATATGCAGCATTTAATGCGGTCCAGACATATAATCAGACAGAAAGTCGCAAACGTGCCAAACCAGCTGATCTTAACAAAATCAAACAATTTGTGTCACAACAAAAATTGCCAGACAACATTCAGTACTATGGTACTCAAAAAGGTAAAAATGTATTTATGATTCATTTGGAATCATTTCAACAGTTTTTGATTGACTATAAAGTTGAAGGTAAAGAAGTCACACCAAATTTGAATAAATTTTATCATGATCAACATACGTTGAGTTTTGACAACTTTTATAATCAGGTTGGTCAGGGCAAAACATCGGATGCAGAAATGATGCAAGAAAATTCTCTATACGGTTTATCTACTGGCTCTGCTATGGTCAAATATGGTACAAATAATACATTCGAATCTTTACCAGCAATTTTAAATCAACGTGGATATACAACGGCTGCTTTTCATGGTGATGTAGCGAGTTTTTGGAATCGAGATAATACGTACAAGTCGTTTGGGTATAATTATTTCTTCTCAAAGGCTTATTATCCCAATGCCAATAAACCAAATTTTAATGTGGGCTATGGGTTAAAAGATAAAATATTCCTACAGGATAGTGCAAAATATATTGAGCAACTACCGCAACCGTTTTATGCTAAGTTACTGACGGTAACGAACCACTATCCTTATGATCTTGATAAGGAAAATATTGATTTTCCGGCAACAACAACCGGTGATAAAACAGTAGATGGATATGTACAAACAGCACATTATTTAGACCAGTCTTTTGCTGAATTAACTGACTATTTGAAAAAAGCCGGTTTGTATGATAATTCGGTATTTGTCTTATACGGTGATCATTATGGTATTTCTGAAAATCACCAACCAGCTATTGCTAAATTATTAGGTAAAGATAAGGTAACAAATTATGATTTGGCGCAATTTCAAAAAGTACCTTTCATGATTCATGCGAATGGTTTGAAAGGTGGTATTGATCATACCTATGGTGGTGAAATTGACATGTTACCTACGCTACTAGATCTTCTGGGCGTGCCTGACGACCAGTTGACCATGTTTGGCCGTGATATGTTGTCTACAAAATATGAGGGAGTTGTGCCATTTCGTGACGGTGATTGGGTAACACCGACCTATATGAAGTATAACAATCAATATTTCAATACCAAAACGGGAGACCAAGTGACATTAGATACAGATGTTGATTTAAAGAAAACTGCAACTGAAACACAAGCCTATGTTGATAAGGTGTTGGCTTACTCTGATTCGGTAATTACCGGTGACCTATTACGTTTTGATACTTCTCGTGCTGATTTTCATAAAGTTAACAAAAAAACGTTTGATTATAAAAAGAGTGTTGGGCTAGCCAAATTACGTGAAGCACAAAAGACAAATCCATCTAGTGTGTTAGCTAAAAATAATAACAAATCAACGATTGACTTGTATAAAACTGATGCACCAGAATTAAATAGTTCTACTCATACGAATGATGATGCTAGTGTGTCATCTAAATAAAACGAACAAACGATAGAACGTTTGTTCGTTTTATTGTATAATGATAATAAAGTACATTAAGGAAGAACACTATGCGTGAAAATGTGACGTAATCATGAGTTTGAAGTTGTTTCAAAATATCAACCTACAGGTGACCAGCCGCAAGCAATTAGTCAATTAGTAAGTGGTATTAACGCGGGCGTAAAGGAACAAATTTTGCTAGGTGCAACAGGCACAGGTAAAACATTTACGATCTCTAATGTGATTAAGAGTGTCAAGAAACCGACGTTGGTGTTGAGTCACAATAAGACGTTGGCTGGACAATTGTATAGTGAATTAAAAGAATTTTTTCCAAACAATGCGGTTGAATATTTTGTATCCTATTATGATTACTATCAACCAGAAGCGTACGTGCCAAGTTCCGATACATTTATTGAGAAAGATTCAGCTGTCAATGATGAAATTGATCAACTGCGTAATTCGGCAACGAGCTCCCTTTTGTCACGTAATGACGTCATTGTCGTAGCATCAGTGAGTTCGATTTTTGGGTTAGGTGACCCACATCAGTACCAAGAACATGTCATTAATTTACGTGTTGGCAACGAATATGGGCGTGATCAATTGATGCGTGATTTAATTGATGTGCAATTTACACGAAATGATATTGATTTTCATCGAGGGACCTTTCGCGTACGTGGGGATGTGATGGAGATTTTCCCAGCATCTGAAGATGAAATGGCTTTACGTGTTGAATTTTTTGGCGACGAAATTGATCGTATTCGTGAAATTAATTCGTTAACTGGGGAAACATCTTCGGAACGTGATTTTGTTGCAATATATCCAGCAAAACATTTTATGACTGATGATGATCAAATGCGTACGGCATTGGCAGGTATTAAACAAGAAATGTTGGCACAAGTCGCGTTATTTGAATCAGAAGGTAAACTAATTGAAGCTCAGCGTATCAAGCAACGTACAGAGTATGATTTATCTATGCTTGAAGAAATGGGATTTGTTGGTGGTATTGAAAATTATTCTCGTTGGATGGATGGTCGTCAACCAGGCGAACCACCGTTTACATTACTTGACTTTTTCCCAGATGATTTCTTGATTGTGGCTGATGAAAGTCACGTAACCATGCCACAGGTTCGAGGTATGTTTAATGGTGATAAAGCGCGTAAAGAAACACTGGTTAACTATGGTTTTAGATTGCCATCTGCTTTAGATAATCGACCATTAAAATTGCCAGAATTTGAGAAACATGTGAATCAAATTATTTATATGTCAGCAACACCAGGTGATTATGAACTAGAGCGTGTGACTGAAAACCATGTTGCGCAGCAAATCATTCGGCCAACTGGATTGCTTGATCCAGAGATTGAGGTACGTCCTGTTATGGGACAAATTGATGACCTTGTCGGCGAAATTAATCAACGTGCTAGTAAAGATGAACGTGTTTTTATTACAACACTAACCAAACGTATGGCAGAAGACTTAACGGATTATTTAAAAAATGTTGGTATTAAAGTAGCCTATCTTCATGCAGATATTAAGACACTAGAGCGCACAGAAATTATACGTGACCTACGTTTAGGGAAATATGATGTCTTGATTGGCATCAATTTGTTACGAGAAGGTATTGATGTTCCAGAAGTTTCGTTGGTAGCAATATTGGATGCTGATAAGGAAGGCTTTTTGCGTAACCCGAGATCATTAATTCAAACAATTGGTCGTGCTGCACGAAACGCCAATGGACATGTCATTATGTATGCTGATAAGGTGACGAGGTCTATGCAGTCGGCTATTGACGAAACAGCGCGCCGACGAGAAAGTCAACTGCAATACAATAGTAAAAATGGCATTACGCCAACGACAATAAAAAAGGAAATTCGCGACTTGATTTCGGTTCGCACAGATTCTACTGATGGTCAGGCAACGGTTGATTTGACCCAAGTTGCCTTCAAAGATTTGCCTAAAGATGAGCAACAAAGTATTATCGCCAATATGGAGAGTCAAATGAAGGCTGCGGCAAAATCGTTAGACTTTGAAGAGGCTGCACAATTAAGGGATAGTGTGATGGAGCTAAAAGCAGTTCTTTAGATTGGGTTGTGAGTGTTTAATAACCTGTAATGACGGCAAAATTGTTATAATAATAGTTAATTACAAAAAATGAGATAAGGATTTGTGTTTGTAGATTATATAGTAACAAGGCTGGTATATACGAGTTTTTTTGTTACGTTAATATGATGACAAATGCGTTAAATATATGGCAAAAACTAATATTGAAATACGTGGCGCTCGCGTCCAAAATTTAAAAAATATTGATGTAGATATTCCTAAAGACAAATTAACAGTTGTGACTGGCTTATCAGGATCAGGCAAGTCATCCCTTGCCTTTGATACGCTTTATGCCGAAGGACAACGACGGTACGTTGAAAGTCTTTCATCTTACGCGCGTCAGTTTCTAGGCCAAATGGACAAGCCAGATGTTGACTCTATCGATGGGTTATCACCAGCTATCTCTATTGACCAAAAAACGACTTCTAATAATCCGCGTTCTACTGTAGGTACAGTTACTGAAATTAATGATTATTTTCGATTACTTTATGCGCGTGTTGGTCGACCGGATGATCCTAAAGATGGCACTAAAATTATGGTGACTGTTGACCAAATGGTCACCTATATTTTTGATCATTTAGCGCTTGGTGTGAGGTTGTTAGTGTTTGCGCCTGTCATTACAGCAAAACGTGGTTCCCATGAAACGGCGTTTGATAGTATGAGAAAACAGGGATATATCCGTGCTCGTGTTGATGGTGAAGTTTTGGAACTGGATACACAGGACTTAAAATTGGACAAAAATAAGGCACATGATATCGAAGTGATGATTGATCGTATTGTGTTGCGTAATGATTCGCGTTCACGGCTTTATGACTCAATTGAAGCAGCTGTGAGACTAACTGGCGGTTTAGTCCAGTTAGATGTTGTCACACGTGATGGCGAAGAACAAGTTGCTCCGCTTAAGTTTTCTGATCACTATCTAGGCAAGTTAAAAGATTTTCGTGTCGGCCGTTTAGAACCTAGATTATTTAGTTTTAATGCGCCATTGGGTGCATGCCCAGTTTGTCAGGGCATCGGTGTGACAAGAGAAGTGGATATTGATTTGGTTGTGCCAGATGAATCTAAAACTTTACGTGAGGGTGCCATTTCACCATGGAATCCGATATCATCTAATTATTATCCAGAGATGTTACGTCAATTTTCAGAACAAAATGGCATTGATTTAGATACACCATTCGAATCATTACCCAAAGTGCATCGTGATCTAATTCTTGATGGTTCAGGAAATCAAGATTTTCATTTTCACTACCAAAATGATTTTGGTGGCGTCCGTGATGTTGATGTTCCTTTTGAGGGTGTCATTAGTAATGTGGCAAGACGTTTTAATGAAACTAATTCGGATTACACACGTGATCAAATGGCTAAATACATGACAGAGCTGACTTGCCAATCATGCCATGGCTATCGGCTTAACTCAGCGGCATTATCAGTAAAAATCAATGGTTATCATATTGGTGAAGTATCTGAAATGCCTGTTGATCAAGAATTAACATTTTTTGATGATGTTAAGCTCGGGGAACAAGACACAGCAATTGCGACACCAATCCTTAAAGAAATTAAAGATCGTTTAGGCTTTTTAGAAAGTGTTGGTCTAAAATACCTGACCTTGTCGCGCGCAGCACGTACGCTTTCTGGTGGTGAATCACAAAGAATCCGTTTAGCGACTCAAATTGGGTCAAATTTGTCCGGAGTATTGTATGTGTTAGATGAACCATCAATTGGCTTACACCAAAGAGATAATGATATGCTGCTAGAATCAATGCATCGTATGCGTGATTTGGGCAATACATTGGTTGTTGTGGAACATGATGAAGATACGATGTTAGCAGCAGATTACTTAATTGATGTTGGTCCAGGTGCTGGTGAATTAGGCGGTAAAATTGTTGCAACAGGGACACCAGCAACCGTTGCAAAAAATAAAAATTCATTGACTGGTCAATATTTATCTGGTCAAAAATTTATTCCTGTGCCAGTTACTCGTCGCAAAGGTAACGGTAATTACATCACAATTAAAGGTGCCAAAGAAAATAACCTCAAAAATGTCACCGTGAAATTTCCTTTGGGTAAGTTTGTGGCAGTAACTGGTGTTTCTGGGTCAGGGAAATCAACGCTTGTCAATCAAATTTTAAAACGTGCTCTCAAACAAAAAATTAATAATAATTCGGAAAAGCCTGGTAAATATAGAAGCATTGAAGGTGTTGAAAATATCGAACAAATTGTCGATATTGATCAAGCACCAATCGGTCGGACGCCACGTTCTAACCCCGCTACCTACACTGGTGTATTTGATGACATTCGTGATTTGTTCGCACAAACTAACGAAGCTAAAATGAGAGGATATAACAAGGGACGTTTCTCATTTAATACAAAAGGTGGACGTTGCGAAAATTGTCGTGGTGATGGTGTGATTAAGATAGAAATGAACTTTCTACCGGATGTCTATGTCACATGTGAAGTGTGTCATGGAACACGTTATAATTCTGAAACCTTAGAGGTATTGTATAAAAATTTAAATATTTCCCAAGTTTTGGATATGTCAGCTTCCGATGCATTAGAATTTTTTGCGCCAATTCCTAAAATTGCGCGTAAACTACAAACTATTAATGATGTCGGGTTGGGTTATATCAGATTAGGTCAATCTGCTACAACGTTGTCCGGCGGTGAAGCGCAACGCATGAAATTGGCTTCAGAATTGCATCGACGTACAAATGGTAAAACCATGTATATTCTAGATGAACCAACAACTGGTCTACATGTTGATGATATTGCCCGTTTGCTTATTGTATTACAGCGATTGGTTGAATCAGGAAATACTGTGATTGTTATTGAACATAATTTGGATGTGATTAAATCTGCTGATTGGCTGATTGACATGGGACCAGAAGGCGGTGAAGGCGGTGGAAATGTTTTGGTATCTGGTACACCAGAAAAAGTCACTAAAAACGAAAAATCATATACTGGAAAATATTTAAATGCAATTATGGCAAGAGATATTAATCGTGCTAATACCCAAAGCTAGACGGTATGTCTCTCAAGTGATTTTTAAATCACTTACCGATGAAATATCTGGTAAAATTAGAGTAGAGTCAAATTTAAAAATACTGTAGGAAGTGAAAAGGCATTAGCGATTCAATATCTATTTAAAATAGATTAGATCGCCATAACACCGTTTTAAAAATGGTTCAATGTCTATTTAATATGCCAAATAAACCAAAAATTGTTATTATCGGAGGCGGGTCAGGTCTACCAGTTATTATTAAACCACTTGTGACAAAAAATATTGATTTAACAGCAATTGTAACAGTGGCAGATGACGGTGGATCTAGTGGCCTGTTGCGAAATTACATTAATATTGTGCCACCTGGTGATATACGCAATATACTGGTAGCAATGTCTAATGTTGATCCAGCAATTACCCAAGTTATGCAATATCGCTTTGAGGCAAAAGACGATTTTTTTGCTAAGCATGCTGTTGGTAATTTAATTATTGCCGCTATGACGGAAATGCACGGTAGTATTTTTGATGCTGTGCAACACTTGGCGCGCTTCATGCGTGTTCGTGGTCGGATTTACCCAGTCTCTAATGAACCGTTAGTATTGCATGCTGAATTTAAAGATGGCGATATAATGGCTGGAGAAGCGGAAATTACACACGCACATAAAGCAATCGATCATGTATGGGTAACTAGGGATGAGCCAGGAGAAGAACCCAAAGCAGCACCAGAAGTCGTGTCGGCTATTTTAAGTGCCGATATGATTGTGTATGGACCGGGTAGTTTGTTTACCTCCATCCTACCCAATGTTGTTGTACCTGAGGTGAACGAAGCGCTACGTCAAACTAAAGCAAAACAAGTCTATATTTCAAATATCATGACCCAAAAAGGGGAAACTGACGCTTATACAGATGCTCAGCATTTGTTGGCACTAAATGCTCATATTGGCTCACCAGTAATTGATTATGTTATTGCTAATAATGCTGAAGTGCCAGAGGATTTCGTTGATTTTCAAAAATGGGATGAAATTTCTAACCAAGTAAAATTAGATGAGCCAGCTGTTAGTGTCCAAGGTGCGATACAAATTCCAGGGGATTTTTTGCAGTTGCGTGATGCAGGTGCCTTTCATGATGGTGAAAAAATAATGACAGAGCTATTGCAAATTCTGGAGCAAAATTAATGTCGTACGCAGCAGATGTGAAAAAAGAATTAACAGGTTTATTAGTTCATAATGGTAATGCGAAAGCAGAGTTATCCGCATTAATGCGGATGAATGGGGTGAGTACATTAGGTCTTGATCAGACCGTTTCTGTGCGCACCGAAAATGCGGCAATTGCACGTCGCATATATACACTACTGACGCAAAATTACACAGATATCATTGTTGAAGTTACAGTAGCAGACCACAATCATATTTCGCAACACAAATCTTATGGTGTGTTACTCAAAACACAAGTGAATGAGGTGATGGCAGATTTGGGTGTCGATCCCTTTGGGCTACATCCTGAAATACCATCACGTATTTTAAATCAAGTTGATAAAAGGCGTTCTTTTTTGCGAGGCGCTTTTTTAGCAGCTGGATCTGTTAATTCACCTGAGAAAGCAAATTATCATTTGGAAATTTTTACAAGTCATGAAGAACTTGCTGAACAGTTACTTGTTATTATGAAAGAATTTAGCTTGCCAGCCAAAATAACTGACAGAACTGGTGGATACATTGTTTATTTGAAACGTGCTGAAAAAATTGTTGATTTTTTGTCCACTATTGGGGCAACACAAACAATGTTACGTTTTGAGGATATTCGGATGATGCGCGATATGCGTAACTCTGTTAATCGAATGACAAACGCAGAAATGGCTAATATTCAAAAAACTGCAGATGCTGCTAATAAGCAGGTACAGCAAATTTTATTTATTGCCAATGAAATTGGCGATTTAGATTTGTTACCATCAAAAATCCGTGATATTGCCAAAGCCAGACTAGAGTTTCCAGATGATTCTTTAACCGAGTTGGGAACTCGTTTGGATATTAGTAAATCTGGAGCCAACCATCGGATGCGGAAATTAAAAGAGCTGGCACAAATGATTAAAGATGGTGTCATTTACGATTTAAGTAAGTTATAAAACAAATTTTAGCACTCTTACCGTCTTTGTGCTAAAATGGTATTAAGTTAACAAGCGTGTATGCATTGTTAATGAACCTAACACACTAAAGTATAAGCGTATGCCTTTATTTGCAATACTAATGGTGACCTTGTAGGATGATTGTGTTGGGTATTCTAAAATTAAAGGAGCCTAACAATTATGTGGCCAGGAGTTATTGAACAAACAGCCAATGGACGAGAAAGTTATGATTTACCTTCACGTTTGTTAAAAGATCGTATTATTTTGGTTCAAGGTGAAGTCGAAGACAGTATGGCAACGTCAATTGTTGCCCAGCTATTGTTTTTGGAAGCTCAAGATCCAACCAAAGAAATTTCAATGTACATTAATTCACCAGGAGGATCTGTGACAGCAGGCCTCTCAATTACAGATACAATGAATTTTATTAAGGCGCCAGTAACAACAATCGTTATGGGGTTGGCCGCTTCAATGGGAACGATTATTGCGAGTTCCGGAGAAAAGGGACATCGCTTCATGTTACCTAATGCCGAGTACCTTATTCATCAACCAATGGGTGGCGCAGTAGGTGGCACACAACAAACTGATATGGCGATTATTGCCGAACAGTTAACTAAAACACGTGCAAAGTTGAATAAAATTTTAGCCGATGCATCAGATAAAGATTTGGAAACAATTGCCCATGACACAGAACGTGATAATTGGATGAGTGCTGAAGAAACTTTAGAGTATGGCTTTATTGATGGTATTTTGTCAAAAGCCGGTGAAAAGCCTGTCACAAAGAAGTAAGATTAATTTCTATAAAAATGACATCTTATGGCATAGTAAAAGTGAGTTCTGAGTGGGTAAAATCATCTCAGAACTTTTTATATCATATTAAGAAAAACTGTTTGTAATTTTTTTTGTGATTAACGTGCAAATATGCACAAAATGGGGTAAAATTAAGGGGCAATATAAAATTTGGAGGATATTATGAAGATTTTTGCTTACGGCATTCGTGATGATGAAAAGCCATCACTTGAGGATTGGAAATCAGCACACCCAGACGTTGAGGTTGATTACACGCAAGAATTGTTAACACCTGAGACGGCTGCTCTGGCTGAAGGTGCTGATTCTGCTGTTGTTTATCAGCAACTAGACTACACGCGTGAAACATTGACGGCTTTGGCCAAAGTTGGTGTGACAAACTTATCATTACGCAATGTTGGCACAGATAACATTGATTTTGAGGCAGCAAAGGAATTTAATTTTAATATCTCGAACGTGCCAGTTTATTCACCTAACGCGATTGCTGAGCATTCAATGATTCAACTATCACGTTTGTTACGCCGCACAAAGGCGCTTGACGCTAAAATTGCCAAGCATGATTTGCGCTGGGCACCAACAATTGGACGCGAAATGCGCATGCAAACAGTTGGTGTTATTGGCACAGGACATATTGGTCGGGTAGCTATCAACATTTTGAAGGGCTTTGGCGCTAAAGTGGTCGCTTATGATAAGTTCCCAAATGCGGAGTTACAAGCGGAAGGTCTGTATGTTGATTCATTGGATGACTTATACGCACAAGCAGATGCTGTTTCATTATATGTGCCAGGTGTTCCTGAAAACCACCATATGATTGATGCAGATGCTATTGCCAAAATGAAAGATGGCGTTGTCATCATGAATGCATCGCGTGGTAACTTAGTAGATATCGATGCAGTTATTGCTGGGTTAGATTCAGGTAAAATATCAGATTTTGGTATGGATGTTTACGAAGAAGAAGTTGGCTTGTTCAATGAAGACTGGTCAGGCAAAGCATTCCCTGATGCTAAAATAGCAGATTTGATTTCGCGTGAAAATGTATTAGTTACACCACATACGGCATTTTACACAACAAAAGCTGTACTTGAAATGGTCCATCAATCAATGGATGCGGCTGTTGCATTTGCTAATGGTGAAACACCAGCAATTGCTGTTAAGTACTAATAGCGGTAGTTTGAGCTTTATTATTGAAACTTAGATAATCCGTACGTGAATGATTAATAAGGGAAAATTATGAGTATTAAGGCAGATGGCCAAAAGTGGGCTACGAAAGAATCACAAGTTGTGCGCAATGAAGAATATGCTCGCAAAGCGTCAGAGAATATACCAGACACGTTTAACGGAACAACAGAATTAAAGTTAAAAGATTTCTTTTTCAAAGTATTATCGGGGTCTGCACAAGGTATTTTGATAGGTGTTTTACCTTCAGCTGTGATGAAGTACATTATTCAGTATTCTGGGTTAGGGACAACAACATTTGGTACTAACCTGAGCGCAATATTAACATTATTCACTTCGCTAATTCCATTTTTAATTGGTATGGCAGTTGCGTTGCAATTCAAAATGAAAAGTTTGGATGTTGGTGTTGTAGCGATTGCGACAATGGTTGCCTCAGGATCAATTAAGTGGGCACAAGCACCTATCGGCTTCACAAACCCTGTAACAGGAATCAAATCAGTTGCGCCAGCCAATATATACATTGCCAGTGGTGCTGGCGATGTCATTAATGCCATGATTGTTGCAGCTATTGCTGTATGGGTGACTTGGCTGGTAGCGCGTTACTTAAAGGGATTCGGATCTGTTGCTATTATTTTGAGCCCAATTATTGTGGGTGGTGGCGTTGGCTTATTTGGCAAAACCATAGCCCCCTTTGTTGGGGATGTGACAACATGGATTGGTAAACTTGTTGAAACATTTACAACTTTAGCGCCAGTTCCAATGGCTATGTTGATTGCTATGGCGTTTTCAATCATTATTATTACGCCAGTATCAACGGTCGGGATTGCTTTGGCCATCTCGTTATCAGGTATCGGTTCAGGTGCTGCAGCAATGGGTGTTGTTGCAACAACAATTGTGCTATTGATTAACTCATGGCGCGTGAATAAGCCAGGTGTTACAGTAGCAATTGCGTTAGGTGCGATGAAGGGTATGATGCCATCAGTGTTCGCGAAGCCTATTACAATGTTACCATTTCTACTTACAGCAGCGATTTCTGGTATACCGGTTGCTTTGCTTAATATTCAAGGCACACCAACAACAGCCGGTTTTGGCTATATTGGTTTAGTTTCACCCATTCAATCAATGGTTAAGGATGCAGCTGTACCTGCAACTGTTATGGATCACTTTATTAATCCGATAGTGGCAATTATTGCTTGGTTGATTGTACCTATTATTGCTGGATTTATTGCGCAATATATATTCAGTACGTTAATGAAACTGTACCAACCATCTGACTTTAAACAAGATTTATAAAAATAAAATGATATTGAAAACAGCTTGTTATTGTGACGAGTTGTTTTTTATTTGTCATTTACCTAGATACTCATTGTTAAATAATTAAACAAATGGTAAATGTTTGTATATAATGTTGGTTTTGTACTTATTTTTGTTATATTGTGTGATCTTAGTGTAATATAAATCATGGACAATAGTTTTTATGATGTTAAAGAGAATAATAATTACAAATATTACTGTTTCTGCAGTGATCTTATCACTATTGGGAGTTCAATTTGGCGCCGCTAACCAATCAACGGACGCGGCGGCATTGAGTGAGAAAGTTAATATCCAGGCAGCTGATGCAGCAGTTCAATCGTTATCAAACATTGAATCGCTAGAACAGCAAGCCGCAGTCTCCAATTTGACAAATCTTAAAATATCGGTAGATAAGTCAATTACGCAGCCGATACAATCGACGTCTGAAAAATTAAAACCAAGCGATGTGGAAAAAGCGTCTACAGATCGTTTGTCAATGAATCAAATTTCAGAAAAAAATGAAGATACTCAGGTCGCAGTGACGGCGGCATCTGTATCTAGTGCAAATGTTGTTACAGATGATGCAGCCGTTGCAACGAAAGCACAAAGTCAATCAGTGGCAGCACCAACATCAGATATTAATTGGTTAATTACTCATGAGAGTCATGGTGATACGCAGGCTCGTAACGGTGATTATTATGGTATTGGTCAACTGTCCGAAGCTTATTATGAAAAATATGTCCCAGGTCAAGATTATCGTAATAGTTATAATGTTCAATTGGACGCTATGCAGCAATATATTTCTGAACGTTATGGCTCAGTGGATCATGCCATTACACATTGGCAACAAAATAACTGGTATTAATACCAGTTATTTTGAATCGTAATCGTATACGATACTAAATTATAAGCAATCATAATTTTAAAAGGCACCCTGTCAATTCCAATTGTGATGTGAACCCAATAACTTGGACAGAATAGAGAATCTGTCCAGAAAGTTATTGGGTTTTTCTATGACTAAATATTCAAATGAATTTAAATTAATGGTCGTCAACTAATGGCTGGTTCCATTGGTTTTCAAAACCAGAAAACCTATTCACCAGATTTTAAAATGACCGTGTTGAGCTATCTTGAAACACACTCACAATCAGAGGCGGCACGCTATTTTGCGGTCTTTCCTAGTACAACAAGCGCTAATTGGTTGAGAATGTATCGAAAATTCGGGTACCAAGTAGGCACGGCAATGGGTTAAAACCTAAACCGAAAGGCCGGCAAACAACTATGGGACGCAAACGCATTCAGCCACTTACACCAGAACAACAAGAACTCGCTGACTTGAAACAAGAAAACTATCAGCTCAAGATGGAGAATGCTGTGTTACTGTGGTAGGCAACGCGTACAAAAAATTAAAAGCCTTAGTGGATCAACGAACCGAGAAAAACAAACGGTCGTCACTGCACTAAGGCGGACTAAATTATTCAAATTAAATGATCTATTGACGCTGATTCACTTGAAACGGAGTACGTATTATTATTTAGAAACACATCCAATCAGTACGTCATCAGATGATAAACTAGCAGTAGTCATCCGCCAAATCAAATCACCACAATTTCAAACGGAATATGGTTATCGTCGGGTGACAATTTTGTTACATGATCAAGGTTTTCATTATCAAACGCCATCAAACAAAAAGGCAATGGTCTGTCGCTGATTCGATATCGGCAACTCACCACTGAGTCTGTTAGTTAATTAATTCTATTTTGTCCAACTATTGGGGTTCACATCACAATTGACAGGGTGTTTTTTATATAAATTTTTGCAATGAGGTCTTTTTAAATCATACTGGTTTTAAAAAAGACCTCATTGTAGTGTATAATAAGATAGAATAATAAAATTGGATGATGGTATCAATGCGCTTAGAGCAGTTTACGCCAACCTATATGGTTGAACGAATATATGATTTAACAGTTGAAGATTTAAAAGCGCACGGCATTAAGGCAGTGTTAGCAGACTTAGACAATACATTGCTTGCATGGAATAATCCTGAGGGCACACCAGAACTACAAAAATGGTTGTCAGATTTGCGAGATGGGAACATTGAGGTGATTGTGGTATCTAACAACACAACTAAACGTGTTGCTAAAGCCGTCAAGCCTCTCGGCGTTGAATTTGTCTCGTGGTCACTGAAACCTCTACCACGGGGTATTTTGCATGTGCTACGTACACAACATCTAAACAGAGCAGAGGTTATCATGGTCGGCGATCAAATGCTGACGGATGTTTGGGCAGCGCATGGTGCAGGTGTACGTAGTGTGTTAGTACAACGTTTAATTGAATCAGATATGTGGCAAACATGGTTGAATCGCAGCATTGAAAAACACATTAAAAAGATCGTCTTCAAAGCACATCCACAATTAAAATGGGAGAAATCATTACGTGACAACTGAAATAACGGACGCATATGTCCAAGAACAATTAGATGAGGGTTTACGCTGTATTGGTTGCGGTGCATTGATGCAAGTCAGCGACCCTGAAAAAGCGGGCTTTTTACCGATGTCCGCGTTAAAAAAGGCAATTGATAGCGAAGAATTATTTTGTAAACGTTGCTTTAGACTGCGACACTATAATGAAATTCAACCGGTCGAATTGACTGACGCAGATTTTGCTAAGCTACTACACCAAATTTCAGATACGCGAGCTTTAATCGTGTATGTTATTGATATTTTTGATGTGACCGGATCAGAAATTTCGGGCTTACCGCGCTTTGTCGGTCAAGATAATCCTATTTTAGTTGTGGCGAATAAGGTAGATTTATTGCCTAAACTACTCAACAAAAATCGCTTGAAAAACTGGTTACAAGCTGAGTTAAAAATGCAGGGAATTAAGCCGATTGATATCTTTTTGACTTCTGCACAACGTCCGCAAAATCTCGATAATTTATTAGATACAATAGATTATTTCCGCGAAGGAAGAGATGTGTATGTTGTTGGCGTAACCAATGTTGGTAAGTCAACTTTGATTAATCAAATTATCAAAGCAGGCACAGGCGTTCAAGATTTGATTACAACATCTCGTTTCCCCGGAACAACTTTAGATCGCATTGAAATACCGCTTGCTGATGGGAAAAAACTGATAGATACGCCAGGAATTATTAAGCGTGATCAAATGGCGCATGTTTTAGCCGATAAGGACTTAAAATTTGCGTTACCCAAAAATGAGATCAAACCACGTACGTATCAGTTGAACTCAGAACAAACTATTTTTATTGGTGGTTTGGCACGTTTTGATTTTGAACTTGGTCAACGTACGGCTGTGACAGCTTATTTTGAAAATAATTTAAATTTACATCGCACAAAATTACTGGGTGCGGATGATTTTTATGACAAACATGCTGGTGGGTTACTGGCTCCTTCTCCACATGGGACAACAACTGATCTCGTTAAACACGAATTTAGTATTACTGAAGACAGTGATATTGTATTTGCAGGACTAGGTTGGATTTCTATTCCCGCTGGCGTTAAAGTCGCTGGCTGGGCACCAAAGGGCGTTTCTGTCCTCATTCGAAAGGCAATGATTTAATGTTACAACTTACAGGTAAGCAAAAGCGCTTTTTGCGTTCGCAAGCAAATACACTATCGCCCATTTTTTCTGTTGGTAAAAATGGTTTAACGCAAGTTTGGGTTGACGAGCTTGTGTTAGCAATATCAAAACGCGAATTAGTTAAAATTAGTTTACAACAAAGTACAGATGAATCAGCAAAGGATGTTGCGTCATTTATTCAATCGCATTCTGATATCACAGTTGCACAAATTATTGGACGTACATTAGTATTGTTTTTACCGGCTCAAGAAGATAAGTATAAAAAAATCTCAGTTGAATTAGCTAAAATTTAATTTAAGGCGGTTATATCAATGAATGGTGTGTATACAAAATTAACTCAAGGACAATCTCAATTACAGTCAAATCCTGTTAAAAAGCGAATTGGCATTTTTGGTGGTACCTTTAACCCTCCACATGTCGGGCAATTAGTCTTAGCAGAATCAGTTGGTAAGCAACTCGGGTTAGAAAAGGTCCTTTGGATGCCAAATGCGCAACCGATTGATGGCACGCATGCTAGCGCTATTGAACCGGCTTATCGGTTACAACTTGTTAAAAGTGCTATTGCTGGGAATCCATTTTTTGATATTGAGTTGATTGAGGTACGAAATGGTGGTAAATCATATACATATCAGACGATGCGTGAACTTGTTGAAACACATCCCGAAAATGACTATTACTTTATTATTGGTGGCGAAAAAGTTGAAAAACTACCCACATGGGATCATATCGAAGAATTAACGCGTTTGGTCACCTTCGTGGCTGGTGTTCATGGCACTCAAGAAAAACACTCGGATTACCCTATGTTATGGTGTGATGTCCCTGATATTCGTATTACGTCATCAGACATCAGAACAAAAATAAGACTGAATCAAAGTGTTAATTACTTAGTACCTGACCGTGAAGCAGGCTTTATAGCAGAATATAATTTGTATCGAGGATTATATGACTAAATATTTTGATGGTAGTATTGAAGAATTAGAGCAACGCGTGGCAAAAAAAATGTCGACTTATCGTTATCAACATAGTTTACGTGTTCGCGATTACGCGAAGCAACTCGCTAGTGAGAATAACGTGGATATTGAGCAGGCCGAAGTTGCAGCATTGGTACATGATTACGCCAAAGAGCGAACGGATGAAGAATTTTTAGCTGTCATTCAAGACAAACATTTGGATCCTGATTTGGCGAAATGGGGGAATTATATTTGGCATGGTGTTGTCGGAGCAGAAATCATTCATGATGAGCTGGGAATTGACGATAGAGATATTCTCAATGCAGTTCGAGAACATACGACGGGTGCAGGGTCTGAAATGACGCTACTATCCCAAGTGCTGTTTATGGCTGATTATTTAGAAATGGGCCGCACATTTCCAGGTGTTGAGACCGCACGTCAAGTCACGGAACAATCGCTTGCTGCAGGTGTCAGGTACCAAATTGTGCACACTGTTTTACGATTAGTTCAAAAAGAAACAGTTATTTATCCCAAAAGTATTACAACATATAATTATTGGCTCCAACATGCGTAAGTATAAGAATTGAATTGGAAAGAAAAGGAAAACCTCTTGACAACAGCATTAAATGTAAAAGAAGTACTAGAAACAGCTATAAAAGCAGTAGATAGCAAAAAAGCTAATCATATTGTTGCACTCGATATGCGTCAAGTAAGCTTGATGGCTGACTATTTTGTGATTGCTGATGCGGCGTCTAACCGTCAAGTACAGGCCATTGTAACAGAGGTCAAAGATAAAGTATTAGCAGCAGGTGGACAAGTGAAATTAATTGAAGGTTTCCAAAAAGCTGATTGGGTTTTGATCGACTTAGGCGATGTGATTGTGCACATTTTTTCAACCGAGCAGCGTGACTTTTATAATCTAGAGCGCTTGTGGCATGATGCGCCTTACTTAGATTTAACGAGGTTGCTTGTAACAGATTAATAAGAGATGAGCTGTTGCCCATCTCTTTTTCTGTTAAAATAATAATATGGCTAACAAAAATATAAAAGAAAATTATTCAACATTTGCTGAAAAATACGATAACTTATTTAATGACGATTTGTACCAAGATTGGGCAAACTTCGTTGTAGACAATACACAAGCAGGGCGTGTGCTGGATCTTGGTGGTGGTGCTGGAAGATTGGCTGTATTATTAGCTCAACAACATTATCAAGTTGATATTTTAGATCTATCTTCTGAAATGCTATCTTTAGCGCAGAAACATGCTTTTGATGCTGGCGTTGATGTTAGTTTGATTCAAGCTGACATGCGAGAATGGTCCGATTGGCAAGCAGAATATGCGACAATTATTAGTTTTGCAGATGCATTAAATTATTTACCTAATCTTGTTGATTTTAGAGCAACACTTGAGCAAGTCTTTGATCATCTTGAAGCAGGTGGACAATTTCTATTTGATGTCATCACGCCGTATCAAGTCAATGTATTGTACGATAATTATTATTATAATAACGATGATGATGAAGACAACATTTTTATGTGGACAAGTTACCCTGGTGAAACGGCCAATAGTGTCGATCATGACTTGAAATTCTTTGTTTATGATGAAAAAATAGATGGGTTTAAAATTTTACGTGAAATTCACCATGAACAAACCTATTCATTGGCCAATTATCAACATGAACTTGAAAGAGCTGGTTTCAAAAATATTAGTGTGTCAGCTGATTTTGGTAAGCAAACAGTTAATGACACAACGCAACGCTGGTTTTTTAAGGCGGTGAAATCATGAAAGCAGTTGGTTTAGTAACAGAATATAATCCGTTTCATAATGGACATATATATCATATACAGGAGGCAAAAAAATTAACTGGGGCGGATGTGGTGGTCGTTGTTATGTCAGGAAATTTTGTGCAACGTGGCGAACCAGCATTATTTGATAAGTGGACACGTGCTAAAGCGGCATTAGAAAATGGCGTTGATTTAGTTGTAGAACTACCAACTTTTTTTGCAGTCCAACCCAGTCATTTGTTTGCTGAAGGCGCGGTTAAATTATTGTCAGCATTAGGTGTGAGTGATATGGTGTTTGGTAGTGAACATGCTCATGTTGATTTTTTGGAATTAGCTAGTCAAGCGCCTAGTATTGAACAGGGTCGTGATGTACAGGACAAAAATCAAACCTTTGCGAGCGCCTATGCAGCAGAGTTAGAAACGAAAACTGGTTTTAAATTAACAGATCCTAATGATATTTTAGCATTTAGTTACGCTAAGGCAGTGATCAAGCTAGGCGTAGATATAAGGTTACACCCTATTCAACGTCTGGCAGCAGGTTATCATGATCAAACATTTTTGGTTGGGCAAACAATAGCATCAGCCTCATCTATTCGACTGGCATTACATAAAGGCAAATTGGAAAAAATTCAAGATGTTGTGCCATCCGTCACTTTGCAAGCTATTACTGACGGTAGCCATACGATCAACTTCGAAGAGAAATTTTGGCCATTACTAAAATATCGTTTGACGACAGATACTGTTGGTCAATTGGGGCAAATTTATCAAATGGCAGAAGGTTTAGAACATCGCCTGGCAGCTATAGCATTAGGTGAGCCTGGTCCGAAAAGTTATCAGAGTTTTATAAAAGCTATTAAATCAAAGCGGTATACATTTGCCCGTATGCAACGCACATTATTTTATACCCTACTTAACGTGAAAGTTGATCAAATGCAAGCTGCCATGCAAGATCCGTATCTAAGAGTTTTAGGGTTTACAGATGCTGGGCAAAAGTACCTAAATGAAATTAAAAAAACAGTGTCATTACCTTTAATCAGTAAAGTTGACCAAAACTTAGCTAAAGCTAATCTGCGTTTGGACTACAAGGCTGGTAAGTTGTGGCAAATGCTAGCAAATCAATCGGAGCAGCAAGATGTAACGCGTAAACCAATTAGTGTTAAAAGTACCAAACTTAGTGTTAATCGTGAGATAATACTAGGTGATTAATCGACATATACTAGGGAGAAAAGATGAAATATAACAAAAATCAACTTCAAAAGTATCGACAAAATGCACTAAAAATCGATACGACATTAGATTTGGAGACATTGGCTAAAGAAAGATTCCCCACAACCGTTCTAGCTTTATCAAACCTACACGTGATAGGTAGTATATGCTATGACGAGAATGAGGATATTTTACTGAAAGCGAAAGTAACAGGGCAGATCACAGTACCTTCTTCACGATCATTGGCACCAGTTATTCGAGAAATTGACTTAAATTTTGACGAACGTTATATTGAAGATGACAAACGATTAGTGGATTTTGAAGAAACTGATCCGGTTTTTGTATTAGAAAATGATACATTAAATGTTGATGAAGCTATTCTTGATAATGTGATTGCTGAATTACCATTACAAATTTTAACACCAGAAGAAGTTGAAAGCGATCAATTACCTTCTGGAAAAGATTGGCATGTTATCAGTGAACAAGCCTTTGAAAATGAGAAAAAAAAGGCTGATAAAATTGACTTAGATTCTAGAATGGCTAAATTAGATGATTTTTTCAAAAAATGAGAAAATACTTGCAAAATGTTAGAGATTACTCTAGAATATAGAGAAGTGATAAGAAATATAATTGGTAATACCAATTCAAATATTGAGGATAAATAATGAGTAAAGTATTGATTGTTGAAGATGAAGAAAATTTAGCTAAATTTGTTGGACTGGAACTAAAACATGAGGGTTATGAAGTTGAAACTGTTTTGGATGGTCGTGCAGGATTAGATGCAGCGTTAGCAAATAACTATGATGTTATTTTGCTTGATTTAATGTTACCTGAATTAAATGGTTTAGAAGTGGCTCGCCGCTTACGTGAGTCTAAAAAGACACCCATCATTATGATGACGGCACGAGATTCAGTTATTGATCGTATTTCTGGTCTAGACTATGGCGCAGATGATTACTTGGTTAAGCCATTTGCGATCGAAGAACTACTAGCGCGTATTCGTTCACTACTCCGTCGTATTGCAATTGAGACTGAGTCAAATGATAAGCATCGTGCGATTATTAATTTCAAAGATTTGCGAATCGAGAAAGAAAATCGTATTGCTCGTCGTGACAATCAAATTATTAACCTCACAAAACGCGAATATGACCTGCTATTGACATTGGTTGAAAATATTAATGTTGTTCAGTCACGTGAACAACTATTAAAAGAGGTTTGGGGCTTCGATTCAGAAGTTGAAACCAATGTTGTTGATGTTTATATTCGTTACTTGCGTAATAAAATTGATGATCCAGAAAGTAAGGCATCATATATCCAAACAGTTCGTGGTACTGGATACGTTATGCGTAGCTAATGAGAGATTATGTCTAAAGAAACTAACAAAACTGAAAAATCAGCACACCGTTTTTCACTGAGCTGGAAGCTTTCATTGGGGATGGCATCTGGCTTTTTTGTTATCTTTATTATTTTTGAAGTGATTATATCTGAATTGATTAAACAGTATTTTGGTGAAATACCTAATGTGTTATATCAGTGGCTGTGGTTGACCGCTTTTTTGGGTGGTAGTGCTGTTTTTGTATTTTCATTTATCTTGACACGCTATATTCTAAGGCCAGTTAAGTCGATCGAAACAACTATTGAAGCCCTACAAGATGACCCTATGACAAGTGTGCGTGCTAAGAAGATACATGCAAACGACGAATTTTCTGATTTAACAACTGTTTTGAATCGCATGATTGACCGTCTACAAAATCTGATTGGTGCGCAGCAACAATTTGTGTCGGACGTTTCTCATGAATTACGAACACCAGTAACCATTGTGAAGGGACATATGGACCTCCTTAATAGGTGGGGTAAAGACGAACCAGAGGTTTTAGATGATTCAATTAAGTCATCGTTAGTCGAGATGCAGCGAATGGAAACTCTGATTAATGAGATGCTTAATTTAACACGAGCAGAACAGATTCCGATAGAAAATATACAAGAAGTGACTGAGATAGGTGGTTTAGTACACCGTGTGTTTGATAACTTCAAGTTAATTCATCCAGAATTTATTTTTACTTTTGACGATGATTTGAGTAATCATGCGAATGTTAAAGTGCGTCAAGATCACATGGAACAAATTTTAATTATTCTTGCTGATAATGCGGTGAAGTACTCATTAGAACGTCGAGAAATTCATTTTGCACTATCACAAACACCTAATCGCGTTGAAATAGGGGTACAAGACTTTGGCGAAGGTCTGTCAAGCGAGGACGCGCAGCGTGTATTCGATCGGTTTTATCGCGTTGATAAGGCGCGATCACGCGCTAAGGGTGGTAATGGTTTAGGGTTGAGCATTGCCCAACGTTTGGTGGAAGCCTACGGTGGTGAAATTACCCTCGAGAGTGCATTAGGATCTGGATCAGCATTTACAATTAGGTTACCTTTATATAAAGAGAAAACAGATGCAGAAAAGTTATCAGATTAAAGTGTACGGGCGTGTCCAAGGTGTTGGTTTCCGCTGGTTTGCTCAAAACTTGGCACAGGAATGCCATATTGTCGGTTGGGTTCAAAATGAAAATGACGGCACAGTTGACATGAAAATACAAGGTGATGCGGTTGATATGATTAATTTTCTTGAAAAAGTAAAACGAGGTCCTGGCCCATACAGTCATGTTGAAAAAATTGTTAAACAGCCGATTGCATCGTTTGATTCGAATAATTTTGCTATTAGGTAAGAAATCTTGGTATAATGGAACTCTGTAATAACCAGGAGAAAAAAATAAACTCATGAAACAAGTAAAGCGTATTTTAACAACGGCTTTTGTCATTTTAGATATTATCTTGATTACCGGTGGATATGATCAACACAGTCGCATGTATCGTTGGATTGGACATCCTTTAGCTGATATTATGGCTAGTATTGCTCAATTTATTGGTGGTGTCAACGGTATTGGTTGGGCAATTATTATTATCACGGTTATTTTGCGGCTTGTATTGCTGCCATTCTTTTTAAATCAACAGATTAATACAACAATCAACCAAATCAAAATGCAAACATTAAAGCCAGAAATTGATAAGTTGCAAGCTTTAACGCGAAAAGCCGGCACAACTCAAGAACAACAGCAGGCAAGTATGGCTATGATGTCATTGTATCGTGAAAATGATGTGAGCGTTATTGGCGGTATATCATTTCTGACAATGGCGATGCAGTTACCGATTTTCTCAGGACTATATTCAGCCATTTTGCATGCGCCAGCCTTACAAGGCGCAACATTTTTAGGATTTGATCTTGGTAAGCCACAAATAATATTTGCGGTTGCAGCTGGGATTGTTTATTTGATACAAGCTTGGCTTGCAATGCAGCATATGCCTGAGGAGCAAAAGAAGACGTCAGCTGCGATGATTTTTATTAGTCCTGTCATGATTTTTGTTTTTGCCATGATTGCAAGCGGGGCCATTGGACTTTATTTTGTTATTGGTGGCCTGTTTGCTTTGTTGCAAACGTTAATACAACATTTTCAGAGACCAGGTCTTGAAAAGCGCGTGGCTCGAGAGTTTAAAATTAAAAAAACTGCAGATGATTTGATGTCTGAAGGTGCCAAGACTAGTAATAATGCTAAATCATCAACGCCGATTGAGCAAAATAAAATTATCACTGAAAATATATCAAATAAGAAACAACGTAATGCTGGAAAGCAACAACGTTAATTGTTTAAGTACGTCAAAATATTTGACGTACTTTTGTCAGTTCTGGTAAGGAACAGAAAGAATTTAAACTATGGATCGTATTTTATCAAATCAAAATAGTCGTGTTAAGGCCTGGAAAAAACTGGCAACAAAAAAAGGACGTCAAGAAAATCGAACTTACTTATTGGATGGTTGGCATTTAGTTGAGGAAGCAATTAAAGCAAGTGCTAAATTTCATGCAGTGATGGCTACCGAAGAACAAATGGCAACGCATTTGCCAGACGTTCCTCATGGTGTACCAGCGTTTGAAATCAGTGATGAAGTAGCTAAACATATTGCTGGAACAAATACACCACAAGGTATATTTGCGGAAATTTCTTTGCCAGACAAAACATTTGATCCAACGTATGTACATGATGGGGCTTGGTTATTATTGGATAACATACAAGATCCTGGCAATGTCGGAACTTTAGTACGAACAGCTGATGCTGCTGGATTTAAGGGAGTTGTTTTTGGTGAAGGAACGGCTGATGCTTACTCACCAAAAGTTGTACGTGCCATGCAGGGATCACAATTTCATTTAGAAGTATTGAATGGTGATTTAAATGAATGGGCTGATGCGCTCACTGCTAATAATTTGTCAGTTTACGGTTCACAGTTAAATGAGTCGGCACAATCATACCGTGCTATTGAGCCAAGCACACAATTCGCTTTAATTGTGGGTAATGAAGGACAAGGTATGTCAAACGAGTTAGCTGAAAAAACAACTACAAATTTGTATATTCCCATTCAAGGGCAAGCTGAAAGTTTGAATGTTGCTATTGCGGGTGGTATTTTAATGTTTAGCTTAGCTGCGGGTAATTAATAGCTTAGCTATGTGGTAGATAAATATTTTTGTGCAGGCAAGCTGTTTATTTGCTATAATAAGTATTAAAGATTTAAAGTAGAGGATATGACTGTGGAACAGATACTTATTGTTGCTTTGATTGTCGTGGGTATTTTGCTCATTGTGACAGTCATGATGCAACCAAGCAAGCAACAAGATGCGTTATCAGCGTTGTCTGGTGGTGCTGGTGACTTGTTTGCTGAGCGTAAGTCACGCGGATTTGAAGCTGTTATGCGTCGTGCAACCGCCATTCTTGGAGGCTTGTGGTTTATTATTGGCTTTGCATTGATGTACCTATCAGCACATTAAAAAACTATAGTGGTCAGTTTGCTCTTTTTGTAGACTGACTTTTTATTTGGAAAAAATTAGAAAGAATAATTAAATGGAAATTGAACAATTAAAATCTCAAATTAACGGCTTTTTGAAAGCTAATCGTGAACAAAAGTTTACGGCACAAAATATGGCTGACGGGTTACGAATGAATTCGGCAGCTGAATATCAACAAATTGTTAATGCAATGAATGCATTAGTGCGCCAAGGTGATGCTCTAGACGACAATGGGGAATACACTTATAATGTTAATGCAGGATTTGTGTTAGGTGAGTATAGGGCGAACGATAAAGGATTCGGGTTTGTTAAGTATGACACCGAATTACCTGATTTTTTTATCAATCCCGAAAATACGTTACAAGCCATGCAGGGGGATAAAGTCCGTGTTTCAACTTTGAAACCGGCACCATCACCAGATCGTGGGCCTGAGGGGAAAGTAGAAGAAATTATTGAGCATGCTTATGAACGTATTGTTGGTACTTTTTCATTAGGTTCTGAAGCTAATGAGATGATTGGTGAATTAAAAATCAGTGACAAAAAAGCTATGAGTTTCAAGGTTTTGGTGAATTCGAATGGCCTGACACCTAATGATGGGCAAGTCGTTGTAGCAGAAGTCACACGCTTCCCTGATAAAATACATCCACGTGAATTGGTTGCCAACGTAGTGGAGACATTAGGGTACAAAGATGATCCAGGCATGGATATACTTCAAATTGTACGTTCAAAAAAAGTACCAAGTGAATTCCCGCAGGATGTGTTAGATGACGCAGCAAACATTTCAGTTGATGTGCCTGAGTCAGATTGGGCAGGTCGAGAAGATATTACTGAACAGACACTGGTTACTATTGATGGCTCTGACACAAAAGATATTGATGATGCGGTAGTTGTTTGGAAGTTAGATAATGGAAATTATCATTTAGGTGTCCATATTGCGGATGTATCACATTATGTTACTGAGGGTTCGACTATTGATGCCGAAGCTTACACGCGTGGCACGTCTGTTTATTTGACAGACCGTGTTATTCCAATGCTACCACGTAATATTTCCAATGGTATTGCGTCATTAAACCCGAATGTTGTGCGCTTAGCCATGTCTGCAGAAATGGAAATTGATAAACAAGGGCAAGTGGTGAATCATCGACTACATACTTCAGTCATGAAATCTCACGCACGTATGACCTATGATGCAGTTAACAAAATTTTAGAGGGTGATGTTTTCGTTCAAGAAGAATATGCACAGTTAACACCAATGTTCAAAGTTATGGGCGAATTACACGAAATTTTGTATAAAAAGCGTCAAGCTCGGGGTGCTATCGAATTCGATGCACCAGAAGCACAAATTATTGTGGATGAACAAGGAAAGGCAATCGATATTAAATTACGTGAACGTGGAACTGCTGAACGCTTGATTGAATCCTTTATGTTAACAGCCAATGAAACGGTTGCTGAACATTTTGATAAAATGGCAGTACCATTTTTGTATCGTATTCATGAATCTCCTGATGAAGAACGAGCAAAATCTTTCTTTGAATTTTCAAAGGCATTGGGTCATCCGGTCTATGGTGATCCTAGTAAAGTAACACCATTAATGTTACAAAAGTTAATGGCTGATGTAGCGGGTGATCCCACTGAACAAATGATTTCTACAATGATGCTTCGCGCCATGAAACAAGCCAAGTATTCACCAGACCCAGTGGGCCACTTTGGTTTGGGCGCAAAATACTACACACATTTTACGTCACCTATTCGTCGTTATCCTGACTTAACAGTTCATCGTTTAATTAAGTGGTACGAAAAACATGGTTATGGTATCGATGCACAAGAGAAATACGCTGATAAATTGGGACAAATTGGTGTTGATACAAGCACGCGTGAACGTCGAGCTATCGATACAGAACGTGATGTAGATGCTTTGAAGAAAGCTGAATACATGATGGACAAAGTTGGTCTTGAGTTTAATGGGGTAATTAATTCAGCATTGAAATTTGGGTTGTTTATTAGTTTGGAAAACACAGTTGAAGGATTGGTTCATATTTCAAACTTAACAGATGATCATTACGAATACGATGAGGCACATGCTGCATTAATTGGTCGATCAAAGCACCGTATTTTCCAAATTGGACAAAAAGTTCGTGTGAAAGTTTTGCGCGTTAATAAAGACGAACGTACAGTTGACTTCATGTTAATTGACATAGAAAATGCACCAACAACGGAAATTCGAGTAGCTACAAAATCACATGGTAAGTTTGGGACTGGGCGTAATAGAGATGAGCGTCGAAAGAACGAAAGACGAGGCAAATCAGAGGGTCCAAGACAAAAACGAGGACCTTTAGATGCCAAACAAGGACAAAAGCGCGATTCAAAACGTAACTTTTAATTTCGAATCTGATATGTTGTAACATGCTGATGGAGGCTAAGAGCTTATGGCCAAGAAAAAACAAAATACAGATAAGTATCTTGCACAGAATCGCAAAGCGCGATTTAATTATGCAATTGCAGAGACGTTTGAAGCCGGACTTTCTTTAACTGGAACAGAAATTAAATCTGTACGTAGTGGGCAAATAACTATTGGGGATGGCTTTGTTACAATTCATGATGGTAATGCAATGTTAACAAACGTTAATATTGCATCCTATGAACAAGGCAACCAGTTTAATGTTGACCCAATACGCTCCCGGCAACTATTATTGCATAAGCATGAAATTGCGACACTTAGTAAAGCTGCTTCGGAGGCAGGTGTCACTATTGTGCCGCTAAAGGTTTATTTAAAACACGGCTTTGCAAAAGTGTTAATTGGTATCGGGCGTGGTAAAAAGAAATACGATAAACGCGAGGATATTAAACGACGTGATCAAGAACGCGAGTTACGAAGACGTTTAAAAAATTAAAAGCCAAACGGCTTTTTTTGTTTGACGTTATCGTTGTTTATAGATATACTTAATATATGTGAAGTAAGTAAATTTCACAAGCTGAAAGGAAAGAAGCTCATGGTAGTGACAATCATTTCGGTGCTCTTCGCAATTGTAATTGGCCTCATTGTTGGATATTTTGTTCGTCTGTCATATGACAAAAAACAAATTACCACGACAAAGGAAATTGCAGCTAACATTCTTGAACAAGCAAACAAAGAAGCTAAAAGTTTAACACGTGCAGCAAAGACGGATGCTAAAGAAATGTCGCAAGATTATCGTAATCAAGTGGATATGGATTTTAAGGATCGTCAGTCACAGCTGCAACAACAAAAACAACGGCTTGAAGACCGTGTCTTGAACCTCGATAAAAAAGACGCGGCCTTGAATCAGCGTGATGCACAGCTAATTCAAAAAGAGAACCAAGTACAAATTAGGTTAGATGATGCTAGTCAAAAACAGCTAGTAGCAGATGATTTGGTAACGTCTCAAAAGGATAAACTTGAAGAAATCGCGCAGTTGACACCTAATGACGCTAAAGCTCAGATTTTGAGTAAAACAAAGCAAAGTTTGGTACGACAACGTGCAGCCCTAGTTAAAGAGGCAGAAGAAGACGCGACGAGCGAAGCAGAACGACGAGCGCGTAATATCATCGTGCAAGCAATTCAACGTTCCGCGGCTGATGCTGTAGCAGATATCACGGTATCTGTCGTGCACTTACCAAGTGAAGACATGAAGGGGCGTATTATTGGTCGTGAAGGTCGTAATATCCGTACATTGGAATCGTTAACAGGTATTGATCTAATTATTGATGATACGCCTGAATCGGTTGTTTTGAGCGGGTTTGATCCTATTCGACGTGAGATTGCTAAAATGGCATTGGACGCTTTAGTAGCAGACGGTCGTATCAATCCTTCTCGTATTGAAGAGATGGTTGAGAAGGCACGTCGACAGATTGACGAAACAATACGAGTAAAGGGTGAAGCGGCCGTCTTTGAATTGGGATTGCGCGGTCTTCATCCTGACTTAATCAAAATGATTGGCCGTATGAATTATAGAACGTCATATGGGCAAAATGTGCTGCAACATTCAATCGAGGTCGCAAAACTTGCGGGAATGATGGCAGCAGAGCTTAAAATGGATGTCGCGCTTGCGAAGCGCGCCGGATTAATACATGATATCGGTAAGGCAGTTGATGCTGAAGTTGAAGGCTCTCATGTGGAGCTAGGCGTACGATTAGCTGAAAAGTTTAATGAAAAGCCAATCGTTATCAATGCAATTGCATCACATCACGGTGATGTTGAATCAATTTCACCAATTTCAGAATTGGTAACAGCTGCGGATGCCATCAGTGCTGCAAGGCCTGGTGCTCGCAGTGAATCACTTGAAAATTATGTTCAGCGTTTGAAAGACTTGGAAGCAATTGCTAATCATTATGATGGTGTAGACGCAACATATGCTATTCAAGCAGGTCGTGAGGTACGTGTGATTGTTGAACCAACAAAGTTAACAGACCTACAAGCTACAGTGCTTGCGCATGATATTAAGTCAGATATAGAAGAAAAACTTGAATATCCTGGTCATGTTAAGGTGACAGTTATACGTGAAACACGTGCCACTGATTATGCACATTGATTATAAAAGTTACTCATTGAGTAGCTTTTTTGTTATAATTAGGTTATATGATGCTAGGGCTTTTTTCATATAAAACAATATATTATATAATTATAGATATGATTATAAAAAGGAGGCGTTTATGGCACCAGGACAATTGGCATTAATTATTTTTGCTGTAGCTTTTTTGCTTTTAGTATTATTTATAGGCATATTTTTACTCAGACTGACACGTTCCCTGGATATTATCACAACGGATGTTGATAGTATTGCTCGTTCTAGTAATGAAATCTTGGGAAATGCCAATACATTGTTAAATGATGTTAATGGAAAAGTTAAGGTTTTGGATCCGACAGTGCAAGCTGTTGCTGATTTGTCAGTGACTGTTTCACAACTCAACGCATCCGTTCAAAATGTGACTAATAAGTTTTCAACTGCTAAGGCAGCAACAAGTTTTGGCGCGAGTGGCGTAGCGACTGCAGTTGCAAGACAAGCGGCAAAAACGGCCATGCATAAGTATAAGACTAGAAAATCATCTAAAAAGGAGACTAAGTGATGTCAAAGGTAAAAGGATTTTTAGCAGGTATGTTGGCAGGAGCGGCAGCTATTGCAGCGTTTAAGGCGTTACCCAAAGAAAAACAAAATGAGTTAAAGGCAAAGGCTAGTGAAACTGGTGAATTGTTACGTGATAAAGCTTATGATGTAGCTTATTCAGCTGCTGATATCGCTGGAGATGTAACAGAGAAAGCAAAAGACAAAGCATCTGATTTGAAAGTCAAAAGCCAAGAAAAATATGGGGAACATATTGATTTGGCTACTGATCAGGTGAAAAATATCGCAAGTCAAGCTTCGCCTTACGTTGATAAGGCAAAAGATTTTGCAACGACGTATGTTGATAAGGCACATGAGTCCTTAGATGATTTGCGCGAAAAGTTCAATAACGAAGATATTGAATTAACGCAAGATGAATTGACATTAGAAGAAGCTTTAAAGGATCTTTCTGAAGAAGCAGTAGAAGACGCTGAAGATGCAACTGAAACAGTGGCCAATGCTATCGACAAAACAAAAGAGGTAACATCAAAAAAAGTTGATCAAACTGTCGACGACGTTACAGCAACAATTGATGAAACCAAAGAAACACTTTAATAAATTGATCATGCAGGTACTAAAGTGCTATCAGTATCTGTTTTTTTATGTTATAGAATGACTGACAATAATTAACTAAAAGGAGAGGTGTTTAATAATGACCAAGGGACGCCCATAGTATCTCATTATTTTACGCTTTAAAAACATGGCTAAAGAAAAATTTGACGCAACAGCGTTTTTATCATCATTGTTTCACTATGCACACGATTTTAATTTTAATCACATTATTTTTGATGCGAATCGATATAAAGTTTCTGTTAATTTAGTACGTAAATCAGCAACATATGGCAATGCAGAATTGTTTTATGTTGCAGCAGATATCAAAGAGTTTGCACCAGTTATGTCTACTGTGAACAGATCTATTGAAATTGCTGAACTAGAGGGTACACAGCAAGCTAGTATTAAGACAAGTAATTTAGTACGTGGAGAACAGGTTTTTCAGTTCAAATTACGTGAATTTGGTAATGGTAAGTATAGTTTAGATTTAAGTATTTAATAATTATTAAGAGAGGAAGCGTGCATAATGATGCATTGCAGTTAGAATAATGAAGCAAGGAAAATCAGCCCAAATAAAAAAAATGAGACAGGTTCAGCGAAAACAAAAGCTAATTTCAAAGCATAAGTTGCCGGAATTTAGCTATAATGATTTCGCTGGATTCTTACGGGCGCGCTTTTACCTTACGCATATTGATAAGTATAGTCAGGAAACGTTTGAAGTGGCCTCGTTTTTCTTAGATGATGTTATTGCGATGATGGTTAACCATAACTTTACGCAATTTACAAGCAATGAACGCGCTACAGTAAAATTAAATGAGGTGATGCAAGCAACGTTGGTTAATAGTGATGACCGTGATTGGCGATATTTTGTGTTATTAATACCTGTGTTGTATGATATGCAACAATTTCTTTTAAAAGAAGGAAATGTCAACGCGCGTTTTGTTGTCCAAACTTCCAATTTTGATATTAACTTCTGGCGTATGATTGTACGTACAGTATTAGCGATTAACTTCTTTAAGTGGCAAGGTAAAGATGTTGCTGAGTTAATGAAAAACTCTAACGCTATCGATGAATTACAATTTAAATTTTTGTTAGAAAATGAACAAGACGATGATTTTAATTTATCCATTATTGAAGAAACATTTCGAGGCACTAAGATCAAAATTAAGGCACTAACCGAAAACACTGACGTGGTGCAATCAGTTGAGTTGAAACCTGAAATTTTAGATCAAGAGATGTTAATTTCGGACACATATTTGCATCAATTTAAAAATGCGTCAGTTAAAGGGGTAGTTAGTGACAATGTTATCAATATGCTATCTGCTTTTCATAAGGGAATTGCAGAGACATATCATGTTACGCATGATTCATGGGATGCTGGTACATTAAATCACTTCGCCATGGCACATTTACTTGATTATTGGGAACCATCATGGGATAGTCTAGATGGTATTGGTGGCGAGGTAAAATCTTATTTGACGTTTTTGAGTCAGAAGGGTGCTTTAAAAGGGTTAGGAGATATTCTCAAAGGGACAGCTAACATTGACCGCTACATAGACATCGTTGCTTTAAATCATCTATTGTCACAACTTGATTTAGAAAAAATAAGCAAGCTGGCATAAATGAAATAGCGTATCAAACATGCCTTGGGTTGTACAAGATGTTTGATACGCTATTTATATTATAAATGTCTAATCATACCAGGTAGTACGACTGTCATTGAATGTGTTTTGGGAGATTGTACCAAAATTTCACCGTTGTTGTTTTGATAAACATAACCTGAAATATTGGTAACATCCTCACTCAACAAGGAATTATTAAGCTGAATTGTAACTGGCGAGTTAGTATTTAAGGCAATTTCTAATCGTGCGATCAAGTCATCTGCTGAGAGTTGTTGCTTTAAAGGCACATGTCTTTTGGGCACTGTAAACCTGTTTAGGAAAGTGACGACATAGTGCATATATGAGTCCATTGGATGGTGTGTGAGGTAATTTTGCATCAGGATACTCCTTGAGTCATTCGTTATTTATATCATACGAACAAATGTTTGAAAAAGCAAATATTAAGAAAATCCTTTACCAATTCTTGATTATTTATTCCGTCAGAAATAACTGTTAAATCAGTTTATATCTCTTTTGTTCGCTACTTTTATTCTAGGGGAACAAGCATTCAATATCACTTAGTCATTAAATCACCATTGAATCTTATCATGAAAGTGGGTATAATATTATCATTAGTACATAAAGAGGAAAAGTGATGACACAGCGGGGTTTACTGATTGTGCTGTCTGGCCCTTCAGGAGTTGGGAAGGGTACAGTACGCAAAGCTATTTTTGAAGAAGAGGGTATCGACTTTCAATACTCAATCTCAGCTACGACTCGTCAACCACGTGTTGGCGAAGTAGACGGTGAGGATTATTTCTTTGTTTCGCATGAGGCATTTGAAGAAAAGATTTCAAATGGTGACATGTTAGAATATGCGCAGTATGTTAATAATTATTATGGTACGCCAAAAAGTTTTATTGATGAGACTTTAGCGAGTGGTCGAGATGTATTTCTTGAAATTGATGTGCAAGGCGCATTACAAGTAAAGTCAAAAATGCCTGAAGGGGTTTATATTTTTTTGACACCACCAAATTTGACGAACCTACGCGAAAGATTAATTGGCCGTGGCACGGATTCACAAGAAATTATCGAAAAGCGTGTGACAGCTGCACGTGACGAATTAAAGCAGATGATTAATTATGATTATGCAGTTGAAAATGATCGTGTTGTCTACGCAGTGGATCGTATTAAAGCAATTATTACAGCTGAACGTTTACGTGTTACACGTGTTTTTGAAAAAACACTATAAGGACAATAGCGATGTTACTTTATCCATCAGTTGATAAATTACTAGAAAAGGTTGATTCACGATACAAGCTAATTGCTTTAGGAGCAAAGCGAGCCCGTGAGTTAGATGCTGGCTTACCAGCAACAAGGGAAAACTTCAACTCTAACAAGTCAGTTGGACGTGCACTTGAAGAAATAGAAAATGGTGACGTTGTCATCGACCCAGAAATTGAAGACCAAGTATAATTGAATGACACATACGATTTAAAACACCAATAATAGAAGGGTGTTTTTCTATTGATTAAAACAGGACGATTTAAAAGGAGTATAGTAATGACAGATTACCCACAGCAGAATGCTTCAGCATATAATGGACCAGTAGCAACGTTTAAAACAAACCAAGGTGACATTAAGGTTAAGCTATTTGCCGATATTGCGCCAAAGACGGTTGAAAATTTTACGACACATGCTAAAAATGGTTACTATGATAATGGCATTTTTCATCGCGTTATTCGTGATTTTATGATACAGGGTGGTGATCCTGAAGGGACAGGTATGGGCGGTCAAAGTATATGGGGAGGTAGCTTTGAAGATGAATTTTCAGATAAATTACTGAATATTCGTGGCGCATTGTCTATGGCGAACGCTGGCCCTCATACTAATGGGTCGCAGTTCTTTATTGTACAAGCTGAAGAGACACCATGGTTAAATGGTAAACATACGGTATTTGGACAAGTGATTGAAGGATTAGACATTGTTGATAAAATTGCTAAAGTTAGTGTTGACATGTCTGATAAACCACGTCAAAATGTTGAAGTCCATACGATTGAAATTGCAGACTAAAGGTCTGCTTTTTTGTTATAATAAGAGTGAGGAATTAATTATGACATATCACATCGGTCAAGAATTAGAAGGAAGAATTACAGGTATTCAACCTTATGGTGCATTTGTAGTACTAAATGATCATACACAAGGCTTGATTCATATCTCAGAATGTAAGTCTGGTATTGTGCAAGATTTAAAAAACGAGTTGTGTGTTGGGAAAAAAGTTAAGGTGACTGTTTTAGATATTGAACAATATACTGGTAAAATCAGTTTATCTTTGCGTCAAGATAACATGCCGTTAGCAAAGAAGTTACCTAAAAATTTAAATTTAAGAAAATACTTTTGGACAAATAATCACCTTGATTATGGATTCAGCCCGATTGCCGCGCGTCGTGATGAGTGGGTTAGTGAAGCGCTAAAACGTATTGGAAAATAAAGGAGTAAACATGTCATTAATTGCAGCAACTGCTATTTCGTTAAAGGGTGATTTACCTTATTTTTTAGTGAAACATGATGCACAAGGATACCATTTTTTTACCGCTAAAATGCATCGTCATAATCATGATACCTCGTTAGGCGCCGTGTTACGTGAATTTAAAAAATTGGGTCCTGTGAACTTTGATCAATGGCGTTTAGGTGAATTAACTAGTGTTAACTATGAGGGCACGTTAATGTCTATGTATTCGTTTGATGTGCCAGATATGAAAACAATTGAAGAAGCTGTGAACAATCAGTTAGAGTTTGTACCTGCTAACAAACTTCATGGTCTATTAGAAACATTACAAACAACGGAATTTGTGAGCTTTGAAGAATAATTGAAAAAAATTCAAAAAAGTGTTGACTTATTTTGAAAAGCGCGTATAGTATTAATAGTTGTCTGATACGCACGGACTTGAGTCAACAATGAAACGAAAAGTTCTGAGAAAGAGTTAAAAGAAGTAGTTGACAAAGCGAGTTGAGCGTGGTAAGATAATATAGTTGTCTCAGCGACAACAAGTAGCACATTGAAAACTGAACAAAACTTTGAACAAACGAATCTGTCGCTGTTACGAGAGTAACAGAAACAAATTTGCGAAGTCAATTCGTAACAAACAATAAACGGATAGTCGTTATAGAGATATAGCAATTAGTCAGTTTAATCGAAGAGTACATCTTCAAACAATGAATTTAAATTCATTTAAATTGAGAGTTTGATCCTGGCTCAGGATGAACGCTGGCGGCGTGCCTAATACATGCAAGTCGAACGCGCAGCGAGAGGTGCTTGCACCTTTCAAGCGAGTGGCGAACGGGTGAGTAACACGTGGATAACCTGCCTCAAGGCTGGGGATAACATTTGGAAACAGATGCTAATACCGAATAAAACTTAGTATCGCATGATATAAAGTTAAAAGGCGCTACGGCGTCACCTAGAGATGGATCCGCGGTGCATTAGTTAGTTGGTGAGGTAAAGGCTCACCAAGACAATGATGCATAGCCGAGTTGAGAGACTGATCGGCCACATTGGGACTGAGACACGGCCCAAACTCCTACGGGAGGCTGCAGTAGGGAATCTTCCACAATGGGCGCAAGCCTGATGGAGCAACGCCGCGTGTGTGATGAAGGCTTTCGGGTCGTAAAGCACTGTTGTATGGGAAGAACAGCTAGAATAGGGAATGATTTTAGTGTGACGGTACCATACCAGAAAGGGACGGCTAAATACGTGCCAGCAGCCGCGGTAATACGTATGTCCCGAGCGTTATCCGGATTTATTGGGCGTAAAGCGAGCGCAGACGGTTGTTTAAGTCTGATGTGAAAGCCCGGAGCTCAACTCCGGAAAGGCATTGGAAACTGGACAACTTGAGTGCAGTAGAGGTAAGTGGAACTCCATGTGTAGCGGTGGAATGCGTAGATATATGGAAGAACACCAGCGGCGAAGGCGGCTTACTGGACTGTAACTGACGTTGAGGCTCGAAAGTGTGGGTAGCAAACAGGATTAGATACCCTGGTAGTCCACACCGTAAACGATGAACACTAGGTGTTAGGAGGTTTCCGCCTCTTAGTGCCGAAGCTAACGCATTAAGTGTTCCGCCTGGGGAGTACGACCGCAAGGTTGAAACTCAAAGGAATTGACGGGGACCCGCACAAGCGGTGGAGCATGTGGTTTAATTCGAAGCAACGCGAAGAACCTTACCAGGTCTTGACATCCTTTGAAGCTTTTAGAGATAGAAGTGTTCTCTTCGGAGACAAAGTGACAGGTGGTGCATGGTCGTCGTCAGCTCG
>NC_014136.1:1132500-1260000 GCF_000092505.1 Leuconostoc kimchii IMSNU 11154
CCACATTCTCCTTAGGTAAGTCTCAAGCAGAGAGTTACCGGAAATAATATAATCGCGGGATGGAGCAGTCTGGTAGCTCGTCGGGCCCATAACCCGAAGGTCGTAGGTTCAAATCCTGCTCCCGCAATTGGTCGCATGGTCTAGCTGGTTAGGACGCCTGCCTGTCACGCAGGAGATCGCGGGTTCGAGCCCCGCTGTGACCGTAGTATGAAAGTACTAAGATGGCGCTGTAGCTCAGTTGGTAGAGCATACGATTGAAGCTCGTAGTGTCGGCGGTTCGATTCCGTCCAGCGCCATAGGTACAGAGATGTATCGAAGCGGTAGTCTGCGAATGTAGTTCAATGGTAGAATTCCAGCCTTCCAAGCTGGCTATGCGGGTTCGATTCCCGTCATTCGCTTTTTTATATGCAGCGGGTGGTCATGGTCGCGCGGTATAAAAGAAAGGGGCCTGTAGCTCAGTTGGTTAGAGCACTGTGTTGATAACGCAGGGGTCACAGGTTCGAGTCCTGTCAGGCCCATGAATTAAGAAGCGAAGTCCTTGGGGCATCGCTTTTTTTGTGTGGGTTTCACGCCCGCTCTTTTTTAGCCTTACTTTCACTAACTTTTTGTTTATAAAATTTTTATAAAAGGTTATTTTGTCAACTTTTTTAACAAATTTATGAGAGAAAAAATATTTTTTTTGCGTCGCTTGTGAAAAAGTGGTATCCTAAAAATAACTGTTTCACGTTTACAATTTTTTCATGCAAGCGCACGGTGTAAAATTGAATGAAGGTTTCTGAAAAATGGATAGTACGCAAACAATCCTACGATTATCACCATCGCCAACATAGCTGAATGTATAACTGTTGAGCTGGTGAAAATTAAAGGATTACTCATGGAAGAAAAATTATTTAACAAAGGTTTTATTACAATCACAATTATTAACTTTATTGTGTATCTTGTTTATTACTTGATGATGGTTATTATTGCGGTTATGGCGCATAATGAACTACATGCATCATTTGGACAAGCTGGATTGGCATCTGGCATTTATATTATTGGTACATTACTTGCACGATTAATCATGGGTAAAGAATTAGAATTGATTGGTCGTAAGCGTGTTGCTCGATGGGGTGCCATCTTTTACTTAATTACAACGATTGCGTATCTTACAGTACCAACAATTGGTACTTTGGATATCGTACGGTTACTCAATGGGTTTGCCTATGGTATGACGTCAACAGCCTTGAATGCTATTGTAACGGAGTTTATCCCAGAAAAACGTAAAGGGGAGGGTATTAACTACTATGGCTTGAGCACAAGCTTAGCAGCTGCTATAGGCCCCTTTATTGGTTTACTGCTTTTCCATGCAACAAGTTTCCGATTTATTGTCATACTTTCAGTTGTTTTGATTGCTTTATCGATGCTCGCATTGTTTGCAATTCAAATTAATAACGTGGTATTGACAGAGGAACACAGAAAAGAACTAAAATCTTGGAAAGTTTCAAGTTTTATCGAATATAAGGTGTTGTTAATTGCATTTATAGGATTCTTGATGGGTCTATCATATTCGAGTGTCTTATCATTTTTGGCTTCGTATGCGGAGACTTTGAATTTAGTCGCAGTTAGTTCATTTTTCTTTGTGGTATATGCTGGTATTGTGACATTAACACGACCAATGTCAGGACGAATTTTTGATCGTTTTGGTGAAAATTATGTGATGTATCCTAGTTATATATTTTTGACAGTTGGTTTAATTGTACTAGGGTTGACAACTAATGCAACAATGTTATTAATATCAGGTGCATTTATTGGTCTTGGTTATGGTACGTTTATGTCAAACGGACAGGCAGTGACATTGAAGCTTGTAACGAGTCATCGTATTGGTATTGCTTTATCTACTTACTTTATAGGGTTAGACCTTGGTTTGGGTGTTGGACCGTATGTGTTTGGTGCGTTACATGCACAAATGCCATTCCGTGATCTCTACTTTATAGCAGCAGTTATTCCAATTGTTTCAGCAATTCTTTACTTAGTATTTTATCGGCCAAACAAGCATAGCAAACAAACATTGGAAGCAAATCAATTAGCCTAATGATATCATAAAAAAACGCATTGTTTCACGTGAAACAATGCGTTTTTTATATGATCCAGTCATCAAGTGTCTCAACTTCATGGGTTGGCTTTTTTAAGACACGATTAATCTGGTCATGTGTTGAAACACCTGAATAAACGAGTAGCGTGTCGATATTACTATTAATGCCGGCTAAAATATCGGTTTGGTAGTTATCACCAACCATAACGACGTCACTTTTTTGTACCGCCATACGTTGCAGGGCGCCAGTCATAATTGGCAGCTCCGGTTTAGCAATAACAAGGGGTTCGATTTGTGTTGCCGTTTTTACTGCAGCAATGATGGCGCCAGCGCCTGGTGTCATACCACGTTCGGTTGGCAAATTTGTGTCACTATTTGTTGCAATGAACTGTGCACCAGATTGAATTGCTAAGGTTGCTACTGTTAGTTTATCATAAGTTATATTACGATCTAACCCAACAACGACGACATCAACATCACTACGATTAACAACTTCAAAACCGGCATTGACGATGGCCTCTTGCAAGCCGTCTTCGCCAAGTACGTAAACGGTGGCGTGTGGTGCAACTGTGGCCTTTAAATAGTCGGCAGTTGCCATGGCACTTGTGTAAATCTGATCAGGTGTTGTTGCAATATCATGATTTTCTGTAAGATTTTTAGCGACTTCTATCGCACTTTTTGTTGAATTGTTCGTCACAAAGAGGTACGGAATTTGTGCCTTTTTAAGTCGATCTATAAAGCGTTTTCCTGATGGATATTTGATTTTACCTTGGTAAATCGTACCATCAAGGTCAATAAAATAAGTTTTATACTGTGACATCTTTAATCTCCATTTAACATCAGTGAATTATAGTATTATACATCAACAAGTGTTGATATTAAACAACGAATCAACGGACTTCTCTCTCCAATCTCAATCTCCTAATATAAAATCTCCCTAAAATATTTTATAAAACATGTCCGCCCGCAAGCAGTTGCGGGTTTTCGTTGCATTTGGGGGTATTTTGTGCAGATAATGGGTAAAACAGGTAAAATAGAATGGTACAACAACGCAGTATGATGATCATAATTAGCGTTTAAATAGTCGGGGAGAATTATGGCTAAAAAATATCGAACACCACCTTTTTTAACACCTTCCGCAATTGTATCACTTATCGTAGCTATCAGCGCAGGAAATATCGCTGTGAATGTGGCTACAGGTACAAATGAAGGTGGGCGCGTAGCGCCTAGTCAGAGTAGTCGTGTTAATTCATCAACATCATCAATTATGTCTGACAGCGATCGCTCTTCTAGCAGTGACAGCGATACAACAAGCACGGCTAATAGTGATAGTATAACATCTGCAACAAGCAGTGAAACAACAACATCTTCAACAGAAAAAAGTACAAGCACAGCTCCGGTGCCAGATAGTAGTCAGGCAACAACAAGTAGTAATGAGACGCCTGCTAGTTCAACGACAAGCAGTAGTACAGCACCAACATCATCGCCAGATACACGCCAAAGTAGCGTTTCAGGGGAGGGACAATAATGTTTACAGTTCTTGATTTGGTAAATCACTATTTAGGTTATTTCACGACGAATTCTAAAACTAAAGGCCGCATATACACAGTGGTAGCTGCTGGTGGTGTATGGTACTTATTGTATTTAGCGTACCGATTTTTTGCTAATGGCCGTTACTTGCGAGGCATGTTTATAGCAAGCTTATTTGTTTTACTATTGTATTTTGTTATATTGAATATTCTATATTATTTTACACAACAGACAACTAAGTGGGATGTGTCGCCACATATTGAAAAGATACTTGGGGGACCTCATCTTGAGGAAGATACTAAAAAAGAATCAATCATAGTTCCCGGTAATGGCATATATCAAAGTCAAAATGTGATGACAGGGGTTATTCAATCAGATAACATACAACAAAGGCATGTTACCACGTTAGCCCAAGAATTAAAGCAGTTAGGGATGATGAACAGTGATTATGGTCACCTTGGCGAACAGGCACAGCGACAAATCATTGCACAGCGAGATGTTATATTTGCTAATCATCCAGGCACGTTATTGCCTTATTTTGATATGGTTGTTACCGCTGAGGGCGAAACGAAGATCATGGGCGGGGTGAATCAATTACAAGCACACGATTTAGGGACACTCACGATGGTTGGTATGACGCCTACCAATCAAGCGTTATCGCACTATCGTTTGGCATTAGCTTCTGTTTTAATTACTGGTGGTAGTGGACATCAGGCAACACGGACTGAACTAAGCGATATAGAAAGGCCTTATAAAATTCAAGCAGTAGTGGCTTATGACAAAAAGAAATAATAATTAGTCCAAGTGTTTTTTCATGCTAATATGGACAATACCAGCATCTAAAAATTCTGAACCATAGGCTTCAAATTGAAGGTGTTCGTAAAAGGGTTTAGCTTGTACTTGCGCGCCAAGATCTAAGGTGTGAATATGATATTGCGGTGCGATACTTTCTATATAGGCAAATAGCTGCGAAGCAATGCCTTGTCCACGAAAAGAGGGCAGTGTTGCGACACGTTGAACATGCCATATGCCTGGTGTTTCTTCACGAACACGGGCAGTAGCAGCAGATATGTTATCTAAAAATGCTACCATGTGTAGCGCAGTTTCTTCTGCCAATTGATCAGCCATTTCGTCTTTGATAGACACGCCTTGTTCTGTTACAAAAACAGCCGTTCTAATAGTTAATGCTTCGTCATGAATAGGTCCAAGTCCGATTTGATGTTTAATTTTTATAGTCATATTGGTATTATAGCAAGATTTAATACAAGGTACACAAGTTATTGGTATAATGAAAGTTATGAAAAAACGCGTAAAAAAAAGTTTAAAACATTTCTGGTCTGATATACTTAGCCCTAAAAATTGGCAACGACAGCTGAATACACGACAAGGCTTTTTTACATGGATTGTTGTGTTATTAGCGCTTAAAACAGTTTTAGCTTATGGCGCGGATTTTGAGTGGCTTCATGTACAGGATCCCATTCAAGTATTTTTGATGTTAATCAATCCCATAGGTTTTACGATGGTCTTATTCAGTCTGACATTGTTTATTAAACCAAAGCAGCTCTATTATGGTGCATTATTATTTCTTGATATGCTCATGTCATTGTTATTATATCTTAATGTGATTTACTTTAGAGAATTTTCGGATTTTATGTCTGTTAATACAATGCTTGGGTATAACACCGTTAATCAAGGTGGTAAAGCTGCGGGCGCTATTGCGTTTTCACCACACGACGTTTTATTTTGGGTCGACATTATTGTGCTGATTGTGTTATTGGTCGTGCGTAAAATCCGTTTTGACAGTCATACTTTACCCAGATTTCAACCTTTTAAGATTTTAACGATTGGCTTTTTTGTGTTAACAGCTAATTTGTTGGTTTCAGATATTGATCGCCCACAGCTTTTAACGAGACAGTTTGATCGTGAGTATATGGTGAAGTATTTGGGTCTTGGGCCATTTATGATTTATGATGCGATTAATACCTATCAGACGGGTCAAGTACGTAAAAGCGCTACACCGGAAGAGTTTACACAAGTTAAAAATTATATTGCCAAAAACTATGCTAGTATTAATCCAGAATTTTATGGTAAAGCCAAGGGCAAAAATGTGATCGTCATTCATCTGGAAAGTTTTCAACAAATGTCTATTGATCGCAAAATTGATGGACAAGAAGTCACGCCATTTTTAAATAGTATCTATCACAGTAAAAGTACTTTGTCATTTGACAATTTTTTCCATGCTGTCGGACAAGGTAAAACTTCTGATGCAGAAAATATGTTGGAAACATCCACATATGGCTTGCCTCAAGGATCATTGTTTTCCAAACTAGGTAATGATCAAACATTTCAAGCGATGCCCGCAATTTTGAATCAACGGGCAGGGTATTCAAGTGCGGTTTTCCATGGTAATACGGGAGCCTTTTGGAATCGAAATAATGTTTATAAACATATGGGTTATCAAAATTGGGTGTCTGGGGACTACTTTGATTTGAGTGGGCAAAAAGCCACGACTTGGGGATTGAAAGACAAGTTATTGTTCAAGGAGTCTGTGCCTTACTTAGAAAACCTGCAACAACCTTTCTACGCTAAGTATTTAACGGTCACAAATCATACACCATATACCTTGGATCAAGAAGATCGTGATCCTAACTTTGTTACCACTGATAGTGGGTCAAAACTAGTGGATAATTATTTTGTCACGAACCATTATTTGGACCAATCAGTTAAAGAATTTTTCACTTATCTCAAAAAATCAGGGCTATATGATAAAACAATGGTTGTTTTATATGGCGATCATTATGGTATTTCAAATACGGATGCGCGCTATTTAGCACCTATTTTGGGTAAAAATACGGTAGACTGGAATGACTTAGATAACGCGAATCTACAGCGTGTTCCGTTTATGGTTCATGTACCGGGCTTAAAAAATGGTCATATTAATCATCAATATGGCAGTGAAATTGACGTGGCGCCCACAATTGAACACCTTTTGGGCATTAGTTCAGAACGCTATATTCAATTTGGTCAAGATTTGTTAAGTCAGAAGCATTCACAAGTTGTCGCTTTTCGTAATAAAGATTGGATCACGCCAGCGTATGCGAGTTTGTCTGGCCGATATTGGGATGTGAAAACGAATCAAATGATAACGGTGCCAAGTGAAGCGTTGCAAAATAAATTTGATAAAATACAAGCTGGTGTTGATGAAAAGTTAGCGATGTCTGATAATCTAAATCAAAAGAATTTGCTACGTTTCTATGAACCAAAAGATTTTAAAGAAGTTGATGCTAATAAATACGACTATAGTAAACGTGCCACGATTAGGCGTCTGAAAAAAGGCAACAAGACACTAGGGAACAAATCGAAAAGTGTCTTTTCTGAAAACGGTAATAAATCAACACTGAGCCAGTATGTGACAGATGCGCCAGAAGCAAACGATGAAAAGACCGATTCAACACGTCTTTTGCCACGTAATGCCGATGACTGGAGTCAAAGTGAATAACGCTTAAAAAAGCAATGCTGTTATGAGTGATAGTGCTGCTTTTTTTGTGAGTCAACAGCAGCCTGATTATGTTATAATTTAATCTTTGAGAGAACTAGAGCAAAATTTGACAACTAAGTTAACAAGAATATAATATGCTTAGAGGCCTATACGAATGAATTCAAAACCACATCCAAAAAAATTATTAAAAGTTAAAAAACCAACGCTAGATAACATGCAATTTCGCATTGGTGAATTAGCTCGGATGACCGGTGTATCAACACGGCAACTGCGCTATTGGGAAAAGCAAGGTTACGTTTCAACCATTGTGCGTGATGATGGTCAAGAGTCGCGATTATATAGTTTTAAAGCTTATGTTAAAGTATCAGTCATCAAGCAGTATTTAGATGCGGGAGAGGCTTTGCATGATGCTGTTGTAGCAGCCAATGTGACGCTTAAAGACGTTAAGGTGATTCAGCACATTATGCGGACAGCTTTTCAAGGGTTAGAAATGCATAATGATAAATTGATGGTTAATCTCGGTTTTTTCGATGAGCAAGAGACAAAACGGCTTTATGTTTCGATTGAATCAGGTAAAGTTAAGTATCAATTAGTTGATGTGCCTGATGAAGAGCCAAAATGATAGAGGGATGCAATGGCAGCAATATGGCGTTACCAAATGCTCGTGACGGACGTTTTATCTGGGCGAACAATTAAGCAGTTACTTGTGGGCTGGTTAATACCACAGCGTGTACGCGGCGCATTACGTATTAAGAAAAACTATCGGGTTAATGGTCAAGAGGTACCTACGAGCTATAATTTGCAGGTAAATGATATTTTGTCATTGATATTTGATGAGTCAGATTTTCGTACAGGCGTTTCACATTATGCGCCAAATAGCGAGAAGGTTGTTGATATTGTGTTTGAAAATGACGATTTAGTCGTTGTTAATAAACCTGCAGGCATGAAAATGCACCCGCATTCTGAAACAGAGGATGATACTTTATTAAATTATGTGGCGGCTAATTTTTTAGCACGAAGTGTTTTGAGCGCCGGTGTGCCGGCGAAACCCTACATGGTTCATCGTATTGACCGGGAAACATCGGGTGCGGTTATTATTGCTAAAAATCCAGTTGTCGTACCAATATTAAATCGATTATTGTTTGAAAAAAATATTCAACGTACTTATTTAGCATGGGTTGATGGGAATATGTCGGCAAAAGCAGGTGTTATTGATGCGCCAATAGGCATTGATCCTCAAAATAACCGTAAGCGCCTTGTGGATGGTATTGACGCGCAATCAGCAAAAACACATTGGACTCGTGTACATGTTGTTTATCAACATACTTTGTTACGATTGCAGTTAGATACGGGGCGTATGCATCAAATTCGTGTGCATTTGGCTAGTATGGGTCATCCGATCGTAGGTGATTCCTTATATGCTAGTAAAGTGATAACAACGCGAATGCTGTTGCATGCGGTATCAGTCGTCATACCGTTGCCCTTTAAAAATAAAACAGTTGTTATTAGTTGCCCTGTACCAAACGATTTTCCACGCCAGTTATTATCCACATAAAAAAGCATCTCTGCAGAGATGCTTTTTTATGTGGATAATGTTGTTTATGCTGCTTCTGGAACATCCTTGTTAAAGAAGTTAGCGACAAAGGCAGCCAGAACACCACCAAGTAGATCAGCAACAATGTATACCCAAACATGTCCTAGGGCTTTACCTTGAACAAAGATAGCAGGAGAAAGCGCACGTGCAGGGTTGAAGGCGCCACCAGTGATTGGTAGGGCAACAATGATCAAGACAGCCAACCATAAACCAATAATGATTGGTGCTGGAACATTAGCCAATTTTGTGACGATTGAAATAACCAAGATGAACAAGAATGTCAATACGAATTCGAACAAGAAGGCTGACAAAGCTTCACCATCGGCGAAGTTAGTTTGACCTAGACCAGCTAAATTAACGAATTGTGAGACTGTCATTTTTTGACCAGACAAAGCTTGTGAGACGGTTGGTGACTTCAAGTAAGTGGCAACACCACCAAAAACAGCAGCTGAGGCCACAATAGCACCAAGCAATTGTGCAATGACATAACCACCAAATTCGGTCCATGACAAGCGCTTTTGAATGGCCATTGATAGGGACACTGCAGGGTTAAAGTGTCCACCAGAGATATGACCAAAAGCAGCAATGGCAACAGCTAATGCCAAACCAAATGACAAAGCAATTGTTAATGGTGATGGTGTTGTAGCAGCTGAATAAACAACGCTACCAGTTCCAACGAACACAAGAATAAATGTGCCGAGGAATTCTGCGATATATTTACGCATGAATATATTCTCCTTAATATGTATGTAAAATTACCAATACAATCTATTATACACTTTTACATTAACTCACGTTTAAATTATGCAAAAAGGTTAAGTTGTGGTAAATATAGACCAGTATATTATGATTATTTATTCACAATATTATCAGTTAAAATGACTGATAGCAAAATGGTAGTATTTTGTTTTGACGTATGATAGTATAAATCAAGAAAGCGTTTACATTTATAGTAAACGGGTGCTTTTGAGTCGACAAAGAGTACGCTAAAGTTGTTTATGATAACACGTACAGCCAGAGGTTAACCATAGATTGGAGATGATGATATGATGTCATTTGTTGTACTTGCCGTGGGAATTTTATTTTTATTGTTACTTATTATCAGGTTTAAAATTAATACGTTTATCGCCTTAGTTTTGACTTCTGTTGTCGTGGGCGTTGGATTAGGCATGAAGTTAGACCAAATACCGATTTCAATACAAAATGGTATCGGTTCGTCGTTAGGTGAATTGGCAATTGTCTTTGGCTTTGGTGCGATATTGGGTCGTCTGGTGGCAGACGCAGGTGGTGCTTATCGTATTGCACATACGTTAATTTCAAGATTCGGTAAAAAGCGCGTTCAACTGGCTATTATGGTGGCAGCGTTTATTATAGGTATTGCCCTATTCTTTGAAGTTGGTATGGTTCTACTGATTCCTATTGTGTTTGCGATTGCTTTGGAAGCCTCGGTGCCGTTGTTGTATCTAGGTATTCCAATGGCGGCCGCATTGTCTGTGACACATGGTTTTTTACCACCGCACCCAGCACCAACTGCAATTTCTGGTGCTTTAGGCGCTAATCCAGGAACAGTCCTTGTTTATGGGTTGATTATAGCAGTGCCAGCAGCGATTATAGCAGGACCAGTTTTTACAAAATTAGCACAAAAATTTGCACCTGAGGCGTTTGTGATTAAACGGCAACTGAAAGCTTTCGGTGAGCAAAAGTCGTTTGCTTTGGAAGATACACCCAGTTTTGGCATTGCCGTTTTAACATCGTTATTTCCTGTTTTGATGATGGGGATAACAACTGTTTATACGATTGTCTTTAATGATGGCCAACCGTTTAGTAAACCAACAGGTTTTGATGCCTTTATAACCATGATTGGTAATCCTGTTGCTGCCATGATTATTTCGTTAGTGTTTGCGATGTGGTCAATGGGTTGGCACCAAGGTAGAAAAACCACCGACATGATGGGTACAGTTGAAGAAGCAATCAAATCAATTGCTATGTTATTACTCATTATTGGTGGTGGCGCAGCGTTTAAGCAAATTTTGATTGATGGTGGTATTTCTGGACAAATTTCTAACTTATTTATACATTCAGCTATCTCGCCATTGCTGCTAGCCTGGATTATTACTGTGGTATTACGTGTGGCTTTAGGATCAGCCACGGTTGCTGCGTTAACTGCAGCAGGCCTTGTTCAGCCGTTAATGGTTGCCTCTAGTGTTAATCCAGCATTAATGGTCTTAGTTATCGGCGCTGGTTCGTTAGCTGCTTCTCATGTCAATGATGCAGGATTTTGGATGTTTAAAGAATATTTTGATTTAAATGTGAAACAGACGCTGTTGATCTGGACCGTATTAGAAACAATTATTGCTGTTGTTGGTCTTGTTATGGTGTTAATATTGAGCCTGGTCGTTTAAATTTTTGCAAGATAGTTATATATATAGATAAAGCCGTTGCCTAACATTATGTTAGGCAACGGCTTTACTTAAGTTAATATCTTAGTGTCATGGCATTAAGTGCCACAATGATTGTTGAAAGAGACATCACAATGGCACCAACCATTGGATTAAGTGTTATACCGATAGGTGCTAGGACACCGGCAGCTAGTGGGATTGCAATGATGTTATAACCAGCTCCCCACCAGAGGTTTTGTGTTTGTTTTGCAGTTGCGTTTTTAATCAAGTGTAAGAAATTAATAATTTTAGGTAATTGGTTGGCAATAAGAACAGCGTCAGCAGATGCTTGTGCCACTTGCGTGCCCGCGCCAATTGCGATAGAAAAGTTGGCTTTTGCTAACGCAGGTGCATCATTAATACCATCCCCAATCATCATGACATCGCCGTTTTTTTGGTATTCAGCGACCAAATCAATTTTTTCTTGTGGTGAAACTTGCGCATGAATATCTGTGATACCCAGTTCATTGCCGACTAAGTGTGCTGCGTTGTGGTTATCACCAGTGACTAATATCGGTTGGATCCCTTGCTTAATGAGTTGCTTGATAAAGTCAGGTGCTGTGTCTTTAATTGTATCTCCTTGTACAATACCTGCAATAACATGCTGATGTTCTAGTAAATAAGAGATTGAGCCATTATCGTCTAGAGGTGTAAAGGTAATGTTGTTTTCAGTTAAGTAACGTGCTGATACTAATAAATAGTGTGCACCGTTAACCATACCTGATACGCCGTATCCAGCAATATTTTCGACGTGTGTTGCTTGTAACTTTTGTGCTTGAAGCGTTTTGGCATAAGCCACGATTGATTTGGCGAGGGGATGTGTTGACTGAGAATCAAGTGCTGAAGCAATAGCGATGGCCTGTGTCTCGTCAAAATCATGAGTCACCACACGCGTGACATTAAATGCACCAGTAGTGAGTGTGCCTGTTTTGTCCATTAATGCGTACTTTAAGTTGTTGGCAGCCGTCAATGCTTTACGGTTTTTAATTAAAATACCTTGCGCGGCAGCAATAGCTTTTGTGCGTTGAATAACGAGTGGTACGGCTAAACCAAGCGCGTGAGGGCACGCAATGACTAATACGGTCACAGCAATATTGATAGCGGTACCAAAACCACTGAGATGAGTCCAAACCACTAGTGCAGCAAAGGCAAATATCAATGCTAACCAAAACAGGTAGGCTGCTACACGATCAGCGAGTGTTTCAACGCGTGATTTTTGATCCTGTGAGGTAGACAAAGCAGATTGTAATTGTCCAATAAATGATTGAGAACCTACTTGAGTCAAACGGACATCCAATGAACCGTTTCCGTTTATAGTACCACCAACGACACGGCTGTTTTCAGTCTTGTCGATAAGTTTGCTTTCACCAGTCATAAGTGACTCATCAACTTGGCTTTGACCAGCTATCACCGTGCCGTCAGCTGGAAAAGATTCACCAGCTAGCACTTGAATAACCATATCATTTTCTAAAGTATTGACTGGCATATCCATTATCATGTCACCATGTTTGACGTGAGCAATATTTGGCAGCAAGGCACGTAACTTATCAGTGGCATCACCTGCTTTCATCGTTGCAGCCATCTCAATACGATGGCCTAATAGCATGATGACAGTTAGCGTGGCAAATTCCCAGAAGAAATCCATGATATGATCGCCATGAAAGAACTGATTAACCACTAAAGCGTATATAGAATACCAAAATGTGACAGTTAATCCCATACTAATCAAGCTCATCATTGCTGGTTTTTTTGCTTTGAGTTCGTTTTTTGCACCGTCAAAGAAAGGTTTTGTCCCGACAATGTAAAGCAGCAAGGATAAAAGTGCTGTGAGCCAGATACTACTTGGGAAAGTTAATGTCCATGGCAACGGCATACCCATGAAAGGTGTGATGATAATAATCGGTATCATCAAGCCAAATGACCACCAAAAACGACGTTTCATATCAGACATATCCATACTTGCCATGCCTGGATCATCAGACATGTGCATATGATGTGACGACATCCCTTGCATGTCTGCCATGTTCATGTCATCATGATGCTGATGTTCAGTAGGCATGGACATATTGCCCATAGCCATGTGGTCATCATGTTGGTGTTCTACAGATGACATTGGCATTTGATGTGGATGGTTTGAATCTGTATGATGCTCATGGTTCATGTTGTGATGTTTTGTGGTTGTCATTTTAATTCCTCCCAATGATTAGGCATACAGTTACACGTTACGGTTTCAGGTGCCGTGGCATATTTTTCCTTCAACACACGTTGTAAGTTCAAGATATCGCCTTGAGACAATTCTGTTGTTGCAATGACATTTGCCATGGCATCGCCAACACACATGGCGCACATTGCTTGGATTGTGTGATTGAGTGCATGCGTCATAGCATCGTGCTCTGCAACCGTCGGTATATACAATCGGTCCCGTGACGCGCCATTATCGGTTAAATAGCCTTTTGTTTGTAAGCGTGTTAGAAGGGTTTTAACCGTGGACGGGGCCCAATCCTTTTTAAGAGACATGATACGGATAATTTGTCGACTTGTTGCTTCACCTAGTGTCCAAATTACGCGCATAATTTCCCATTCGCTGTTTGTCATCGTTTGATTATGTTTTATCATATCTATAGTTTACATTTGTAGACTTAAAAAAGCAAGGCATATTTTGCAGTAGGTGGTATGGTAATATAGTTATTAAGAGGTTTTAAAATGGAGAATTGGTTAACAAAACGAGCGCGTCTAACACCAACACGTGTGGCCGTTACTGACGGTCAAAAACAAATGACTTTTTCAGAAGTCGCACAGGCAGCAGCAGCCATGGCAGGCAGAATCGCCATGTTGAAAAGTGCACAAAATCATGACCGTATCGCGCTTCTTATGGTTAACAACTTGAGTGGTTATTTAGTGATTATGGCGTTACAGCAATTAGGCAAGACGATTGTTTTTATTAATCGTCGGTTATCTGTAGCAGAAATTAATTATCAATTATCAGATGCAGATGTTGATATTGTGTTAACAGATGATCATTACGAACAAAAATTAGTTGTGCAACAGCAGGTGAAATTTTCTGATCTACCGATTGGCAAGCCAGTAACACCTACGAGTGACTATCCGGATGATTTTGTGACAAGTATTATGTATACGTCAGGCACAACTAGCCATCCTAAAGGTGTCATGCAAACATATCAAAATCACTTTATGTCTGCAATGGGAAGTGCCCTTAATTTAGGGCTCACCGCAAATGATGCTTGGCTGACTGTTGTACCCATTTTCCATATTAGTGGTTTTTCAATTTTAATGCGAAGCCTGCTATATGGGATGCGTGTGGTGTTGGTTGAAAAGTTTAATGCTTCTAAAATCAATGATTGGCTTATTCATGATACCATCACGACGATGTCGGTGGTGCCGGTGATGCTAAAAACACTATTAGCTGAGTTACCTGATGGTGTTAATTATAATGATCACTTTCGGGCGATGTTATTAGGTGGTGGTCCAACTGATAAACAAACATTGCAACAAGCACAGGCACATCACTTACCTATTATTCAGTCTTATGGTATGACTGAAACTGCCTCACAGATCGTGGCGCTGGCACCTGAAGATATTCAAGAAAAACTAGGCTCGGTTGGTAAACCGCTTTTCCCTGTGACTGTTGACATACGAGATGATCAAGGACAATCAACGGCAGTTGGAAATATTTGGGTTAAAACGCCCACTTTAACCCCTGGTTATTTAAACCAACCCGATCAATTAAATAAAAATATGTCATCAGGCTGGTTTAACACTGAAGATTTTGGTTATTTTGACACGGATGGCTTCTTATATATTCAAGGGCGTCAAGGTGATATGATTAGTTCTGGTGGTGAAAATATTTTCCCAGACGAAGTGGAGTCCGTGTATGCCAAAATGCCTGGACTAGAAAATATTGTCGTTATTGGCGTTCCTGATGAAAAGTGGGGAGCTATTCCTGTAGCTGTTGTATCAGGGACGCATTTATCAATGGCTGATCTTCGCACCTATGGACGTGAACGTTTAGCACATTATAAGGTGCCAAAACACTTTTATCGCGCTAAAACATGGTATCGTACTGCTAGTGGTAAGGTACAACGCCACCGTTTTGCGCAGGCATTAACTGAATTGCAAGCATTAAAATAATATAGGAGAAATACGTAACGAATTGATGTTACGTTTTAAAATTATGACACGATCACCAAAAAATACTGATGTTCAGGCACTATTTAATAAAATTGCACCTGAATATGACAAAATGAATAATATTATTTCCTTCGGTACGCATAAGTTGTGGCGTCAGAAAGTGATGGCTAGAATGACATTCCCAAATGGTGCGGACATCATTGATGTTGCTACAGGGACTGCTGATTGGGCATTGGCGTTGGCGGAAAAGAGTGATGAAACAGCGCATGTTACTGGGCTAGACTTTAGTGAAGAAATGTTGGCTATTGGGCAAGATAAGGTGGACATAAGTGATTACTCTGAGAAAATCACCTTGGTTCAAGGTGATGCTATGGCACTACCTTTTGATGATGCAGCCTTTGATATTGTGACCATTGGTTTTGGTTTGCGTAACTTACCAGACCCAGTGACAGGATTAAAAGAAATGTATCGTGTGTTGAAGCCAGGAGGGCAGCTTGTTATTTTAGAAACCTCACAGCCTGATAATCCCATTGTGAAACCATTATGGCAACTTTACTTCGGGAAAATTATGCCAGTGTTTGGTAAAGTATTTGCCAAGGGTAAGTATACTGAATATAAATACTTAGATGAAACGACAGAACATTTTATGGATTACATGACACTTGGTCAAGTGTTATTGAAAACAGGATTTAAAAAAGTGACCATTTCACGATTCAATTTAGGTGCGGCAGCTGTACATTATGCCACGAAATGAACAACTAGTTGTTCACTTCGTGGTTTTTTTATGATGTATAACTAAATAAAAAATGAAAACCACGAAAGTTATTATAACTTTCGTGGTTTTCATTTAAATATAATACTGCTCCACCTGGGATCGAACCAGGGACCTTCACATTAACAGTGTGCTATTCTACCGCTGAACTATAGAGCAATTAGTTGATTAATCAACTATTAAAGTATACCAAGATTAAAAATAAATGTCAATGGTTATTTTTAAGAAAGATAGTATTTAATTTGATCAAGCGACTTTAGCAATTGTTCTGTTGATATTGTGAGGGGCGGCAATAGTCTTAAGGTATTATTTCCGGCAGATAAGACAATAATATGTTCGCTTAGCAAATCAGAAACAACACGATTCACAGGAATATTTAATGTGATACCAGCCATCATGCCAAGACCATGAACAGATGTCACAGACGCCAACGTGTTAAACTCAGACAATTTTTGCCAGAAAAGGGTGATTTTGGCCTCTAATTCGGGTAATAGGCCTTCTAAGACAGTCAATGTTGCACTGGCAGCTGCCATGGATAGGGGATTTCCGCCAAATGTTGAACCATGAGTACCATAGGCTAGGGCAGGGGCTAATTTATTTTTTGCGAGCATAGCACCAACAGGGACACCGTTGGCTAAGCCCTTGGCACTAGTAAAAATATCAGGTTCAAAGTCATAATTTTCAAAGGCAAATTTTTTACCTGTTCGACCGATGCCGGTTTGCACCTCGTCAACGATAATTAAAATGTTGTTGTCATGAGCGAGTTTGACAAGTGCTGCAACGAATTCGGGTTCTGCCGGAATAACACCACCCTCACCTTGAATGAGTTCGAGCATAATTGCTGCAACATCATCGTTAATGAGCGCTTGTAAACTATTAATATCATTAAATGTGGCGTACTTAAAACCAGCTAACATGGGTAAACCGGCGTGAATACTGTCTTGTCCAGTAGCCGCCATTGCTGCGTAAGTCCGTCCGTGAAACGAATTTGAAAATGAAATAATTGTTGATTTACCAGTGGCTAATCGTGCTAATTTAATGGCCGCTTCATTGGCTTCAGCGCCAGAATTAGCAAAATAAGTGGTATAGGTGTCACCACCAAGTTTTTGAGCGACTGTTTCTTGTAATGGATTTTGGTACAAATTTGGCACATGCCAAATGTTTGCTGCCTGATCAGTCAAAGCTGTCAATACTTCAGGGTTATTTGCACCAACATTATAAACGCCAATACCACTACTTAAATCGCTATACGTTTGGTTATGGTCGTCAACCCAAGTGGCATTTTTAGCAGAAATAAATGTAACAGGTGCACGATGATAATTTGGAAATAAAGACATAATGATTCTCCTTGACTTGTTAGGTTATTACAACGTAATGATTGTGCCTGGATGTGTCACTGTATTCGTAATGTGAACATTGTGAACACCGCGTTCAACGGCATGAATGGCGCTGCTGATTTTTGGCACCATACCGCCAGTGATGACGTGCGATTCCTGTAGCTCTAAGGCTTTTTGTGGTGTGATTTTGTGCAACATATTGCCACTAACCTTAACGCCAGAGACATCAGTTAACAAATAAAGTTCGTCGGCTTGCATATACTTAGCAATGGCAGTAGCAGCATGGTCAGCATTAACGTTGAGCCATTGGCCATCATTTGACATGGCGAGTGGTGCAATGATAGGCACAAGATTTTGTTGCCACATATTTTGAATTAACTGGCTGTTAACTTGATGAATGGCACCGACATATCCATAAACGTCTTGATCTAACATATGACCTGTTAATAATTGATTACTACCAGCATTTAAACCAATCGCTGCGACTGAGTTTAAACGGAAAGTTTCGACTAAATCAGGTTGTACTTGGCCAAGCAAAGCCATTTTAGTGATTTCAATACCCTTTTGGGTTGTAAAGCGAATGCCATTAACTTTTTGGACAGGTTCGTTTAGTTGTGCCATGAGGGAGGAGATATGGTTACCGCCACCATGAACAATGATAATTTTAGCGTCCTGTTTTTGCCAGATTTTGATTGTTTCAAAAAATGCTGGTGATAGTTGTGTAGCGGCTGTGCCACCTATTTTAATGACTATTTTTTTTGTCATGACTGATTCCCCACGTTTGATTGTGGTAAGTTCATGGTCAGGTTGTGTAGAGTGCGTTGATTTTAACATATTCATATGTCAAATCGGATCCCCACGCCTGGCCACTTGCCTCACCGTTGTTTAAATTGATATCTATAGCAATGTTTTTTTGTTCCAATGCTGCGACCATACTTTCTTGATCAAAAGTTATGGGTGCCCCAGATTGCATAACTGGTATGTTGTTGAGCGCAATATCGATGATATCAGGATCAACAGCAACATCACTGGCACCAATAGCAGCAATAATACGCCCCCAGTTAGGGTCCTTGCCAAACATGGCAGTCTTAACTAATGATGAGCCCACAACCTTTTTAGCAATCATACGTGCTGCAGAGGATGATTGTGCGTGGGCTACCGTCACAGCTAATAATTTAGTCGCACCTTCACCGTCACTGGCGAGTGCAATGGCGAGCGCCGTTGTTACAGTATGTAGCATAGCTTTAAAGTGATCATAGTCTGCAGAAGCTGTGATAATTTTTTGATGGTTGGCTTGACCGTTTGCCATGACTAGGACGGTATCATTGGTACTTGTATCACCATCTATTGTAATTTGATTAAAACTGGTTTCGACATCTTCTGACAATGCTTGTTGTAGTAATTCAGATGAGATATTAACATCAGTTGTGATGAATCCAAGCATTGTTGCCATGTTTGGATGAAGCATGCCAGAGCCCTTAGCTACACCACTCATTGTGACAGTTTGATTGCCAATCTGACTTTGGATGGTAATTGATTTTTCCACGGTGTCTGTTGTCATAATTGCATGAGCAAATGCTTTCGAATCGCCTGAAATATGAAGTTGATGGATACCATGGACAACCTTATCAATTGGTAAAATTTGACCGATGATACCAGTTGAGGCGACAGCAACTAAGTTTGCGTCAATATTTAAGCTATCGGCAGCCGTTTGTTGCATCACGGCTGCATGTTCATAGCCAATCTTTCCAGTGACAGCATTGGCATTACCAGAGTTAACGATAATGGCTTGTAATTGGCCATCTTTGATCGTCGCCTTGTCTAGTTTGACGGGAGCGGCCTGAACTTGATTGGTTGTAAATACACCAGCTGCTGCCGCCGGAACATCGCTATAAATCCAACCAAGATCTTTGGATTTATGTTTAAGGCCGACATGTTGTCCATCAGCGTGAAAACCTAATGGTGCAGCAATATCGGCATCTGCTAACTGCTTAATTTTTTGAAGTGTATCTGTCATAGTTTCCCCTTGTAATGGTTTTGGTATTATGCGTATTGCGCAATGAGTTGTAAGCCTGTTGTTTCATCGAGATTAAACAAGTGGTTCATGTTTTGAATGGCTTGACCAGCGGCGCCTTTAATCATGTTGTCAATAACACTGACGATTGTGAGGTATTTTGTATCTGGGTTGTAGGTTAGACCAATATCTGCAAAATTAGTACCCACCACTTGTTTAATATTTGGCAAGTGATCTTTTGGCATGATACGTATAAACGGCTTGTCTTGGTAAGTTGTTTCGAAAATATCTTGCAAAGTATCGGCTGATACCTGCTTGTTGAGCTTGACGTAAGCACTGACAAAAATACCGCGGTTAATTGGCAGTAAAGATGTTGTAAATTGAATATGGTTAACATCTGGTTGCCATTGTTTGAGTTGTTGTGTAATTTCTGGGATGTGTTGATGTTGATTTGGCTTATACATACTGAAATTTTCATTGACGTTGACAAAGTGGCTGGATAAATTGAGTGACTTACCAGCGCCCGAGAGGCCGCTTTTAGCATCAATAATAATATTTTCTTGATCTAATAATTGCTGTTGCGCTAGCGGTGCCAAAGCTAATAATGTTGCTGTAGCGTAGCACCCAGGGTTTGCAATATAATGACGATCATTTTGATAAAAATCAGCGAGACTATAATTGGCCTGATCTAATAAAGCTTGTGTCGCAGGCGCTTTTTTATACCAAGTCTTATAGTCGGTAGCATTGAGTCGAAAATCACCGGAAAGATCAATTACAGGGAAGTTAGATTCAATGAATGGCTGTGCTAAATCCTTGGAAACACCACTTGAAGTCGCAAAGAATACTAAGTCAGCGGACTGCATAATATGCACAGGGTCAAAAGGCGTTGGCGTTATTTTATACATTGATTTGAGATGCGGATAACTGATACTAATCTCTTCTGAATCGGTTGAGGTGTTATGAATTGACACAACATGAACTGTCGGATGATTATGTAATAAACGCAGTAATTCAAGGCCACCGTATCCAGTAACGCCGACAATTGCGACATTGATTATTTTTTTATTCATGCTGTGCCTCCGTGATGAGTTAATGTTATAAATATAAACCTATATGTATTTAAATACAATAAATATGCAAAATGAGAGTGAATATTAGTTTCAATTTGTATAAAAATACATATAGACTAGCTTGTAAAGTATGATAGTCCATGTTAAACTAGCTATATTGTTTTACAAGTTAGGAGGTGTGACGTGTCAAAACTGAATACACAATTGTTAAAGGGATCACTTGAAGGCGCAATGTTATTGATTATTTCGCGAGAAAATGTGTATGGGTATGTATTAAATCAACGTCTACAAGCATCTGGATTTAATACAGTTGCTGATGGCACAATATATCCTGCATTGCAAAAGTTGCAGCGCGAGGGTTATATCATCGGGAAAATGCAACAATCACCTGATGGCCCCGCACGTAAATACTTTAAAATAACACCAGCGGGTAAGCAATATCTGGCATTGTTTATTAGCGCATGGGAGCAGTTGCAAACGAATATGGGGAGATTAATCGATGCGAACAAAACTATTAATTAAAGAAAATAATGCACTAAAAACGCAGTTGAATGTTGTGAATAGTGCTTACTATGAACAAGTCATTATTTATACGAGAGTACAGGCATTATTCAAACCCGATCGGATTGTTGAATCAATGTTATTGGATGTATTACGGGATATTTTGGCTGCACAAAAAGAAGGACAGATTGCCAACAACGTTTTTGGAGATGCAAGGGAATTAGTGAATAACACCCTTGCAGAAATACCTAACATGAGTTTGATGAGCACGTTAAAGTATTATTGGTTTGCGATTACAGTGGGCTTGCTTGCACAAATGTGGACACCACTGACTGAGTTATTAACCCACCATAGACTAAATGGAGCAACTATTCTAGCTAGTATCACTTTTCAAATGATGATATTATTTCTTATTTTTCGTTATCGTCAAAAATTTGCGACGATGTTGTTACAAAATAATAAATGGTTATTTTTTTATGGTGTCATGACAACGGTACTAATGATTGGCGGTTTTTGGTTGATAGATCTCATGACTAAAAACGCCTTAACGATACAATTCTAAATAAAAAACACTTCCGAAGAAGTGCTAATTACGGGCAGGCAGTTCTGAAATAGCCATAGCTAAGACATGGCCATTACTTTTTGTACGTAGTTCGTTAAGAAAAAAACCGTCTGTAATGTCTAGTTTCGTGTCTAGCGCGAACACACTGAGGGTATAATTGTGCGTTTGATCTGGTGGCATAGGCCCGATGTAGGCTTGATTAATGTCTGGATTTGCTGGCTCATTAGCTTTTTGAACCATATGCCAGGTTGAATTAGTACCAGAGATACCTTGTTTTGTCGCACGAAGATTTTCAGGAATATTGCTGACAGGTAAGTTAGCGGCCAGCCAGTGAATCCAAGGAAAACCTGTCACCGGTACGGCATCGTAATCAATTAGGCTGACTGATAAAGATTGCGTGCCTTCGGGGATGTCAGTAATCGTCACAGGAAAGTTGACGGTTGGCATGTCGTTGGTACGGTAATGACTAGGGGCAAATTTAGTGTATTTATCTGGTATGAATCCGTTATCTAATGTGACATGAATGTCCATATTATTCTCCTATTAATCTTTTTTTCGTTTGAGCTAAATGTGTGCGAACATTGATATTCATTTGTTTATTATACACGCGGATCTTGCTAATCGCAGTGATAACGGCTGCTGTGCGTTTATCCATGTCGGCAATCGATGCTGTTTCAGATTGTACCTGCTCTGCAAAACGATCAATGAATGCGATTTGTAAGGTGGGTTCGTTTGCACGTAGTGTTTCAGCTGCAGCAGTCTTACCTTCAGCTTCTAACTGAGCAATAGTATCATGATACCCAGTAAAAAAATCATCAGGAATCGTTGTGTTTTCCCAAGTGATCGGGTCAGATGTTGCCGCTTGATCAGGAGTGTTGTCAACACGTTGTGTCTTCTTTTTGAACAAATTAAAAAATGACATATTTTAAACCTTTCGTGTAAAATATTTATAACTTTATTGTACCGAACATTTGTTTTATTTGGTACAATAAATTTAACTTTTAAATCTTGGGGAAAAACATGACAGCACGTAAAACGGTATTTAATGATAAACAACGTATTCTACGACTTTATTCGGCATTGATTAGCCGACGAGCGTTATCAATTGAAGAAATTGAAGATATGTTTTTTATTGGCCGTAAAACAGTGCAACGTGATATTTCCGAAATTCGTGATTTTTTACATGATTTACAGGTTGGGGAGCCGATACAATCTGAGATAGTCTACGATCGCAATTCAAAAAAATATAAATTAACTGAGATGGAGAATCTCTTCCATGTCTTTGATAAAATTAATCAGATTGATGAGGATGAGAGTTGACTCGTTATTGTAAAGGAGGAACGTCATGATTATGCTAGTTGGGTACGTCCTTTAAGGGGGACGATGAATATCAAAATACCGTTTCTCTATTTAGATTGACGCAATTTAAAAATATGGAGAACGAACACATAACTATGGACTCAAATAATATTAGGAATTTTTCAATTATTGCACACATTGATCACGGCAAGTCGACGTTAGCTGATCAAATCATGACACTAACACATACTGTTGATCAACGGAGTGCAAAACCACAACTGCTCGATAATATGGCAGTTGAACAACAGCATGGTGTCACTGTAAAAGCGCAAACTGTGACAAATTTTTTTATTGCTAAAGATAACCAACGATACGCGCTTAATCTAATTGATACGCCGGGTCACGTTGATTTTTCTTATGAAGTATCGAAAAGCCTCGCTGCTACCGAAGGCGTTATTCTATTGGTTGATGCGACGCAAGGTGTTCAGGCACAAACTGTTGCGAATTTTAATTTGGCTAAAGCACAAAATATTAAAATACTACCTGTGATCAACAAAATAGACAGTCTAAATGCTGACGTGGCCATGGTCAAACAACAAATATTAGAGTTAGACGTCGATTTTTCGGATAGTGATATTTTAGAAGTTTCTGCCAAGCATGGGACTGGGGTTGAGAACTTACTAGAAGAAATTATCCAACGCATACCAATGCCAAAATTAGATCATTCTGTTTCTGGTCTTAAAGCGTTAGTATTTGATTTGTCATACGATAATTATCAAGGTATTATAGCGCATGTTCGATTATTTTCAGGTGAATTAAGAGCGAATCAAAAACTTCATTTGATGCATGCTGATAAAAAGTTTGAATCAAAAACAATTGGTATCTTTAATCCAAATATGGTTGAGAAAGATGCTTTACATGCTGGCGAAGTCGGATTTGTTGTTACCGGTATTAAAGAAACTGATCAAATTCGTGTAGGTGATACGATTACAACGCAATCATCGGGTGCTTTAGAACCGCTTCGTGGCTATGAAGCGGCTCATCCTGTTGTTTATGCTGGGATATTTCCTAAAGATGATTTTTTAACGATGAAATCTGCGTTATTCAAAATAGCGCTAAATGATTCTTCTTTGAGCATTGAGGAGGACTATTCTGACGCTTTGGGACCTGGATTTAGAGTGGGGTTCCTAGGAAATTTTCATTTGCAAATCATTAGAGAACGATTGAAATCAGAATATGACCTTGAGGTCATAACCACCTCACCAAATGTCACTTACAAAGTACACCTTAAAAACGCGCAGTTATTAGCTATTAATAATCCGATTAATTTTCCGGACTTTTCAGATATCGATTACGTTGAAGAACCGGTTGTAACTGTTCAAATCACAACATTACCTGAGACCGTGAACCAAGTGATTAATTTATCAGAAAAATATAAAGGCATATTAACAGATCTTAATAATCTCAGTAACCTAGTGCAACTCACCTATGACATGCCACTTTCAGAGATTGCTTACCATTTTTTTAATGCTTTAAAATCAGAAACCCACGGTTATGCAACGTTATCAATGGGTAAAATAGTCTATCAACCGGCAGATATTGTCAAAATAACGTTTGATATTAATTATAGTCGGGTGCCACAATTGACGTATCTCACACACAGAATTGATGCCAACAATGAAGCACAGGCGTTAGTTCACAAACTAAAATATACTGTGCCACGCCAACTATATCCAATGCCAGCGCAAGCCATTATTGAAGGCCATGTTATTGCGCGAGTCGATATTCCGCCCATCAGAAAGAACGCTGCTGTTTCTGGCGATAAAAAAAGTATCTCAAAACAACAAGCGTTACTTCGTAGGCAAAGCCTCAATAAGAGAAAATCAAAACAATTAACATTTGAATTGCCACAAAGCGTATTTGATATTTTCTTAGAAATATAAATCAACACAATGACTGTAGGTATATGCTAAGTCATAGGTCTTTTGTAGATTATGTCATATTTTGGTATACTGAGTGTAATTCAAAATAATTGATTACTAGGGGGGAATATTTTGGACGCAGTCAATCAAACGAGATTTAATGCACAAATGGCATTTTTAAAAACAGCAAACTTTGGTCAATATTTATATAAATGGCGTTGGTTTTGCATGACGATACCGTTAATTAGTCTGGTATTTAATTTTGATACGAACTCAATTGTGTTTAATGTTTTAAGAATGGCGATCATTGAAATTGTTGCACTATGGACCATCTATTCAATGTATCTATTTTTCAAACCTTTGGCTTCAACACACACGGTAGCATTTTCTAAAATGAAATTGTTCTTAATGTATTTTGTTAATATGACAGTGATGTGGTTTCTTTTAAATAGTCATCTCAATACAAGTCACTTCAGTATGCGGAATTTTCTAATTGAATTAGGTATTTCAATCGCCTTTGGTTTAATATTTTCTGGGATTATGGCTTCTTGTATGAATGAAAATATTAAGGTGTTTGTCCGAAATAAGGGGCATCAAATATGAGATGAAAAATGTGTAGACTGGATCAATATGGTTTGGTTTTATAAACATTTAATGTAGCCAGCAAAAATGACCATGTATATATATTCATACATGGTCATTTTTTGTTGTTCTAATTTAAGTATCGAGTGACAATGGATAAAGATGATAGTCACATGCTCAATCCAGAGAAAGCCAGCCATTGTAGGCCATTTGACCAGTCACCGCGCTGTAATTTTTCTAGTAGGGCATAACCTTGTTTTGAGAGACTTTGCTCTAAAGATAATTTTCGAAGACCAGCTATAAGTAAATTAATCGCTTTTTGTTCAGGTAATGTATGATTATTCATGTTTTCGATGACGTTAGCAATAAGATTGCGTTCCTGACTATTCAGGTCTTTTTCCTCTGATAGAAATGATGATAACGACGTTTTTTTAGTTTTTTTTGCCATTTTTACAACCATAGTCCTTAATAATTATATTTTCCGGAAACCCAATGACCCAATGTTGATGACCAGCCGTTCAGTTAAATTGTTTGCTTAAAATGAGTAATTCTTTTGCTTCTAAAGGTATATTTTATGACAATTATACTAGTTTTTATCATATGTTGTGAATGTGCCGTTCAATAATTATTTTTTAAAAAGTAAAACCATGCTATATTAGTAAGGTTATTTATTTTTTAGGAGAATAGAAATGATTAAGAAAGTTGTGCTTTTTGTTGTTGTGTTGAGTGGTGTGTTTGTGATGGATAATCATAAGGTTTTGGGAGATACGATGGGTGAATATAGTCAAAATTATCATTTGAATGCCAAATCAGGTTTTATGAATGATATTCAAAGTATTGTTTATGATGAAAAAACTCAGGAATATAAGTTCTACTATTTGCATAACAAGGATTTTAAGGTTGGTGGTAATGGCACGGAATGGGAAGCAGTGTCTACGAAAGATTTTGTACACTATAATAGCTTAGGAACAGCTATCAAAAAGTATACGACACCCAATGGGGATATAGCCTCCGGAACGATTTATAAAGACTATGATAATACGTTAGGATTTGGTAAAGATGCGTTAATTAGCTACGTCACTAGCTATGGCGAAAAAGGGCAAACACAAAATATTTGGTTTTCTGTAGATAATGGGTTAACTTTTCAAGCTTATAAAAATAATCCCATCATGACACCTGATAATAAAGATGCTAATTTCAGAGATCCGTATGTTTTCAGATTAGATGGTACTTTTTATATGTATCTCGCTGAAGGTAATAAAATTGGTGTTTACAACTCCAAAGATGGGATTCATTTTAATTACAAATCTGGTATTTATAATAAAATTGATCAATTAGGACTATTAGAGTGCCCTAACTTATTCAAATTAAAAACAACAGATAGTCATGAAGACAAATGGGTCATGTTGTTTGGTGGTAATGGTTATCAACGTCAAGAGACCACAGGTACTTATTACGTTGTCGGTAATCTAATTGATGGGGTCTTTCAACCAGAAACTGATGCCAGAAGAGTGGACGATGGTAGTGACTTTTATGGCGCCAAATTTATGCAAACCAACAATCATCAATTACTTGGCTTAGGGTGGCTGGGTAGTTGGGACTATAATAAGCAAGTGAAAACCAATACCGGCAAGGTTGGTTCTATGAGTATGGCACGTGTCTTGTCATTAACGCAAAAAAATAACTATCGTTTAATAACAAATCAATTTTTAACTTCGACTTTATTTAAAAACAAAGTTGATGAGCAAACGGTCTATACAAAAGAGACCACAGCTGATGCTTTAGGGTATAAAACTGTTGTTGATAAAAATATACCATTGAAGAGTTTTGCATTAAATCTAAATACCGTCAAAGATAACGAGGCTTTTCCGTCACATATACATATTGAAATTGACAATCAGGACAGTTTTTTCAAATTCGATTTGGATACAACTAATGGTTATTACATGGTCTCTAGAAACAGTACAAACATCAAAAATGAAGAAGATGCTTATGGCCATTATGCTAAAGCGCACGTGTCTAAAATAAATGCGGTCAATCAATTGAACGTGCAATTATTTGTTGATGCAGGAAGTATTGAAATGTTTTTCCCTGAAACTGGAGAAACCTACTCATTAGCTAAGTTTTCTGAATCAGCAAACAATCATGTCACAGTCAAAGTAAACGGTGATACGAGAGTAGCTTATAGTGTACTCGAATAAAATAATTAAAAGCGCAAAATACGGGACAGTGTTTTGCGCTTTTTGCTTGTTAAGCAGTCGGAGTTAGGAACACTGTGACTTTCGATATCGTTGGCTTAGAGGTAAATGGTAATGATAGATTTCGTTAAACACGATATAGTCATTATGTTGCAGCATTTTTAGCATGTGTATAAATTCATAGCAATTAGCTTCGTCATTTTTTTGATCTGATCCTAAATAGAGAAAAATGACCAATCTAGCAAAATCCATAGTGAGCTTAGCCGTAAAATCGGTTATTGCACTGTAGTAAGAATTATCAGTAATTTTCCTAAAACTGTTTGAATCATAGTTGAAATTGGTGAGTTCAATTTGAACATAATTCAGAACAATACTAGCGACGTTTTGTTCTATTATATAAGAATATTCTGTGAATTCTTTATATTTTTTATATAAATCATGAACCTTAGTCATACATTCGCGTAATTTTACTGGGTCTTTTCTAAAAATAAAAATACCATCAACAAATGCTCTTAATTCGAACACCGACCAATATTTAGTTTCGGTTAAATGTCTTTTTAATGGGTATGCAGGATCGACAGCCATTCTTAAAGGGTTATTGCCAATAATATATACCTTGATGTATGCAATAGCAGCGAGAATTTGACTTTCTAGAGATGGATCCTTTTTTAATGCAATATGTTTCTGCATTAACGTGGCTGTTTTCTTCATATTAGCATCACTGTCAATTTGGTTCAAAATGCTATTAAACTGATATTCGGAGTTATTATAGTGAATAAATTGAAATTCATTTGGAGAGACTTCTAATCTTTTGAGAATGGCAAATAGTTTTTCGGATTCAACACTGTTATGCCCATTTTCAAATCGTGATGCGAAATTTCTAGACACAATTCCCATATAAACTTCTTTTTGAGTGAGTTTTTTTTGTTTTCGAATTACTTTAATGGTGTCTCCAAGTGTTTTCATAATTCGTAGTTGTCTCCGCTTATATCCAATAACGTAAACTATACTACACATATTAATAAAATGTCTAGATATATTTGATGATAAATTGGAAACAAGGAAAGGGCGTACGATAATGTTCAATACAATTATAAAGACATCATTAATTAGCCTCGTTTTTAATTTATCGATAACCTCTTTAAATTTTTTTTTCGGATTGTACTTTTTACAAATAACTCGGTCAGCTTTCATTTTTGGAACACTAACAATTATTGGACCATTGGTCAGCCTATTACTGACACCGATTATGACTAGAATTGTAGACACAGTTGCACACAAAAAGATACTATTAACAGCTCAAATAGTTTCGTTAGTATTTCTTTTAGCTTATTGGGTCGTAGTTAGTGATCATTTAGATGTTGGTACACTCGTATATGTCTATATTTTGATGATTATTATTCGGGTTAGTGAGGAATTATTTATCGTCACGTTAAAAGCGTCTACTACACAGTTGGTTGAAAAGCACAAATATCAAAGACTGAATGCATCAGTCCAGTCCGCTACTTCGGTTGCAAATATTCTTGGTCCTATTGTAGGAGGACTAGCATTTAGCTTACTCACACTGCCATTCTTTGTTTTTCTAATAATTATTCTAGTTGGTGTGTCAATCTTATCCACCAGTACGTTAAAACTAGATCCGTTACATAGGATAGCAGCCACTGGCAAAAATTCCTTTTTGTTGGTTATAAAATTTATTAAAGGCCGGCCAGAAATTTTATCTCTTGTTATTATTGCGATGTTTATCAACTTATTCGCCTCAGCCATAACGATTGGTTTACCTGTACTTGTTATTAACCAATTGTCTCTGTCAAAATTAGTTTACAGTTTTTTGGAAAGTTTAACTAGCGTTGCAATGGTAGTAGGTGGCATCATATTGACTATTCACACCATTAAAGATAACTTAAAAATTATGTATCAGTCAATGTTTTACTTTACTATAATCATTATTTTGTTCGGGTTTCCAGAATTAATAACACATAGTGATTTAATAATTATTGGACTTCTAGGGGGATTAGTAGTTGCTTTCGGACTGATAGTCGTATTTGCTAATACAGCAATGACAACTTATTTACAAATGGAAGTGCCAGAAAATAAGCAGGGTGGTGTTTATTCAATCATCAATGCGGTTTCTCAACTGTTTGTCCCTCTGGGAGGATTATGTTACGGTCTCTTGTTTGATCATTTTGAAAGTTACCAAGTGTTTATTTCATCTGGATTTTTAGCCTTGGTTATTATAATTGGATTATTACTACTGACGAAAAAAAGGATTATTAAAAGGATATAATGGTGCTAGTCTAAAAACAGTAACGCATAAAAGTCACACCGCCCCCTCAAAATCCTATACAGATGACAATTTAAAAGACTTGAAAAGCGTGCCTTGAAAGCTGAATTAGAGTTGGATATCTTAAAAAAATCAGATTTAGTCCAATTCATTGCAGGTTGGTATAATCGCAAACGTATTCACGGGCAATTCCAGTGGCCTTTGAGCAACAATAGCTAGTCAAAGTAGAATGTACGTCCAGTTTACTGGCTAGTCTCGCGTCATATAGTAGTGTGGTGCTAGTTCTTTTTGTGTCAGTGTGCCAGAAAAATAGTCTTCTACGACTGCTACCTTCAGTTTTTTTTTGTATATAAATTAGGGTATAATAATGTATGGTTGTTGTGTGGTAGCCGCTGAAAGGTGGTGGTGCTTATGGTTTATCCATGTGTGTTGCTACTAGAAAGGTGGCACAATGTCAGGTTACGAAGTAACTATGATTGTGTTAGGCTCTTTGAGTTTAATGCTATCAATGTTGGCATTTGTTGTTGTATTGGTTAAAAGTATTAAAAAATAATCAATAAAAAAACAGCCACAATTGAATTTGACCGTTCAAGGCTGTTTCTTTATTGAAATAAGTAGTGGCGGTTATCTCAAGACAACCATGGGACTAGTTAGCGCTAGTCCTTTTATGTGTCTTTATTATAACATATTCGCAACTTTTTCATCAAGTAATTGCGCAATAAATTGCTAGACCAGTCAAGGTTAACGTAATGTACATTATCGAAATTAATGGTTTATCAAGGCTTCAAGAACCTAAATTTTATCTTGTGAAATATAAAACCTAACAATGCTGTTTTAAATCCATTTTTACACTTTACAAATCACCTGATTTATCAGATTTCACAAAATAAAATACGTGTCTGATTTATTGACGTAGATCTGCTATAGCTAAGTCTGTTTTTTTGGAAATCATTTCAGAAAATTAGTGACTATAAAAAGTGGCGTAAATGACATGAGCTTATGGAAATATTTTTTTCTTAAATATGCGTTCTAATGACTTTATGAAATGTGAAGGGATCCAAGAAAGTTAGATTTGTGTCTAACTTTCTTGGATCCCTTTTATTGTGACAAGATATTGATTTTCAACATGTAGCGATATAAAAACAACAGATGTCAACGACAAAGCCAATTATTATGCGTATCAATCTATACCACATCTAACTATATTGTATGCGAAGAAAATATTGACAAATAATAAAAAATTAGCGTATGCTTGTTTCATGACATTAGAACAAACAGATTTACAGAGAACAGAGATTTTCAAAGTCCTTTCAGATATTAATCGCTTGCGCATTATCCGGGTTTTGCATCATGCCCAACGTGAAATGACTTGCGGAGAGATTGGTGAAAAATTAAATATTAGTAAGTCTACAGTATCATATCATTTTAAAATGTTGCGTCAGGTAGGTTTAACGAATACTAGGAGAGCATCGCAAAGTAAGTATTTATCGCTGAATGATCATACCTTTAACAATTTTTTACCAGGATTTTTGGATTCACTTTGAATCTTTTTATTTTTAACTATTAGTTCTAATATTATAAAACAATCGAATAAATAACAAAGCACATTGATTTGGGGAGAGAACTTGATACAAGAAAATAGAACAACAAACAATAAAAATTTTATTATGATGGCTATCTTGATTGCAACGTTCATGACTTCGATTGAAACGACAATTATAACGACCGCATTGCCAACAATTGTCAGCCAACTCAATGGCATATCACTACAAAGTTGGGTATTTGCTACATATCTGTTACTGACAGCAGTCACGACACCTATTTATGGCAAATTTGCTGATCGAATTGGCAGAAAACCAGTATTTTTAACTGGTCTCATTATTTTTACAATTGGATCGTTTTTGTGTGGCGTATCAAACAACATGACTATACTAATCATATTTAGAGCTTTGCAAGGTATTGGTGCCGGTGCAATCATGCCTATTACGTTCACAATGATTGCAGATTTGTTCGACTATCAGAAACGATCAAAAATGTTGGCTATGAATAACACAGCTTGGGGGATATCAGCACTGTTAGGACCCTTGTTGGGTGGCTATATTGTTGATAAATTAAGTTGGCATTGGGTGTTTTTTATCAATGTACCAATTGGCATTCTTGTGATCTTAATCATTTCATTTAAATATAAGGAGAAGCGAAAAAAACATATCAAAAGGCCCTTAGATATTAAAGGTATTTTATCCTTATCAGGTCTTCTGATACTGGTTTTAACTTTTTTCCAAACATTAAGTCAGGCCAATGTTTCATCGATTCAAATGTTGGTTATTTTATTCCTAATTGTTATGTTTGTTATAGCGTTTATTATTTTCGAACGGCAGGCAAGTGACCCAATTATACCGTTCACGTTATTTCATAACAGGCTGTTTTCAATTCAAATCACGACAGCTTTATTGTTAAGTGCGATTCAAATAGGTTTTCAAACGTATTTTCCGATGTGGTTACAGAGTATTTATAAAACAACAGCCACTGTTGCTGGGTTATCGGTATCACCTAGTCCGATATTTTGGTTACTATCTTCTTTTTTTGTCGGCACACTTGTTAAACGTCGGTCACCAAAATATATTACTTTACCACTCATTGCATTGATGATGGTAGCCTATTTACCGCTTCTTTTTATTGATAGTCGCTTCAACCAGACAATTTTCTTTGTTATTTCTGGCATAACAGGCGTGACGTTAGGCATAACGATAACAATGAACACACTTGTTGCTCAGAGAATTGTTCCCGAAGAAAGTTTAGGCACTGCTTCATCAATGATCACTTTAGGTAGAACGCTAGGACAGACATTAGCTGCAGGGACTTTTGGTTTAGTATTCAATATGAGTTTAAATTCGGGATTAAAGAAACATGCCACTGTTGATCAGAATATGATTGATCAGTCTATAAAAGGCGTGTATCAATCGCCATCGATTGCAGATGAGGACACAATCAATCAAATCATCTTAACAGGCATGCATACAGTATTCAGTGTCGCGCTCATACTGTTTGTCATCGTTTTGATTGTTAATTTAGCAGATCGAAATCGGGAAGTAATTAAGTGACGAATAATTGTTTGTCATCGAAAATCTAGTCATTTCAAAATAATTGAGTAAAAGAGTGGCATTTGGCTAAATCATGTGCATTGACGCAATTTTATACCTAACTTACCCCACCAACCCCAAAGCTAATTCATGTAACTTCACCCAAAGCGGTTTATACTATAGGTAACGTGAGCGTTAAACGGTTTTGTGTTTAGCGTGAGTTCTTAGTATGCCATTGGAGGTTAATGAATGACAAAGCAATATGATTATGATGTGTTATATCTTGGTAGTGGGCATGGTACGTTTGACGGGGCGATTCCGTTGGCACAATCGGGTGTCAAGGTTGGCATCATTGAAGCTGATATGATTGGTGGCACGTGTCCTAACTATGGTTGCAATGCTAAAATCACACTTGATGCACCTGTAACATTAACGCGAGCAGCCGAGCGCCTATCGGGTATTGTTCAGGGAAATCTGACAATTGATTGGACGCAGAATGAGGCTCATAAGGAAGCGGTCATTAATGAGTTGCCGGATATGATTGGTGGGTTATTAGATCAGTCTGGTATCGACGTGATTCACGGACGTGGCGTTTTTGAAGATAATCATACAATCATTGTTGACGGTAAGGCAGTAACTGCTGACAAGATTGTCATTTCGACTGGGTTACGTCCGCATCGTTTGGATATTCCTGGTACGGAATTGGCACATGACAGTCGTGATTTCATGGCATTGAAGACTTTGCCACAAAAGATAGCCATTATTGGCTCGGGTTATATTAGCATGGAATTTGCGACCATTGCGAATGCAGCTGGTGCTGAGATTACTGTGCTCATGCATGGCGACCGTGCATTACGACAATTTCACGCGCCTTATGTTGACAAAGTCGTGACCGACTTAGAGCAACGCAATGTCACGTTTGTGCCAAATGCTGATGTCACTGCCTTTGAAAAACATGGGGATCAAACGCAAGTGACATATAGCGATGGTCAGTCTTTGTTAGTTGACTGGGTGTTGGATGCTTCAGGGCGAATCCCCAATGTAGAAAACATTGGTTTAGAAACAATTGGCGTCACTTATAATCAATCAGGTATTCCTGTCAATGATTATCTGCAGACAAACGTTGATAACATTTATGCATCAGGGGATGTGCTTGATAAAACGCAACCTAAGTTAACACCAACAGCTATTTTTGAATCGACGTATCTTTTCAAACAATTCTCTGGTCAAACAAAATCGCCAATTCAGTATCCTGTTGTACCCTCAGTTGTCTTTACGTCACCAAGAATTGCGCAAGCAGGGGTTTTGGTAGCAGATGCTGAACAAGGGGATTATGAGGTGCAACAGACCGACCTCACCAAAGATTGGTATCGTCAAGTTGACAACGAAACGATTGCTGATAACACGTTGATTTTTGACAAGCAACATCATTTGATCGGTGTGACTGAAGTCAGCGAACAAGCTGAAAATGTCGTTAATACGTTATTACCAGCCATTGAATTTAAGTTTGGACCAGATGAAATTGGTCGATTAATTCATTTATTCCCATCGATTAGTATGGCAACTTGGGGGCAGTTATAATATGAACCGACAGGCGTGGCTTTTGTCGCGCTTTTTTGTTGCTGTGCTGATTTGTGTGACAATCAATTTCTTTGAGTGGTCATCGACCAATATGCATCTCGTGTATAATAAAAGTAACAAACAGATGGAGGTTATTTTGATGGCGATGAAGGGCAGAGAAATCATTTTGGGTATTTTACAAAGTGGGCCGCATACAGGTTATGAAATTAATGAGATTTTACAAACACGGCTAGATCATTTTTTTGATGCGACTTTTGGCATGATTTATCCCACCTTAAAAAAATTGGAAGCTGAAAAATTAGTCACCAAACAACAAGTATCACAAACTGACCGTCCTAATAAGAATATATATACCATTACAGCAGCTGGGCAAGCAGTATTTTCTAAAGCAATCAATGAACCTACGTCTGATGAAATACTTAAATCTGATGTTCTGATGCGACTTTACTTTAGTCAAGATTTACCAACCGAACAGGTATCAGAATTTCTTCAGGAAGAAATTGCACGTAAGGAAGCGAAACTAGCTACGTTGCAGTCACAATTGGCAACTTGGCTGGCAGATGGTATGACAGATCGACAAAAAATAACTTTTGATTATGGGATTGCTTATTACACAGCGACACTAGAAGTTTTAAAGTCTTCCCAAACAAAACTACTGTCATCACAAAAAGAGTGACAGGTTAACATTGAAATCATGAAAGGGGCTATATCAAAATGGCAATTAGGCATTTGTATCATACTGAGGTTGAAAATACAGCAGGCTTAGTTGGACGTGTGCAGACGGTTACCGGGGATGGGTTAGACGTGATGACGAGTGGCCCTTTAAGTACGACACCGGGAACTAATCCGGAGCAGTTATTGGCAGCAGCTTTTGCTACTTGCTTGAATGCGACGATTGAAGCCGAGGAGAAGCGGCGGCAAATACCGCACAAGAGCATTGTTCGCGTGGGTGTTGATATGGCACCAGATCATGAAGGATTTCAGTTTTTTGTTCATGCACAGGTGAAAATACCACAGGTTAATGAACAGGAGGCATTAGATATTTTAGCAATTGCTGAGAAACGGTGTCCGGTATCTAAACTATTGGCAGGTAGTTCGAATGTTGATATATCATTAGTGGATGTATTCGACCTACAGTAGAAAATGAAGGCTGTTACATTTTTTGTAACAGCTGTTTTCTTGCTTACTTATAGTTAGTTAACGTAGTTTTAATCTTGATAAGATATAATTCAGTCAGGCATGATGCTATGAATTTAAGGAGGTGTCAATGTGAAAATTTCTAGAATTGTTAAACTGATCATTGTCATCGTCGGTATCACGTATTTGATCCAAAACCCCAGTAAAGTGGCTGAAGGTAAGGTTTGGGTAGGTAATCAGGTTCAACAATGGGTGGCCTTGTTTGATAAAAATACTAGCCTACCAAATGATCAAGTAAGCGCGGAACCAGGCACCGTTAATACAACAACAGATCATCAGGACGCGACGCATTTAAACGGTGCAGTATGGGCAAAAAAAACGCTTAATGTTTATTTTGATGTCGCAGCTGACCAGCAACCTGCTTATTTGCAAGCCTGGCAGCAAGCATTTAACAATTGGAATGACGTTCAAGTGTTAACATTAGTGCAGGTGCAAAATAAAAATCAGGCGGATATTGTGTTAACAACTGAAAATCGTGGTGATACGTCACAAGCAGGTGTTGCCGAGACACGCTTTTTAGTTAACCCGGTTACTGGTAAAAAGGTCATGACTCACGTGGTAGCCAAACTAAACACGCATTATTTAGATGACTATACTATGGCACGCAAGATTAACACAGCAGAACATGAATTAGGTCATGCACTCGGGTTGGACCACGTTTCCAATCGTGTGTCTGTTATGCAGCCGCAAGGTTCTGATTATGGCATTCAACAATCTGATGTTAGTCAACTACAGGCACTGTATGCACACTAAAAAATCATAAAGCTTGACGAGTCAAAAAAAAGATGGTAATCTACACATGTGGAAGCGCTTACACATGCAATGATTAGCAACTTTTATTTTTTTGAACAAAAAGTAAAACGTTTTACCTAAAAGGAGAAAAGCATTGTGAAAAAAAACGGCATTATAAATTCTCAGATTGCGGCTGTGGTCGCTGATATGGGTCACATGGATTGGCTAGCGGTTGGAGATGCTGGGACACCGGTCCCAAAGACTGTAAAAAAAATTGATTTAAGCGTTGTACTTGGCAAACCAGAATTTATTGACGTGTTAGACGCTGTATTATCGGAATTGGCAGTTCAGAAAATTTATTTGGCGGAAGAAATCAAACTAGAGAATGCCGCGATGTTGGAAAAAATATATGAGCGATTTTCTCAAGATGTTGAGATTGATTTTATATCTCATGCCCAACTCAAACAACAGTTAAAGGAGAGCAAGGCATTTGTTAGGACTGGTGAGGCAACACCTTTTGCCAATATTATTTTAGAAAGCGGTGTGGTTTTTTGATTTAACAGCGAGCAAATGGAGGAATTATGAAGATAGATATGGTTGGTATTTCTAAGTCGTTTGGTAATAATCATGTTCTCAGGGATGTTAATTTTCATTTGGGAGAGGCCGAAGTGCATGCGTTGATGGGTGAAAATGGTGCCGGTAAGTCAACACTCATGAACATTATGACTGGTTTGTTACCCTTAGATAGTGGGCAAATCATGGTGAACGATGAGTCTGTGGCGTTTAAGGGGCCAAAAGATGCAGAAGAACACGGTATTAGTTTTATTCATCAAGAGATGAATAACTTTTCTGAAATGACCGTTTTAGAGAATATGTTTTTAAATAAGGAGGAAAAGACAAGTTTTGGTTTGATTGATGACAAAAGCATGCGTGATCAAGCGGAAAACATATTCAAAACGTTAAATATTAGTTATGATTTGGACGCGCCAATTGGTAGCTTAAGTATTGGCGCGCAACAAATGATTGAAATTTCAAAAGCGATGATGACTGATGCCAAAGTGATCATTATGGACGAACCAACGGCCGCTCTAACAAGTTCAGAAATACACGCGCTTTTTGAAACGGTGAATCATTTAAAATCACGAGGTGTGAGCTTTATTTATATTAGTCACCGTATTGAAGAAAATATGGAGATCGCAGATAAAATAACAATTATGCGAGACGGTCATACGGTCAGTGAGTCTAATATTGTGGATACAACTGTGGCTGAAATTGTTAAAAACATGGTAGGACGTGATATTGGTGAATTCTATCCTGATCGACACCCAAAGTACGGGCAAAATGTGCTTGATGTTGCTAATTTTACCAGTCATGATAAATTTCACGATATTAGCTTTTCTGTTCGTCAAGGTGAAATATTGGGTTTCTCAGGCCTAATGGGGTCTGGGCGTACTGAGGTCATGCGCGCTATCTTCGGCGTAGATCATAGAGATTCAGGCAACATCAAGGTTGACGGTGCACCAGTCAAGATTATGAAACCAGCCGATGCCATTCATCAAGGGCTTGGGTTTGTCACAGAAAATAGAAAAGATGAAGGGTTAATCTTAGATTTCTCAGTAGCAGAAAATATCATTATGCCGAGTTTACAAGAATTGGTCAAAAATCATATGATTGACGAAAAAGTTAAGACAGATTTTGTTGACTTTTTGATAAAACGTTTAACCGTTAAAACTGATGGGCAGGATATTAATGTTGACCGTTTATCTGGTGGTAATCAACAAAAAGTTGTCTTGGCCAAGTGGATTGGTGCGGGTAGTAAATTATTGATTTTAGATGAGCCAACACGTGGTGTTGACGTTGGTGCTAAAAGAGAAATCTATCAATTGATGAATGAATTAACTGATAGAGGTGTGGCAATCATTATGGTGTCTAGTGATCTGCCAGAAGTTATTGCTATGAGTGACCGTATTGCGGTGATGTACGAAGGCGGGTTAATGGCAATTGTTGACAACAGTGAGCATGTTCAAGAGTCAGACATTATGACACTTGCTACAGGAGGAAGAAAATAATGGTTAGTACGAAGCACACAGATAAGGCATCAGTGGTCGTTAAGGACAAAAATCTTATCAGCAGGTTGTCAGGGCTGGGACCCGTTTTAGCATTGATCGTGCTGGTTATCATCACCACGATTATGAATCGTAATTTTTTAGATCCGAATAATCTACTCAATTTGTTGCGACAGGTATCAATTAATGGTCTGATTGCTTTTGGCATGACATTTGTTATTTTGACTGGTGGCATTGACTTGTCAGTCGGTGCAATACTAGCTCTGACGTCGGCTTTGTCAGCTATGATGATCACAAGTGGTGTGCCAACCGTCATCGCGATGGTTATTGGCATTGTTATTGGCGGTTTATTAGGCGGTGTTAATGGTCTTATTATTACCAAAGGTGGGGCAGCACCTTTTATTGCCTCACTTGCGACAATGACAATTTTCCGAGGTGCAACTTATGTTTTTACAGATGGTAATCCGATTACTGGGAAAATTATGAACAACAGTTTTATGTTTCAATTCATTGGTCGCGGTTATTTCTTTGGTATACCGGTACCTGTGATTATCATGTTAATCGCGTTTTTAATCTTATTTATTTTGTTGCACAAAATGACATTTGGTCGAAAAACCTATGCTTTGGGTGGTAATGAAAAGGCTGCATTTGTGTCTGGCATTAAAGTTAATCTCACAAAAACATGGATATACGTTATTTCTGGTATCATGAGTTCTGCTGCTGGAATGATACTGATTTCGCGTTTGAGTTCGGCTCAACCAGATGCTGGCACTGGTTTTGAAATGGACGCCATTGCGGCAGTTGTTTTGGGTGGTACTTCTTTAGCTGGTGGACGAGGTCGTCTATTTGGGACACTTATTGGTGCGTTAATTATTGGTACGCTAAATAATGGCATGAACTTGATCGGTATCTCTAGTTTTTATCAGCAAATCGTCAAGGGTATTGTGATTATTATAGCAGTATTACTTGATCGTAAGAAAAACGCATAAAGGCGGTAATTAAAATGACTAAAAAGATTATTGGTAGTATTGTCGTCGTTGCAGTATTAGTTTACGGCATTTTCTTTGTCACGTCAGGACGGCCAGTTTTTTCGATTAGCAATCCTTTCCAAAGCAATACCACAGTGCAACATAAGAAACCAAATGAGTTGACCATTGGTGTGTCACTCTCAACCCTAAATAACCCGTTTTTCATTTCAATAAAGGATGGCGTTAATGAAATCGCCAAAGCATCAGGGTCAAAAGTACAGGTTTACGATGGTCAAAATAATACAAACAAGCAAAGCAATGATGTTGAAGATTTGATTCAAAAAAAGGTCGATGTCTTGATTATTAATCCCGTGGATTCTTCTGCAATTACACCAGAAGTGAAGTCTGCTAATGAGGCAGGGATTCCCGTTATTGCTATAGATCGTTCATCTGACGGTGGTAAAGTACTCAGCCTTGTGGCATCAGATTCACGAGCAGGTGGTAAAATGGCAGCAGACTTTATGATCAAAACATTGGGTCAAAATGCCAAGATTGCTGAGTTACAAGGGACACCAGGTGCTTCTGCAACACGTGAACGTGGTGCTGGATTTGATCAGACAGCAAAGGGACACTTGGATATTGTGACTAAGCAATCGGCAAACTTTGATCGTACAGCAGGGCTAAATACGTCTGAAAATATTGCGCAAGCACATCCAAATATCAAAGGACTATTTTCACAAAATGATGAAATGGCTTTGGGTGCGGTCCAAGCGTTAAAGAGCAACCCTGATATTGTTATTGTTGGTTTTGACGGGTCAGAAGACGGTATGACCGCTGTTAAAAAGGGTCAAATGGCAGCAACTGTTGCTCAAAAGCCAAAGGAAATGGGGAAATTAGCGGTTCGGGCAGCATACGATCACTTCCAAGGTAAATCAGTATCCAAAAATATCAAATCGCCACTAGAATTAGTTGTAGCTGACAAATATAAGTAGTCAAATATTATGTATTTTAATTCACATAATGATAAAATGTTTATCTTTAAATTGCAATTAATGTCATAAAAGTCCTAGAAAGCTATTAAAATATACCTTTTTAAATTCAAAGTGGTATAGTGTAAATATAAATATGTTTTGAATGATTTTCAAAATATAAATTTTTTGGGGGCTTATTTATGAGTACTGTTCAAGAATTGACCGACATTGTGGGTCATAATCACATCATCACCTCAGCTGCAAAATCATTACGTTATCGTAAGGGTTATCGCAGTGGTCGCGGGGATGCATTAGCAGTTGTGTTGCCAGGCAGCTTAATGGAGTTGTGGCAAGTATTGAAAGTGCTTCACGCCCATAATATTATCATTATTATGCAGGCATCTAACACGAGTTTAACAGAAGGGTCAATTCCAGCACCAGGATATGATCGAGAATGTGTGGTGGTCAATGGTAGCAGAATTAAAGGTGTTCAATTGATCAATAAAGGTCAAGAGGCACTTGCATTCCCAGGAACCACACTATTTAAATTGGAAAACGCACTGAAAGCCATTAATCGTGAACCACATTCTGTGATTGGTTCTTCGAATTTAGGTGCATCCGTTATTGGTGGTATTAACAATAATTCAGGTGGTGCTTTGATCCAACGTGGGCCAGCATACACAGAATTATCATTATTTGCGCAAATTGATGCCAATGATGAACTACACTTGGTCAATCATCTCGGAATTGATTTGGGTAATACACCAGAAGAGATGATTAATAACCTCGAAAATCGCAATTTTGATATTGATCATGTTAAAAAAGATGATAAGCGTGTCGGTCATAACCGTGACTATGAGGCGCGAGTTCGTAATATTGGATCACATACCCCAACACGTTATAACGCTGATCCCAACGAATTATATGAAGTATCGGGTTCGTCAGGTAAATTAGCTGCGTTTGCTGTTCGTCTAGATACATTTCCAAAAGAAGGTGCCTCACAGGTATTTTACATTGGTACAAACGAGCCAGCGGTGTTGGAAAAATTGCGACGTCATATCCTATCTGAATTTAAGAATTTACCCGTATCTGGGGAATATATGCACAAAGAAGCCTATGATTTAGCTAAAAAATATGGCAAAGATTCATTGCTTGTGATTGATACAATAGGGACAAATATGTTGCCATACTTGTTTAGTTTGAAATCAACAGCTGAACGCATACTAGGGCATATTCCGACGTTTAAGCCATACTTTCCTGACCGTATGTTACAACATGTTGGTCAAATATTTCCTAATCAGTTACCAAAACGTGTTGAGGAATATAATGAGAAGTATGAACATTATCTACAGTTGAAAATGGTTGGTGAAGGTATTGATGAAGCACGTCAATACTTAAAAGAATTTTTCAAAACGGAATCAGGCGATTACTTGGAGTGCACACCTTCAGAGGCAGACAGGGCAGCTACGCATCGTTATGTCACAGCTGGTGTCGCCATTAGGTATCAAGAAGTTTTCCAAAATAAGAAGTTGGATATTTTACCATTAGATATTGCTTTACCTCGCAATGAGTTTGATTGGTTTGAACACTTGCCAAAGGAAATTGAAGATAAAATTGAACACAAGCTATATTATGGTCATTTTCTTGATCACGTCATGCACCAAGATTATATTTTGAAGCCGGGTGTTGATCCACATGAACTTAAATTAGAAATGTTGAAGTTACTTGACAAACGTGGGGCGATTTATCCCGCTGAACATAACGTTGGGCACTTGTACCATGCTGCTTCAACGTTAGTGAGCCACTACAAGCGTAATGATCCAACAAACAGTTTCAATCCTGGTATTGGTTTAACGACTATGGAAAAATACTGGGGTAATTATTAATCAAAAAAACACCAAAAATGTTAATATTTTTGGTGTTTTTTTGATTAACTTATTTATTGGTCATTTGATCAAAGTCATCGACCATGTCTTTTGGACCAACGACAGATAAGATGTCTTTGTTGTGTATTTCATATTTGGAATCAGGTGCGACGATCACCTCGCCGTCATGACGTACGGCAATGACGTTTAGTCCGAATTTTTTGTGAATATTAAGTTCCGAAATCGTTTTCCCAGCAAAAGCCGGATTGACAATTTGCACTTCTGCCATGGAATAATCATCGGACAGTTCAATAAAATTGAGCATGTTTGGCGCTAATAATTTACGTCCGATACGTTCCCCCATTTCACGCTCAGGTTGAACAACTAGGTCGGCTCCAATTTTTGTGAGAACGCGTAAGTGGGTGCGATTTTCGGCTTTGGCAATGACATTCTTAGCGCCGAGGTCTTTCGCGTTGATGGTTGCTAAAATGCTTGCTTGCATGTTATGTCCGATGGCAATCACAACATGATCAAAACTGGCAATATCTAATTTTCTTAAAACGTCATCTTCTTGTGCATCAGCAATGACAACTTGCGTTGCAATATCACGATAATCGTTAACATGTTCCTCGTTGATGTCAATGCCAAGCACGTCTTGACCATTTGCAATAAGGGTTTCAAGTAGTGCCCCACCAAAACGACCGAGGCCAATGATAGCATATGTTTGACGCATAATGAGTTTCTCCTAAGTTTGGTATGATGTTGTGATTGGGTTAACCGATAATAACTGTTTCTTCTGGGTATTGATAAGGTGCGTGATCGGCGTGTACATTTAGAATTGAGAACATCACGGTGTAGACACCCACACGACCAATGAACATTGTTAACATGATAACACATTGTCCAAAAACATTTAAGTGTGGTGTGAGCCCAAGTGTCAATCCAGCTGTTGCGAAGGCGCTAACAACTTCAAAAATGATATATTCTAGCCCGTATTTGGAATCAGTGCCTTGTGTGAGCATGAGTAAGAATGATAGAACGCCTAAGAAAAGTAAGGAGACAAATATTAACAAAAGTGATCGTGAGATGTTTTCGTTGGTTAGTCGACGATGTGCAAAAGTAACATCTTTTTTACCACGTAATGCAGCATGTGTTTTGAGTAGCAAAACGCCTAATGTCGTTGTTTTGATGCCACCAGCCGTTGAACCAGGTGTACCGCCGATATACATCATCATAATGGTTAATAGAATTGTAGCTGGAGCCATTTGGTTGAAACTGAATTGTGAAAAACCGGCTGTTCGATAAGAGATTGACATAAATAAAGTGTTGGCAACGCGATTAAAGCCAGATAAATGTGATGCAATTGCTAAATTACTTTCAGTTAATTCAAACAATAACCAACCGCCAACAATGAGTGCCCCAGTCATCATAAGCGCGAGCTTTGAATGTAAGGTCAATTTATGGGAATGATGATACAGTAGGACATCACGCCAGACTAGAAATCCTAAGGAGCCAGCAATAATCAAAGCAGCAATGATTAATAAAATCCAAGGCTGATTGGCATAAGCCATATCACCAGCTGGCAGTATGGAAAAACCAGCATTACCAAAAGCAGAAACAGCGTGAAAAACAGCATAGAATAGGCCACGTTTGATACCAAAATCATGAATGAAAAATGGCGTTAGTAAGATAGCACCTGCCATCTGAATGATAACCGACAGTTTGATGACGTAACCAAAGACAGCACGTGTGTCGTAAAGACTTTCTAAACTGTAGACTTCTTGTACCATCATTTTATCGCGCAGATTCATTTTTTTGCGTGTTGCTGTAAAAAGTAACACCGAAAATGACATGAATCCCAAGGCACCAATTTCAATCAAGCACATGATCACAATTTGTCCAAAAGTTGTCCAATGTGTTGCCGTATTAACAACTGTCAAACCAGTAACAGAGGCTGCTGAAGTCGCTGTAAATAGGGCATCCATGAATGAATGTCCCATATCGCCATTATAGCTAAAAGGAAGCATGAGTAATAATGCGCCAACCGTAATGACGGATAAAAAACCTAACGTCAAACGTTGTGGCATAGAGAGTCGGGACAGAAATGTACGGCGTTGAGATTGGTTATGAAATTTTTTCATCTCTGCTTCTGTTGGGAGTTCTATTTTCCGTGACATATTTTGTGTAATTTAACTTCCTTTATATTAAAAGTGAGGATTTAACCATTTTAACATGCTTTATTTCATTATACACGGTATAGAACTGTTGATTTGTCTCACGTCACATAGTTTGTCAATTTAAATCTCGAATATCAAGTGAGTTGATGTATAAACATTTGAAATTGATCGTCAATTTGTTGCTCTTTTAGTGTACCAGTCAATGCCATGATACTCATACCTTCAATGAGCAGCATGAAACTATCAGCAAGTTTTTTTGTACTGTGATTCGTTATTTTATGTTGTTTGACACCAAGATCTAAAATAGATCTCACTGTCGCTTTTGTGGCATTCATTTGTTTTTGTTTTAAATGGTTATCACGAGCATCATGATGAGTAAAAGAATACTCATACATGGCGCGGAGTAGCGATGGGGCACCCTGTATATGATTGATTAGTCGAGTTTTATGTTCACTGAGGTAGGCGCTGAGTAGGTCATCGAAAAGTGGTTCATTGATAACAGCTTTACGAATATCATCAAATTGGCGCACAGAACGCTGTGTTATCGTTTCAAAAAAAATATCATCAGTTGTATGAAAATATAGATAAATACCACCACGACTAATGCCGCAGGCATCAATAATATCTTGCATGGTCACATTCAGAAAGCCTTTTTCTGAAAAAACTTTTTGAGCGCCAATTAAAATCGCCGCTTTTTTTGTTTCACTTCGTTTGTTGGAAACACTTCTATTCATGCGCACACACTTTCTAAATTTAATATGACACAACTGTCATTATGTAGTATAATTCATTTTATGAAATGACACAACTGTCATTTTAAGGAAAGAGGGTTTGACTTCATGAATTTATCGATTCAAAAAGTAACAGGGGTTGCAATGTTAATTGCAATCAACATCATACTTGGAAAAATTAGTGTTGGGCCTGCATTTGCTGCTGTGAATTTTGGTTTTATCGCTTTAGTGTTAGCTGGCTACCTATATGGCGTCAAACTAACGATGTTGGCTGCCGTTTTAGCTAATTTGCTGACTTTTACGATTATGGGTAGTGGTGCGTTTTCATTTTGGTTTGTTATACCGGCGGCCTTGGCAGGAGCAACATATGGCTTATTGTATCAACCATCTTTACTTCGTATTTTTATTGTTAACATTGTTGTTGTCGTAGGTATTAGTTTTTTGTTGAACACGAGCTTAATTGGCTATGTTTACCATTTGAATTATGAAATACTATTAACAACAAGAATATTTAAAATGATTGCTAGCCTTATTGTGCAAACGATAGTTACTTATGTATTATTGAAACACACGGCTATTATTAACTTAAAAAAACAACGGTAGTAGAGATATTGTAATACACAACTAAAAACTGCAGAAGTTCTAAGGTTATTGTCGAAAGTAACCTTGGGCCTCTGCAGTTTTTATTTTAGAATATCTTGAATAACGTGAGCTAGTGAGATGGTTTTCATTTGGTCATACGCAGCGGATTCAATATCACTATAAAAGTGATTTAATGTTTCTTGAATATGGCCACCAACTAAACAGTTTGGGTTTGTTTTGGGATCAATATTGAGTAGATTATGTGGCATGCTAATCGCGCAATAAACATCATAGATGCTAATATCATCCGGTGATTTTGCTAATTGTGGTGTAGCGACACCTTGATGCGTTGTGAGTAGATTGGCCGATCGGAGATCAAGCATTAAATTACGTACAACACTGGCGTTTGCACCAATGCTAGCTGCAATCGATTTACTGGATAAATCCTGTTTTTTCAATATTTCAATGTAAGCTAAAATGTGTATTGCGTCGCTTAATTTATATGAAAGTCCCATATTCCTATCCTATCAGTTGGTTATTCAAGCATTATAGCATAATTCAAGAAACAAAAAAGGCATCTAAATAATGATGCCCGCTGATAACTTTAGTTCCGTGCTAGAATTTCTTTGAGCGCTGCAGGTAGTGGTGTTAAGTCGCGACCTAAAACATCAGGTAAGTCATTTGAGGACACATTTAATGAGCCTTCGTCAATTGGTGATTGGAATGAGGCAAACAAAGCTGCTAAGTCATGAGACAAACCACTTTTTTCCAATGTGGTAATATAGTCATCTCGTGTTTCTTTTGTTACGGTAATTTTTTCTCCTGTCGCTTGCGTTAAAGCTAAGCCCAATGACTCATAATCATTGATTGATCCAGAAAATTCGTAAACAGTTTTTGGTGCCTCATTGACAAGCACTTTAGCAGCAGCTTCCGCATACTCACGTTCTAAAGCCCAACCGGCATGACCAGACGCCCAATAAGATGTGGCATGTTGGTTAGCACCTGAGGTGATAAAGCCCATTTCATTTTCGAGGTACCAATTATTTCTGAGTAGTGAATGTGACAGACCTGATTTTGATAATGCTTTTTCAGTTGCTAAGTGGTCACTTGCTAGGGCACTAACTGACTGATCTGCTCGAATGAAACTTGTGTAGGCAACAAAGGATACGTTGTTAGCTACTAGAGCGTCAACGACATTTTGATGTTGTGTCTCACGTGGTACTGGGCCACCTGGTTGAGAGGAAATAAACAAGACGCGATCGACACCAGCTAGGGCGCGTGTCATTGCGTCGGTATCGTCGTAATCTGCTTGGCGGACATCAGCACCGGCAAATAATTCCTGTGCCTTTTCTAAGTTTCTAGCAATGACGACAATATCTTGAACGTCGACTAATTCTTGTAAATAATGGTAAGCTAATTGGCCAAAGTGACCTGTTGCAGCGGTAATTGCATATTTCATAGTGTTTTTTCCTTTTCTGTTTTCTATACAAGTATTATAGCACAACTTGTTGTTTATAAAACAACAAGTTGTGAAATGATGCGTGGTTTATTTTTTATTGACTTTTAGCCAACAATTCATCTATAGTTGATAGTAGATTAAATAAGGCATATAGCGTGTATCAAAGCTGAACGACCAAATATGGGAGATCAGTTTTTATTTTGGATATCAAGGAGTTCATGTTATGAAAGAAAACACATCGTTAAAAACAACTTTAAATATTGTGGCAATAGCTCTAGTGGCATTTTCAGGAATCATGGCGGAAACAGCAATGAATGTGACGTTTCCAGCTTTGTCGCATGAATTTCATACTAATCTGAATGCTATTCAGTGGGTGACCACTGCTTATCTACTTGCTGTGACGATCATGATAACAACCAGTTCGTATCTTATTAAACGCTATAGCAGCCGTCATCTTTGGCTTGCCAGTATTGTTTTCTTCGTAATTGGGACATTAATCTGTGGGCTGTCATCCAATTTGACGTTCTTAATTTTAGGGCGCGTATTAGAAGGTATTGCTGCTGGTATTGCCATGCCATTAGTCTTTAATATTGTTGTGGCAACAGTACCAGCTGCTAAAATTGGCGCTTGGATGGGCATCGCCTCGATGATAATTAGCTTAGCCCCTTCATTCGGACCAACATATGGTGGTGCTTTGGCTGATACATTTGGCTGGCGATCAATCTTTTTTATTTTACTCATTGCGCCAACAATATCTTTGATTTTAGGTTGGAAAACAGTTTTTGCAATAGAGCGGCATGAAGTACAAGGCTCATTTGATGTGTTAGCCTTTTTATCATTAGCCATATTTTTAACAAGTTCGTTACTGTTAGTCAATAAACTAGAAAGTGGCAAGGTTGATTGGTCATGGCTCATGATAGCAGTCATCACACTCATTCTGTTTGTACTGCGGGGGACCACTTCCAAGGCTAATTTTATAAATCTCAAGTTATTTACACATCCAAAATTCATCGCATTATTGATACCTATTGCCGTCTACATGTTCATTCTACTTGGCTTAAATCTCATTATCCCAACTTATTTGCAGTATTTTTTACATGTTTCCAGTTTTTGGGCAGGATTTTCCTTATTACCAGGTGCACTAATTGGTGCACTCTTGGCACCAATGTTTGGTCGATTATACGATTTAAAGGGTGCTAAATTGCCTCTGTACTTGGGAAATGCTATTTTTACAGTAATCATCATTATGATGACGCTCTGGATTCCGAGATTATCGCTACCGCTCATTATTACCCTTTATATTCTGTTTATTATTGGTCGCAACATGGCATATACAAGCGCACAAACTGCTGTTATTGTAGATGAAGATCCACTTGAAAAAGCTGATGCCATGGCTATTGTACAAACCTTACAAATGTTTATGGGTGCACTTGGTACAACTGTAGGTGCGCTATTACAAGCAAAGTATGGTGCTGTTAATGGTTTGCAGCATTTTTCTTGGTTATCAGTGGTTTTGGCCATACTGATTTTTGGATTGTTTGCTGTTTACTTTTCTAGAAAACTTCAAGTTAAGCGCGTTTAAAAGAGATTAAATTGTATCAGGGCTCTTATAGTTATTGAATGATTATGATCGTTCAATACATGTGACTCGTCTGGTAGGTCGGGCCTTTTCGTAAAAAAACGATATTAATATCAATATATAAACAAGGTAAAATTAAGAAAAATGGGTGGATTGAGTTGACGTGATTGATTTATTGGGAATGATTGTCATATTTGCTGATGAGCTATTTGATGTGGATGATAAAAGGCCCTTTGGCTTTAAATTTTGGCTATCTGTGGTTGTGTGGCTCGTTTCTTTGGGCTTTTTAATGACAGCCATTGTTTTTGCGCTGATTTTATTACCCATGCTAAAATCAGACATATGGTGGGTCATTGCAATCGTAGATAGTCTCTTCATCTTGTTTTCTTTTTACACTGGCAAAAGAGTGATCTTATGGGCATATGCCATCATCAACAATATCAAGGCACATACTTAAAATAATAAAACCCGATAACTTAAACGCCGTAGACGTCTAAGTTATCGGGTTTTATGTCATGTTCATGCGATTAATCCGTCACACGCCTATCTGAAAATAAAGCAATAGGCGAACAAATTACTAACAGCAGGGCACAAATGAGATAGGTCTTACTAAAGGCTTGGCTCATTTGTGTATTTTTTTGTGTTTTAATTTGATTTAATGCGTCTTGCAATTCATCTTTCTGTGCTAAAAGTTGAACTGCGGTTGCCGTTTTGTTTTGACCCTGTTCAAGCGTGGTGCTACCATTTATGAGCGAGCCAATGAGTGTTGTTACTTGTGCATTTGAAGCTGTCAAATGACGCGTTTTTTGAAGTGCTTCGGTTAATTGATTTGTACCTGCACTTAGTTTTTGTGTGGCGTCGTAGAGCTTTCTATAATCTGTATCTGCTGCAGGGATAGGAAGATGACTTTGATCTGAAGCAGCCGTTTTAAGTTTATGCGTGAGCTGTTTTTGTTTCGCCGCATAATCCGTGTTTTTACTGTCATCTTTTGAAAAGAGGGTCTTAATTTCGGTCGTTGCGACATGACGCGTATGGTCAGAAATGTTTTTGCTGTTAACAACTGCAATCGCGGTGTCGCGTATATCATTTTTAGCTGTCGCAACATTGGCATTGAGTATGGTCACCAATACGGCAATCCCTAAACACATACCAATTTGACGTGCAGAATTAGCAATGCCAGATCCTGTACCGGTTTTTGCTTGTGGTAAATGCTTAACTGAGGATACGTAAGATACAGTGGAAAAACCAAATCCGGCACCACTAATAATCAAGAATACGATCATTACTGTTCGAGAAGTATCTGTGGTGATTAATGATAGCGTCAGAAAGCTCGCTGATATGAGCAGTATACCAACAAAATTAACCGGATGAGCACCAATTTTATCGGCTAATCGTGTACCTAATGGCATGGCGACAACGATTGCCAGAGATACTGGGATAATTGTTAATGCGGCATGCAGCGCAGTATAGTTTAAAACGTTTTGCAAATAATAATTAAAAATCACACTTGGGACAACCAAAGCAAAACCAGTGATCAAATAGACAATGCTTGAGGCAGTGAATGTTTTCTCACGGAATAGATTGAATTCAACGATAGGGGACGACACTTTGAGTTCAACAAAGATAAATAAGATGAGACCAACGATACCGGCACCAAAACTTGATAAGATTAGGGTTGAAGTCCAGCCGTATTCTCTGCCCTCTAATAGACCAAATGTCAAACCACCTAAGATCAGTGTTAACATGAGCATACCCAGTATGTCGAATTTGCCGACTAAGGTGTCATCATAAGATTCCCTTGTAAAGATGAGTACAAGTAAGAAAGCAATCACACCAATTGGCACATTTAAACCAAAAATCCAATGCCATGAGGTGTATTCAAGAATCATACCACCGGCAGCAGGCCCACTAGCAGCAGATAGGGCCGTAAACTCACCAACAACGGCAGCAATCTTAGATATGTTGTGTTTTCCCAAAAGATTAATTCCTATGGGTAGCACAAGTGGTGTGATAATTGCCCCGCCAATGCCTTGGAAAAATCTAAACACGAGTAACATGGATAACGAGTTGGCGTACATACAAGCTGCAGAAAATAAAGTAAAGAAAGCCAATCCTAATAACATGATCTTTTTACGGCCAAATTTGTCAGCGAGTTTAGTTGCCGAAATCATAAATACCGCCAGTGCTAAGGCATAAATTGTTGCCACCCAACTCGCACCAGATAAATTAGTGTTAAATTCGGTCATCAGTTTAGGTAAGGCGATGTTAACAATTGTGCTATCAAGCGTGCCCATAAACATGGCTATGATCAGACCTGAAAAACCTAATATTTTTCCTGTTTTACTCATGAAAAATCCCTGCCTTTTTGAATATCATTGTTCATTTCCTCCTTTTTGACAATTTATAAGTGCCATAATTTTTGTCACTTGTGTGACATCAGTGTATAGTGTACGCTAAATACAGTGAAGGAAACGTGATGTGAATACTATTTTAACTAGTGACGCATTTTTAAAAATGTGTGTCTCATGGTGTCGAGAGTCAAAGGAGAATAACATGAAAAATAGAATAGCGGTACAGACTAAGGGTAGAATTAGGGGTGCCTTGCTGACATTATTAAAAGAAGAACAGAACCTGGGGATGATAACTATAGCAGCATTGAGTGATGAGGCAGGTATTTCTCGTAGAACTTTTTATCGCTATTATGCATCTAAAGAAGAAATCTTGACAACTTATATCACCAGTTTGATTAATGAATACATTGTAGAATTGAAGCAAAGTCGTCTCGAAAAATTCGAAGATTTGGTCATTTTTTTCTTCAATTTTTGGACGCAGTATGCTGACGAATTATCTGTTTTTCAGAAAGCAGGATTATTTTCGATCATTGTGGAAACAAGCAACAAGGTGCTGCCTGATCTATATCCGACGGTTGGTGCACCATGGCAGATTGCATCAAAAAATCAGCAAGATATTGTGTATGCAATAAGATATGGCATTGGCGGATTCTGGAATGTGTTGAGTCAATGGTTAGCATGTGATAGAGAAAATGTTAGTGTGCCAGAGTTGTCACGTATGCTGTTGAATGCTATGAATTCAGCTCAAGAGAGTTGATGGTGTGTATTCACAGTAATGAAGGTAAAAACGCAACAATAAAAGTACGATTATTTAAAAAGTAGCATTAACGTGCTGCTTTTTTTGTGATTTAAATGCGTACGTCATCGGCAGGTGTTATTTTTAAGATCACCCATCATTAAAAATAGCCTTGACAAAGTTATTAATAATGTTAATATTAACATTATTAATAACGAAAAGGTGATTGATGATGAATAACAGTAAGTTAAAACTGACAATTTTTGTTTTTGGCATATTTATATGTATGCTTGATACGACAGTCATGAATGTCGCTCTCCCAGAGATTAGTGTGGCGTTTTCTACGCCACTAAACAACTTATCTTGGGCTCTCAATATCTATACAATTTTGTTTGCCGCCTTGACGATTCCTTTAACAAGAGTAGCTGAAAAGTTTGGTATGAATAAAGTTATCATGTTAGGTTTTATAGGTTTTGGTATTGGATCGTTGATTTCAGGATTATCAAATGGGATAGCAATATTGGTGTTTGGTCGCGCAGTTCAAAGTATTGGCGCTGCATTAATTTTCCCACTATCAATGATACTGGGAATTAGATTAGTAGAAACTGATAAAAGAACAGGGGTTATTGCATTATTGGGTGTGACTCAGGGGCTTGCTGCTGCGTTAGGGCCAGTAATTGGTGGTATTCTTACACAATATTTATCTTGGCGCTGGATTTTCTTTGTGAATTTGCCAATTGTTACTTTAATCTTGATTATTGGCTGGCGAATACTTAATTTTAGTGAAAAGAACAATGATATTCACAATTTCGATATCTTGGGATCAAGCCTAAGTGTGTTATTTCTATTAAGCTTAACAACTGTTTTAACACAAGGCAGAAGTTGGGGGTGGACATCTACAATTTCATTGATAGTTATGTTAAGTGCGGCTGTTTTTCTTGTCGCCTTTCTGTTTGTTGAACTTAAAGCAGACCAGCCGATGATACCATTACAACTTTTTAAAAATAGGAATTTTATGGGTGCCTCTGTTGTGATAATTCTAAGTAACCTATTTTTAGTGGCTGTTACAGTCATTTTGCCAACGTATTATACGAATGTCAAAAACTTTGATGCGTTACATGCATCGTTTATGCTAATCCCGATTACCTTATTTATTTTTATAACATCACCAATTTCAGGTTTTGCATTGAATAAGGTTGGCCCTAAAATTTTGATTTCGTTTGGATTTGGATTAATGTTAATCGGATATATTGGCTACACGTACAATGGCTTAGATAAGCAATTATATTCGTGCGTGTATGGGGCACTTGTAGGCTCTGGGTATGGTTTAATTACCGGACCTATAACTGTGATTGCTGCTTCTGATTTTACTGGTGAATTACTTTCTTCATCCCAAAGTGTCACAGGCGTATTACGACAATTTGGTATTGTATTGGCAGTTGCGCTTTTTGTCACTGGCTTATATTCAAACTTGAGTGATGCACAGGTTAAATCCGAAAGATATGTATCATCAACTGTATCAAAGCTAAGCATTCCCGAAGAAATAAAATTACATCTAATCGATAAATCTAACGAGGGGATTAAAAGTCAAGGCGCAGCAAAAATTCCTAAAAAGCATACTGGAAATCGAACAATCGATCATCAGATCAATGTTGCATTAAGGAACATAAAAAATACGGCACAGAATAATGTGAGACATGCCTTTAAATTGTTGTACCAAAAAGCCGTACCTTTCTTGATAATGACCATTATTTTAGCGTTACTATTTTGGCAAAATAAATTCAAAAACGACGCATAGGTCACATATATGAATAATCGAGTAGGTTATGTTGTTAAAAATTTCAACAACCCCAATAATTGTCCAGTAAATTAATTGAAACAATAGGATCGCAACAAACATGATATAATATTCTTTAACGGAAATGCCACGAACACGTGTGTTCGTGGCATTTTTAAAAATATTTTAGAAAGTAGAATTGCGTGAATTATAGCATAGTTCACGCTTTGGTAAAATATAATGACCGAATCAACACCAGTCATTGAAATGCAACATATTATCAAAAAATTTGGTGATTTTGCAGCCAATGATGACATTAACCTACAAGTCCAACAAGGTGAAATTCACGCGTTACTTGGTGAGAACGGTGCGGGAAAATCAACATTAATGAACATTCTAACAGGTTTACTTCAGCCAACATCAGGAGAAATCCTGATTAATGGCAAAAAAGTGACGGTAGACTCACCATCAAAATCTGATGCACTCGGGATTGGTATGGTGCATCAACACTTTATGTTGATTGATGCTTTTATCGTAACAGAAAATATTATGTTAGGGTCAGAAATTACCAAGGGTTTGACTTTGGATACTAAAACGGCAGCTCAAAAGATCAAACAATTATCTGAACAGTATGGCTTACAAGTTGACCCTTATGCTAAAATTTCAGATATTTCAGTTGGTCAACAACAGCGCGTTGAGATCCTAAAAACACTATATCGTGGCGCTGATATTTTGATATTTGATGAACCAACAGCTGTGTTGACACCACAGGAAATCGATGAGTTAATCACAATTTTCCACAATTTAGCCAAAGAAGGCAAATCAATTATTTTAATTACACATAAACTCGATGAAATTCGTGCTGCTGCGGATACGGTAACGGTTATTCGTGCAGGCAAGTCAATTGAGACCTTCCCAGTTGCTGGTGTATCATCCCAAGAACTCGCTGACCTGATGGTCGGTCGTGAGGTGCATTTTAAAACAGTTAAAGATACAGCTGAAGTCGGCAAAACCATTCTAAAAATAGATAAGATTGAAGTTCAAAATGCACGTGGCGTTGCGGCTGTCAAAGATTTCTCCTTAGAAGTGCAAGCGGGTGAGATTGTCGGTATTGCCGGAATTGATGGTAATGGGCAAACTGAATTAATCCAAGGTATTACTGGACTAACGAAAGTGCAATCTGGGGCGGTACTGTTACATGGTAAAGATATGACGAATAAAACACCACGTCAAATTACTGAAACGGGTGTTGGGCATATCCCAGAAGATCGCTTACGTTTTGGCATGGAAGTCGATATGACTTTATCCGAAAACTTAGCATTGCAAACGTACTACAAAACACCACTGTCAAAAGCTGGGGTGCTACAACCAGCTGAAATGGATAAATTAGCTCAAAAGTTAGTTGAAGAATTTGATGTGCGTTCAGCTGGTATCCAAGTGACTGCGGGCTCAATGTCTGGTGGTAATCAGCAAAAAGCAGTGATTGCACGTGAACTCAATCGTGATAATGACCTTATCATTGCTGCCCAACCCACACGTGGATTAGATGTTGGTGCTGTTGAATATATACATCAACGTCTTATTGCGCAACGAAATGCCGGCAAAGCAGTCTTGGTTGTCAGCTTTGAGTTAGATGAAATATTGAACTTATCAGATCGTATTGCTGTGATTAATGCCGGTCAAATTGTTGGTATTGTTAATGCAAAAGATACAAATAAACAAGAATTAGGGTTGTTAATGACAGGAATGAGTTTGACAGATGCACGCGCAGCACTTAAAGAAACGGTGAACGCCTCATGACAACACAAAAAAATTCGCTTTCAATTGCCCTATTTTCAGTTCTTTTCGGCCTTATTATTGGTGCCGTCATTATGTTGGTATTTGGTTATAATCCGATTGCGGGTTATATGGCACTACTTGGTTCAGCTTTTGGATCAATGCAAGATGTTGGTGGTGTTTTGACGCAAATGACGCCACTAATTCTAACAGCTCTAGGTTTCACAGTGGCTCAAACAGCTGGCTTCTTTAATATCGGGTTATCTGGTCAAGCCTTGGCTGGCTGGGTTGGTGCAATTTGGTATAGCCTCAGTTTCCCAAATATGCCGGCTTATCTCATGATTCCCAGCGCGCTGATTATAGGTGCAGGACTAGGTGCCTTAGCAGGTGCCATTCCAGGTTGGTTACGGGCACAATTTGGTGCCAGTGAAGTGATCGTCACCATTATGATGAATTATATTTTACTATTCTTAGGTAATAATATTTTACAAAACACGATGTCTAAAGGCATTAAAGAATCTGCAGAGACCACAAAACAAGTGGGTGCAAATGCCTCTTTGCAAATGAAATGGTTAACTGATTTAACCCAAGGTTCTAGTATTTCGGCGGGTATTTTCATTTCATTAATGATGATCGTTGTGGTGTGGTTTATCATGACAAAAACGACACTTGGTTTTGAGATTCGTGCGGTTGGCTTGAACCCAGATGCTGCAAAGTACGCAGGTATGTCAGCTAAACGCAATGCCGTTGTCGCCATGGCTATTTCCGGTGGTTTGGCTGGTTTAGCCGGCACAATTGAAGGTCTAGGCAATTATTTGAATTTCTTCACTCAAAATGGGTCACCGTCCATTGGCTTTGATGGTATGGCTGTTGCGCTATTAGGTGGCGGGTCTTATCTCGGTATTCTTGGTGCTGCGGTGATCTTATCGGTGCTCAAAATTGGTGGTTTGGGCATGCCAATGTCTTCTGGGGTACCATTTGAATTAGTTGATATTGTGACGGCATCGATTATTTTCTTTGTGGGTGCCAGCTATTTGATTAAGCTCATGCAAGCACGCATCAAAGCCATGGATGAAAAAGCCGCACAAACAACTAAAGCTAAAAAACAAGCCACTATTGGTTCGGCAAACGGCAGTAATCAGAAGGACGGTGAATAAATATGTCATTAATGGCGATGTTAGCACTTATTATTTCTAGTACATTAGTCTATTCCGCACCGTTAATTTTCACGTCAATTGGTGGTACTTTTTCGGAACGTTCTGGCGTTGTTAACGTTGGTTTGGAAGGCATTATGGGCATCGGTGCTTTCGCATCAGTTGTTTTTAACTTAACATTTGCAGATACTTTAGGCGCTGCAACACCTTGGTTAGGATTACTAGCCGGCGCCGTTGTCGGACTATTGTTTTCATTACTGCACGCAGTTGCGACAGTCACATTACGTGCTGATCATATTATTTCGGGTACAGTAATTAACTTAATGGCACCAGCATTGGGTGTCTTCTTAATCAAAGTGCTTTACGGTAAAGGCCAAACGGCACCAATTGCACAGGATTTTGGTTATACATCTGTACCTGGTTTGTCAAAAATTCCTTTCTTGGGACAATTGTTTTTTGAAAAGACTTCTGGACCAGCATGGTTGGCAATATTTGTTGCAGTTATTTCATGGTATATTATTTTTAAAACAAAATTTGGTTTACGTCTAAGATCAGTTGGTGAAAACCCACAAGCAGCTGACACACTTGGATTAAGCGTGGCACGGTTACGTTATTCAGGTGTGATGATTTCTGGTTTACTGGGTGGTGTTGGTGGTGCCGTTGTCGCACAATCGATTTCCTTGAACTATTCTGCTAGTACCATTGTCGGACAAGGATTTATGGCGATGGCGGCCATGATATTTGGTCGTTGGAATCCTATCGGGGCGCTATTTGCTTCACTTTTCTTCGGATTGTCACAATCATTAGCAGTGGTTGGTGCACAATTACCAGGATTGAACAATATACCATCTATATGGCTACAAATTGCACCGTATGTCTTCACGATTATCGTACTGGTATTCTTCTTTGGTAAAACACGGGCGCCTAAGGCTGATGGTGTGAATTATATTAAGGCAGCTTAGTTGTTGAAAAACTATTCTAAACTAATGGCTTAAAAGTCATATTTTTGTTAATTTTTAAAAATATGGCTTTTTTTGATACTCAATATAAAAGTGTGTTCCTTTTTTGAGGTATAGCATAAAACTGATTAATTGAAACAAGTGAATGAAGTTTAGTATAATAAAATTATGTTAAAAATAGATGGATTAAATCAAATTGAAACAACACAAGTGATGGTTTTTAAAGCATTGGCAGATCCTGTACGATTGCAAATTATTCAGTATTTAAAACATACAGAACACGAAGTAGCATGTGGAGAAGTGGGCAAAGCGATAAATATTAGTAAAACTTCGGGATCATACCATTTTAAGTTATTGCAATCTGCTGGACTAATAACTGCTCGTAAGGAAGCAAGAGAAAAGTATGTTACTCTAAATCAAGAGACATTTGAGAAGTATGTTAATCATTTTTACGACAATATTTAGAGAGTATCATATACAGATAAGATAATAATAACTATCTGAAAAAACGCCGTTAGGCGTTTTTTTTCTTGTCATACGTTGGTTATTATGTTAATGTTAAAATAGTTCAATGTTTATTGAACTATTTTAACATTATAGGAGTGTATTAATGAAAACAAATACGTCAGTAAAAATAGTGTCAGAAATTAGGGCGCATAATTTGGGTGAAATGATCATGTCTGCGGTAGAAAAATCACCTGAACAAACAATAACCTATGTAGTTGCAATTAAACTAGGATTTAGTGAAAAGGAATATGAACAATGATAAATAAAAAAATAAACCCCACTTGGATACTAACTTTGACGTCATTAGGATTTTTTATGTCTATGATGGATTCTATGATTGTGACTACTGCGTCCACAGCTATTAAGAATGATTTTCAAATTTCAGTTGGCACACTTCAATGGGCTTTGAATGCATATAATATTACAATCGCTGCAGTTTTGCTGGTTGGTGTTGCATTAGGAGAAAAAATTGGTCGACGTAAGATATATAATATTGGTATTTTAACTTTTACTATTGGATCGATACTTTGTGCTTTATCAAACAATATTTCGTTTCTTATTGTTGCGCGCATAATTCAAGGAGTAGGAGCTTCTGTCATGACCCCTATGTCTATGGCCATTTTGACAAATTCATTACCGGTCACAGAACGTGGAAAAGCTTTGGGGATTTGGGGCGGAATTGGCGGACTAGCATTAATAGTTGGTCCGTCATTAGGAGGTCTCATTGTTGCAAAACTAGCGTGGCAATGGATTTTTTGGATTAATGTACCAATCGGAATTATCGCGATCTTTTTATCACACAAAATGTTACCTGAAAGTACAGGAAATAGTGATAAGATTAATCCACTAGATTCCATTTTGATTATTGTTGCATTGGCGGGTATTATTTTTTCGTTATCAGAAATGAACTCACCAAAATTAAACATATCAACTATTGTGATAGGAATAGTCAGTATATTTGTCGGTGTTTGGTTTGTGTTACGGCAAAAAAAGGAAAATAGTCCAATGGTTCCATTAAACTATTTTCAATCTACGACCTTTACCGGAGGTAATATTGCTACCTTTCTCTTATACGCTGCGATGTATGGTGTTGTATTTTTTCTACCACAGTTTTTACAAGTAGTTGATGGTGCAAATTCATTACAAGCTGGCCTCAAAATTCTGCCATGGACGGGAACTTTGTTTATTGTTACACCGTTTGCAGGAAAGGCAGTAGATCAGTTTGGTACAAAGTTAATTGCTACCTTAGGGTTAATTTTACAAGGAACTGGTTACTTGTTTATTATGCTGTTTGTGAATCAGCAAAGTTCTTATGCAATAATGGTAATTCCGTTAATTATTGCCGGTGCAGGCTTATCTATGGCTGGTCCAGCATTACAAAAGGCCGTTTTAGGATCAGTTGATCCTACTTCTTTAGGTAAAGCATCAGGTATTTATAATGTGTTTCGGTTGCTAGGCGGTGCTGTCGGTACAACTATAACAGTAATTGTTTTTTATAAATTTGGTAGCACTGTTTCAGCACAACAGTTTACAAGTGGCTTTAGATCAGCTATGCTATGTGCCGCCATATTTTCATTTCTGGGCATTTTATTTTCGATGCAATTTAAAAAAGGACATTAATATTGATTTATGTATGTGAAATAGATTTTTATGTTGAATACCTACGTTATCAGGATTTACTAGATAGTGTGAATGAAAATAGGAGAAATGTTATTAGTCATTTATTTAAAAAAGATGATAAAATTAGATCACTTCTATCACAAAAATTAATGGAATACGCTATTTCTAATTTCTTAACTATCCCTGTATCCCAGTTGGTATTTGAGTTTAATAAATATGGGAAACCAGAGTTGTTATCACATTCAAATGTATTCTTCAATATATCTCACTGTGGCAATTGGCTAGTCTGTATTGTTGAAAATGATCCGGTGGGTGTAGATATTGAGAAATTAGTCGGCTATACTACTGATACGATTGACATTTTCTGTTCGTCAAAAGAAAAAGAACTATTACATTTATCAGGTGATCCAAAGAACCTTTATTATAAGTTTTGGACACTTAAAGCTATTGGGACTGGTTTATTTCGAGATCCGAAAGATGTGGAAGTTTCATTTATTAATGAACATCAATCTCGAATCATACTGGATAAATCTTACTGGTTAGGCAGAAGTATTGTGATTAATGACGAATATGTTCTTTCCAGTGTTTCTTCAAGTTCATTAGAATATCATAAGTATATTAATATTTCGGCAGATACTTTTTACTATGAATCGATATCGTAATAAGATGGTGTAAGTTTTACTACCATATTATTTTTTGATGCTAATACTGAACATAAAAAAATTTGAATTGAAACTACTAAATGTGATATACTCTGAAAATTATTTTCAGAGTATATTGCATTTTTGAGGTTGCACGTTATTTTCGTCTTTATGGAATTACTATTGGAATATGGAGAAAGAGAGGTTGCGCGTTACTGTAATCGCGATGCAATAATTTATAATTTTAAAGCCAAAAACCATTATTGTACCGGTTTTTGGCTTTTTATTTTGATTTGAACGCTTAAAAAATGACGCTAATTATTTTGATCAAAAATACTTACTTAACCATTTGAGTGTAGTGGGTTCCCCAAATTGCCATCGCTTCAATAACAGGATAGAGGCTACTACCTAATTTAGTAACCCGATATTCCGTTTTCACCGGAATGACTGGATAAACGCGTTTGTCCAATATACCATCTGCTTCCAATTCTGATAGTTGTTTTGCAAGCATTCTTTTCGAAACATAAGGTAGCTTTGCTTGTAATTCTGAGAATCTCAAAACATCATTTTTAAAAATATGATAAAGTATAACACTTTTCCATTTTCCAGATATGAATTGTAGTGTGTTCTGAACTGGGCAACCTAAGTCACAATCGTAAATTTCTTTCATTTTCAGACCACCTTTAATTTTTACTGACCTTATCATAGCATGTATCAGGTAGAAAAATCAGGTGAATTAAAAGACACCTAGTCTATATTCAGGCACTTAGTGTCATTAAATTCACGTCTTAACAATTTAAAAAAAGGGGGTATCATTAGTCTTGTTAGGAGGCAAGAAAATGATAAAACAAGTAAAGGCGGTTGGCTTTTATCGTCACTTACCGATTACCGATAACAATAGTTTTGAAGACGTGTTAATTGATACACCAGAAGTCAGCGGGCATGACATTCTTGTTGAAGTTGCGGGTGTAGCAGTTAATCCTGTTGACACATTTGTGCGTAAAGGTGGTCGAAAAAATAAGTTAGTCAAACCAAAAATTATTGGCTGGGATGCTGTCGGGACAGTTATTGCAAAAGGTGATAACGTATCACTTTTTAATATCGGTGATCGCGTATGGTACGCAGGGGATTTTACAAGGTCAGGGAGTAACGCACAACAGCAATTGGTAGATGAAAGAGTTGCCAGTTTAGCACCTCATAATTTAGACGATTCACAGGCAGCAGCGATACCGTTAGTAGGGTTAACTGCCTACGAATCTTTATTTGAAAAGCTTAATATTAATTGGTCTGGGGACAATACTCAAAAAATAATTTTAATTATCAATGGTTCTGGTGGTGTTGGTTCTATAGCCATTCAGCTTGCAAAATTAGCTGGGTTAACTGTCATAGCTACTGCTTCAAAATCAGAATCAGTGGCGTGGGTTAAAAAGTTAGGTGCAAGTGATGTTGTTGATCATTATGAAGATTTGATCACGCAAGTTCATAAAACTGGTCATCAATATGTTGACTATATTTTAAATTTGAATAATTTAGATGCACACTGGTTTGAAATTGCTGAATTAATCAAGCCAGATGGGCAGGTTGTTGCTACGACAGAAAATCATCGATTAATTGATCTTCAAAAATTGACTAAAAAGCGGGTGACTTTCAGTTGGTAATGGATGTATAGTAAATCGTATTACCAAACTGAGAATATGATTAGTCAGCACAACATTTTAAGGCATTTGGCAACGTTGTATGAGGAGGAAAAAATACAACCCATTGCAACAAAAACTTACTATCCAATCAACGCTGATAATATGAAAAAAGCGCATGCTGATGTCGAGTCAGGGCATATGATCGGAAAAGTAACGTTAGTTAGTTGGGAGGGGAAATAGGTAAGTCATTATATTAGGGCATAAAAACAATGCCATAAACTTCGTAAGTTAACGTTATTTTTGACGTATATGGCATTGTTTATTTTAATGAGTCATGTGATGGTTGTTGAAAGTAGTGGGAGACATATATTGAGTAACTTAGATAATAATTACAAATAATCCGCTGTTTTTTGAACAATGGCATCAGCAGACTGTTGTAATGCGATTTCTTCATCTGGAGTCAGAGGCAAGTCAAATGTCTGTACAACACCAGCGCGTCCAATGATAGCTGGCGTTGAGATATAACTTTTGAACTTGTCATCATAGTGAGACACAATCGCTTCGTTACGTGCATCAGATAAGACAAGTTGTGCCAAGGACACAGCAGCATGTGCAATGGCAAAATTAGTATATTTTTTACCATTAAAAACAGTAAAACCACCAACTCTGGCATCGTTAGCAATTTTATCAAGGTCTAAATGGTGTTGCGCAATTAAGGATTGAATGTCTTGACCTAGAATCTTTACGGTTGACCAAGCGGCAAATTGTGAGTCACCGTGTTCACCTAACATATAACCTTGCACACTACGAGGATCAACGTGTAACGTTTCGCCCAGAACACGTTTGAGGCGTGCTGTGTCAAGATAAGTGCCAGTACCAAATACTTGATTAGTAGGCAATCCGGTTGCTTTTTGATAAATACCTGTAATAACATCAACGGGATTGGAAATCACAATCAGTACACCATTGAAGCCTGCTTTTTTCAAATCAGCGCCAACTTGTTGTACTTCAGGTGTATTTGCTTTAAGCTCAGTAAAACGGTCACCGCCTGGTTTGATCAAATCAATATGACCAAGAGCCGAAATAACAAGGTCTGCGTCAGTTAAGTCAGCAGCCGTGCCGGTATGAATAGTTGCGTGCGTACTAAGTAGACTAGCAGCGTCACGAAAATCTAGAGCGTCTGCTGCTACTTTATCTGAATTTTTGTCTACTAAAACTAATTCATCAGCTAAACCTTGCGCAATAATAATATGGGCGACCGTTGCGCCAACATGTCCAATACCTATAACACCAATTTTCCTCATGTTTTACCTCGTTAGTATAAAATGTGTCTTTAATTAGATTATACACATATTTAAATTAAAATAAAGGGCATCGTAATGTTTCACGTGAAACATTACGATGCCCTTTATGTCGATTAAGCAATAAAATATTTGAGAATGTCTGCTTCATTCAAGTCTGATTTATTCTGACCACGCACATCAAGCACAATATCACCAGCATTGAGAATAATGAGTCGGTTACCATATTTCAATGCGTCGGCTAAATTATGGGTAATCATGAGGGCTGTTAATTGATTTTTAGTTACTTGCTCGTTCGTTGCTAGCATCAATTGTTCAGAAGTTTTGGGATCCAGTGCTGCTGTGTGTTCATCTAAGAGTAATAATTCAGGCTTCACACGAGTTGCCATAAGGAAACTAAGCGCTTGACGTTGACCACCTGATAAATTACCAGTTGCTGTATTCAAACGTGTGTCTAAATTATTGCCCATCACTTGTGTGATTTTGGCATATTCATTTAACTTTTCTTTAGTCAAACCACGATTACGCAATGTCCGTTTTTGACCACGTTTTTCAGCAAGTAGTAAGTTTTCGGCAACAGTCATGCGCGGTGCAGTGCCCATTTTTGGATCTTGAAATACACGTGCGATATAATTGGTACGCGTTACAGCAGAGTCATGCGCAATACTATGACCATGGTGTAGCAATTGTCCAGAGTCAATCGATAAATTACCAGCAATGGTGTTGAATAAAGTCGATTTACCAGCGCCATTGGTACCAAGAACGGTAATAAAGTCACCCTCATAGATATCAAGATTGAGTGATTTTAAGATTTGGATGTTGTCACCGACAGTGACAATAATATCTTTAAGTGAGAAAACAGGTTCAGTCATGTGTAGCCACACCTTTCTTGATTACTGTATCGAGCTTTAGTGCCTTGCGTAATTGTGGAAGCATCATAGCGACAGCCAGCACAATTGCTGAAATCAAATTCAAATCGTTTGTTGAAAAACCAAGACTGAGTACGGCTAACAACACAAGACGGTATAGAATTGAACCAACAATAACAGCAACCAGACGACCATTAAGTGATAAGTCACCGAAAGCGACTTCGCCAATAATAATTGATGCCAACGCAATGACAATAATACCAATACCCATGTTGATGTCGGCGTAACCATTATTTTGGGCAATGACTGCGCCACCAAATGCAATTAAGCCGTTAGATAGCATCAAACCCATGATTGTCATACGATCTGTTTTTATCCCAATGGATTGTGCCATGTTCGCATTATCACCAGTAGCAATGAACGATTGACCGAGTTCTGTTTGTAAGAAAAATATGAGTACCAATGTGATGATTGTGATGATGATAAAGCCAACAAAGACAGAATCAAAGTTTTTGGGTAAATGCTGTAGTAATGGGGATGAAAAAATTGATTTCTGATTAAGTAATGAGATGTTGGCTGACCCCATAATCCTGAGATTAATAGACAGCGCAGCAGTCATGACGAGTATACCAGCCAATAGGATTGGAATCTTGCCTTTCGTGTAGAGTAACCCAGTTACTAGACCAGCAATTGCCCCGACAACAAAAGCTGCGAGTGTTGCTAAATAGGGATCGATGCCATGAGAAATCATAGCAACTGCGGTGGCCGCACCTAAGGGAAAAGAACCTTCAACAGTCATATCAGGGAAATTTAAAATTCTAAATGTGAGAAATAGGGCAACTCCAAGTACAGCCCATAGGAGGCCTTGTCCGATACTAGATACAATAATACTCATTTGAACACCTCACCTTTAGTTTCTGCTGTTTTTATCATGTCTGCTGGTAATTTTAAGCCAAGTAGTTTGGCTTGTTTGAGGTTAACAACGACATCACCCTTGGTAATTGTTTTGACGGGATAAGTAGCTGTATCTTTGCCTTTTAAAACTTGACCTGCCATAATGCCTGCTTGATAACCAATATCATATTGACTGACTGAAATTGTTGCCACACCGCCATCTTTGACCATTGTATTCACAGCCGGAATGACAGGGATATTATCTTTATTAGTAATACTAATGAGGGTTTTCATGGCACTGGCCACACCGTTATCTTGTGGTGCATACACGACATCAACTTGACTAGCCATTGTTTCAGCTACTTGCTGCATATCATTTGTTGTCGAAATTGTATACATGTGCACATCGTAGCCAGCTGTTTTAGCCAGTTGTGCCATTTTCTTGGCATTATATTCGCCACCATGATCAGATGTGGTATAAATGATACCCAGTTTTTTAGCGTTGGGCACGACTTGTTTGATAACATTGAGATGCTGTTCTAAAGGTGAATCACCAGATGTGCCAGTGATATTAGCACCGGGACGCTGGGCGCTCTTAACTAATCCAGAACCAGCTGGATCAGTGATACCAGCTAAAATAACTGGGCTGTTACCATCAGCGGTTTTAGCCAAAGATAAGGCAGCTGGTGTTGCAATACCAAGTGTCAAATCAGCATTTTCGTTAGTAAATTTTTGTGACATTGTCTTCAGGTTAGCTTGATTAGCTTGGGCATTTTGGTAATCAATTTTAATTTTTTTACCCGAATAACCCTGTGTTTTTAAACCAGCTACGATACCGCGATGAATTTCATCAAGTGCAGGGTGTGTCACGAGTTGTAGTATACCAACTGTTGGCACGTAATCTTTGTTTTTTGTTTGCTGGGTTGGTTTACCTGTTACAATAAAGGCAACTGCTAGAAAGCCAACAATAATGGCGATGGTAGATATAAGACGTTTGTTCATCATTTTTCTCCGAAATTTCCCTAAAATAAAAATTGACCTTGGACTGCCATACAAGGCTTTCCAAGGTCAAAAGAAAAGTCCATATGGCATAATTCCCACACAGACTCGATTGCTACACAAAATGCGTCGGTATGGATAAAACAAATGTTTTAAACATCAGCTTCATCCGTTACCGAAAAGCTGACTTTACCGACGCCACCAGGCATTGTTAAGTTGTGCTATCACTTTTTGCATATGTTATCTCCGAGTTATTTATAGATTAAGGATACTAAGGATTTGATGAGTTGTCAATAGGTTTTTTGAAATTAATTATTATAATCTGGCTAAGTGAGTATTTTGATTAATCAAAATAAGTTGATAATAAATTGAATCAACCCTGTATCGAACATGACAAATAGGCCAATTAAAATATAAATGAGGCGGCTTAGTGGTGATCCCCAACGTTCAAAAATACGTTTTATGATTGGGATTTGACCAAAGAAGGAAGCTAATGTTAATGATACAGCGGTCAAGACAATAAAATAAACCATCGTGATTAAAATAGCAGTCGTCGTCATTGTGGCTAAGACTGGGACGTAGACAGCAATGTTATCAGCACCACAACTGGCCAAGTACATGGTCAAAACTGCAATAATGCCTCTGTGAGATGCTGATTTTGACTGGTCGTCTTCATCCTCATTCTCACCTTTGATGCCCATATAAATTGGTAATAAACCAAGAAAGCCAATAGCCCATGTAGGAATCACAGTCTGGATTAGCTGACCAGCAAGGGCACTGATGGCAAAAACAATGAGCATGCCTAATTCATAGCCGATGAAATTATCTCTGAAACGATATTTTTGTAATAAAAATAATAAAATAACAAAAAAATCTAAATTAACGCCAATGAATAACATTGTTACGAGTGATAGGTCGGGCATATTCTTTCTCCTGTTCATGATATACTTAATATATATCAGTATAAACATATGTTATCATTAACATATGAAGGAGTCAACATATAATGGAAACAAATAACGATGCACGGTATCAAAATGAAATGGAACGTATTTTTAAATTATTGAGTAATCCAACGCGGTTGAATATTTTAGTGTTACTTGAAAATAAGCAACTAAGTGTTAATGACATTGTGCAGCAACTTCAAATTACACAACCACAAGTGTCTCATCAATTAGCTATTTTAAAAGAGCATCAATTAGTGAGTTCAGAAAAAGTAGGCAAAAAAAGTTTATACCAATTAAACGACCCACATATTTTGAATGTGATTGATTCTACCAAACAACATGTGGCACATGTTGTTGTTGGGAAGCAACATGGGGAATTGTAATCATATTGTTAAATCATGCTGCTATTAGGGGACTAACTTCAATTCATGTGATTTATTCATCCACAAAAAACCGATTAATTAGACAGATGTTTTGTCTAATTGATCGGTTTAACTGTGAGTAGCGAATTTAGAAAAAATACAGCGTTTCGCTTTAATATGGCATGATTCAATTAACTTGTAACTTGCGAACAAAAAAATCAAGTATTTGTGCCAATTGTATCATTGACACATCATAATTATTTAAGGTAGTCCCTTCATAAAACAGAGAATACTGGGCATGTTTGACGAGAAAATTTTTGCCAAAACTTGTAATAGAAATAATGACAGCACCGGAAGCAGCAATTAATCTCAACGGTTTTTTGATGTGATCAGTCTCACCGCCGTAAGAAACAACAATAATGACGTCATTTGAATGGATCACTGGTAAAACTGCTTCGAGGCTCGATTGTCCAAAAATTAGGTTAACAGGTAAATTTAATAATAGGAGCTGACTATAAAATATTTGTAAATAAGATTGCTGAGTCGTACCAGTTGCATAAAGATAAATTTTTCGAGATTGATTAACGATAGTTGTTAGTACGTCAAAGTTTACTGTTTCCAAATACCTTAAAAAATTGTCTTCTTCATCACGTATCTCTTCTATCCAATTGGCATGACGACTTGTGTTTTGCTGTTGAACGTCTAGCGTCTGAAGGGATTTTTTCATTTCAGAAAAACCTGAATAACCTAATTTCTGACTTAGGCGAAATACTGTAGACTTTGATACGAGTGTGGCTGCAGCGACATCCATAATGCCCATTTTGTGACTCTCAGAAATATTGTTATATAAATATGAAACAACATCGCGCTCACTATATGTCAAATCATCATAATGTTGTTTAAGTGATAAAGAAAAGTCCATAACTATGTTTAGCCTCTTTATTATCTATTGTAACAAATAAACAAATTCTAAAATCATAGCCTGAAGGCTTTTATTTTGTAAAGTTTGAGCAAACTCGGCCATCTTAATTGGGTTTTCAACCGCTTTTTCAGCCTTTTTTAATACTTCACGTTTAATTTCATAAGATATCTGGGCAAATTGTAACTTATTAACTAAATCATTTAAAGCGCGATCTTTTTGAGATTCTGTGTGAAAACCATGTTTTATCAAATTGTAAGATCTTTTAGAAGGTAGAATACCTTCTGGATCTTTTTTAGTCGTTGTTAGTTCACCATTTGTTATGTTTAACACTATTGAAGCAATCTTTTGCCCTTGATGTTCAAATAGTGTATAAGAATTTTTTTTATTGCCATAAACATGAACATCAATTGTTTCAGGAAGTGTTTCGGGGTTAGCCATGTAATCAGGCGTCATTGGTACGATTGCCCCTAATTTAGCGAAAACTGGCATTTGGTTAATTGGCCGACCAACACGAACCTGAGCCTCCCCATTAATAAATTGTCCTTCCATAATTGTTGATGGCAATAACTTTTCTTCATCTGCATGTGAGTTGCCCTGATAGACCATTTCTGTAAAAATATCCATCCATTCGCCTTCTGGCAACCAAACATCCACAAATCCCAACTGTGTATCAGCATCTTGTGGGTCAGTAATAGGGGCAACCATTAATTCCGATCCAAAATAATATTGATTTTTAAATGTATATGCTTCTTCATTATTAGGATGCTCATAATAAAGAGGTTCTACTAGTGGTTTCCCTTCGGTGTGTGTCAAAATATTTGCGGAATCTAAGTATGGCAATAATTTAGCGCGTAATTGCAAAAATTCTGTCATATATGTTTGAACATTTAATGGGTAACGCCAAGGCTCCTTACCGGAAAAAGGATTATCAGATGAATGTAGTCTGTTTATTGGACTGAAAACACCTAATTGTAGCCATCTTAAGGATAGGACTGGATCGTAAGCACCTTTCATGTGGCCACCTATATCATGGCTCCACCAAGTGTAACCAATGTTAGAGGCAGTGCTTGTAAATTCTGGTTGGAATTTTAAAGCAGACCAGGTGATAAAAGTATCTCCAGAAAAACCGATAGGGTAACGATGAGACCCAGGTCCAGCATATCTTGAAAGAATGATGCCATCACCATCATGTCTATTGGCATGATTTAAATAGTGGTAGTGATTCAAAGACCATAAGGGCTCGACTTTATTTTTGGCCCGACTTGTTCCTTGTTGCCAATCAATCCACCAAAAATCAACACCTTCGTCTTCCATTGGATTATGAACATCTTTAAAGTATGATTCTCTAAACTGAGAATTATCAAAATCAAAAACAGCTGGTTCTTCCTTTGTTGTATCAAGATTCAGTCGTTTAGCAACTGCCGGATACGCGTCTTCAAAGGCACGTATGCCACCCGCCGGATGTAAGTTTAATGTGATTTTTTTACCACGAGACTTTAACGCTTTTAAAAATTGTTGAGGATTGGGGAAAAGCTTCTTATTCCATGAATAACCAGTCCATCCAGATCCAAAACGTTTAGGAAAATCATCATAACGATGCCAATCCATATCGATTACGGATACAGCGATTGGAATATGATTATCTTCGAATTTGTCCATCAATTCTATATATTCCTGTTGACTGTACTTATAATAACGACTCCACCAATTACTTAAGGCATAACGTGGTAATATTGGTGTTTTTCCGCTCAAGTGATAGAAATCTTGTAATGCTGTTTTATAGTCTCTACCATAAGCAAAAAAGTAACCATCGGCCTCTTGTTGATGACGTAACACGAAATCATTATTGATATCAATGACAAACGAATCAACATCATCAATAAATGAGAAACCCCAATCAGACATAATACCATCCTGAAGTGGCATACGACCATCAGTAAGATCAAGCGTTTTGGCTGTACCACCAAGATTATGGACTGGTTCACCATAATACCATTTGGCATCATGTAATGTATACTGATACTTAACATCGATAAATAGATTTGATGCATCAAATTCACCACCAGCATAATAAAGGTGGAGATAGTCAGTTTCAATTTCTAGTAACTGACCATTGCGATTATCAAAAGTCTGATAATTCACTTCTCCAAAATCACGATTTTGAGCAAATTGCGTTTTACGATCCTCAAAATGATTATCTTTTGAATATTCCATGCGAATGAGTTTATCAGTTATAATAGTGAACCGGTAATTCTCACCTTGGACAATGTTTGACATAATTTTTCTCCTTTAACTGTTAACTGAAACTGAACTATTTGTTAGTATAAAAAACATTTCTTATCACAAAAAATAAAATAGCTACAATAAACAAAGTCATTGCAAAACCAACAAGTGGCGAGGCAACATTTGTTGATAAGAGTTCTTGCATCAATTTAATTCCAAATGGTGCAGTAAATGATCCCACATTACATCCAAGCAGAAGAATCGTATTAGCATTTGCCCGTGCAGAGGGTCTTGTGACATTGGTCATCAAATTGAAGGCCGCAATACACATGAATGATCCAAAAATACCAACCATAATGGTACCAATAATAGCTGTGATCAAATGAGTCGCAGAAGACAAAATTATGAGTCCTATGGCATCTCCAATCAAGAATGTTGAGAATGCGGTTTTACCTAATTTGGTATAAGCGTCACCGAATAAAATGCCGCCAAACATACCTGCAAAAGTATTTAACGCAACGATTAGACTAGCAACGCTTGCAGTAGTGATATGTCGTTCAAGCAAAATTCTTGGAATTTGAATAATAACCACAATTTGCACCATGACTAGCAATACTAAGAGTAGACCTAAAATCCAAACTTTGAAATTGATTTTTTGAGTACCACTATTCTCTGAATGTAATTCTTTGCTTGATTGGTTATCAGAAATGGCAATATCAGGTCCAAATTTCCAAAAATATATGGCAATTATGAAGACGAGTAGATAAACAGCAAATACTGCATGCCATCCTAATACAACCAATGCACCGACTAAGAGACTTGCAATAGTTGCGCCAATGCCCTCCATTGATCCTCTAAAACCGAGCAATTTAGATTCTTCTTTACCCGAAAAATTTAAATTGATGATTGTTATTGCCAATGCGTTAAAAATACCTATGCCGGCCCCAAAAATAAAACGGGAAACCAAAATAAGAAAATACGATTCAGAAAACATTGGTATAATACCAGATATTCCCATCATCAGTAAACCGGTTAGAATTGTTTTTTTGATGCCAATAAATTTAACAAAAAAGTTTGATAGTAGTAGAAAAACAATTACCCCAGCTTGTGGAATCGTTGCAATCAAGTTGATGCCAGTTTCACTCACATCTGGTAGTGTTTTTTGAATAGCAGGTAAAACAGCTGATATAGAAGCACCCATACCAAAAACCAAGGAAATGCTTAATATTGAGGCTTTGAAATTAAATGTATTTTTGTTTGTAGCAATACTTGAAACCATGAACCATCCTTCTTTTCTTTTTTTGTGATGGCCAATCAACATATCTAGTTTAATTGATTTAGAAAGCGCTTACAATGATATCAATAAAAATAGGGAAAAGTGTCATTAGAATGGGAAAAGAAAGGGGGAGTGTGTTTTCAACTGACTAATAATAGTACGCTATTTATTGAGTAATAGACTTATCGATTCGAGTTCGAAAAACTCACCTCGTTTCAAAGGTATCCATCGCGATAAATATGCCGTATTATTACGGTGCTACACTAACACATTATTGAAATATAAATGGTCTATTATAGCCAAAAAAACGCGTGATTATAATTAATCACGCGTTATAAAAAGATTTAATTTTTTACTAATATAGGATTTCTAGGATACATTTTTTGGTTATGCTATTATTTTAACGTTGGGCCGGCGCTACTTATGACTGCCGTTTTAGCAGCGGCAGGGTCTTGCAACATGTTTTTGTATTGTGGTGTCCAAGATGCAGGGCTTAGTTTATTGCTTGTTGCTATGCCGGTTACCTTTTGACCATTCAACAAAGTGCCACTATCCGTGAAATTGGATCCGCCAAATACTTTTGCAATGTTTTTAGTTGCGAGGTTTGGTATATCAAAAATATTATTTTGTGCATAAATTTGAGACTGTTTACCAACACCAAAAGCGTACATGAATTTGTAAATCGACGTGTTGGTTGCTGAATAGTAGTTATTATACATGTGAACTTGTCCAAACCGGACACGCGGTTGGCGCTGAACTAAATTGTCAAAGCGATTATGATGCATTGTTACACGTAGCTTACCTGCATCAGTGGTTTTACTATCACTATTACCAATATTCATTGATTTATCATGATTTTGCAGTGCATTATATGAAAGGGTAACGTTAGTAGCGCCATTTACAATATCCACTAAACCGTCATGGTGTTGGTATTCACGACCGTAGTATGACCCGTTTTGATTGTCAGTTTGTGTACCGTCAAAAAAACGATTGTGATCCAACCAGACATGTGATCCACCAGTGACGGTTAAATTATCGTATTGTGAATTCCAGTTACCACTCGTGCCATCAGTTGGGTCCCATTGTGGAAAAAAATCATAAGCATTTTCAAATATGATGTTACGGACAATGACATTTTGACTATTAATGATCATATTACCGCCTGTAATTTTAGCATTGCTATTACCAATAATTGTTGTGTTGGACGGTATCTTGTATTGGACTTGCTTAGCTTGATTTTTTTGGGCTTTATTGCGCGCCGTTTCCTGTGATCCAGTAGGTAATTTTTTACCATAAGTACTGGGATCATAGGCTTTTAGATAAGCAGCTAGATTATAACCTGTGCCGTTGGCGTAGTTATTAGCTGTTAAAGCTTTGCTATTATTATCAACGTTCATATTTATCGTACCAGAAACATAAATGATTTTATTTGTCTTATTTGTTTCATTACCTAATGCATTAAGTAATTCGATACGATTAGTTACTTGGTAAGTATGTGCAGCATCAGCTTTGCTACCACCTGTTGTGCCAGCAGCAAATCCTTGTGAAGCGTTCGCCACCTCTCGTGAATTTTTTTGCAAACTGGTAGGAATGGTTGCTGCATTAATGCAAGAAGTTAGGCCGAGTGCTGTGATGCCTATGGTAAATGCAACAATAATATGTTGCTTATGTCTTGTTTTTGTCATGATTTTCCCCTAGTAATATTGTTTTTTTAATCACAAATTATTATTATACAAGAGTCGCGTTGAAAAGTAAAACATTCACAAATAAAAATTCAATCAGTATGTGTAAAGTTAATCGTGATTTGATTGTGGATTATTCAGTAAAAAAACATTGCTTTTGTACATGAGTTGGTGATATACGTTACGCTAAAAAAGACTTGACCCTGTCATAGGGTCAAGTCTTTTTGATAGTCAGAACGACTTAGCGTTGTATAATGCCGATATGCTTTACCTTGTAATATATACTAAGATAGTCATTTTTTAACTTTTGCGTTAACGCGTTGTGCTTGTTTGAAATATTTCGTCATGACCGAACTAACCGTTCCCCAGTAGAAAAAGAGAAGGGAACCACCAATGATAAAAATAAAGTCAAACGGATAGTGAATCCAATTTTGGCCATTAAACTCTTTGGATCCGATATAGGACATGACGGAAATAAAAATTAAGTACCCAATCATCCAAAAACTACCTTGAAAAGCGCGTTTCGTTTTGTTAAAGCCGTTACGCCATTCGTAGTAAAAATAAAAGGGTAAGCCTAATAGAATGACTAGGATAACTTCTACGGTTGTTGGCCACATTGCCCAATAAGTAGCCAGAGATGCGAGTACAAAAGATAAAGGCGCCATATATTTCAGTAACTTACCGCGGAAGGGGCGTGTAAATTCTGGTGCCATTTCGCGCAATGAAACAGCGGTTACTGGCCCTGTGAGATATGCAATTAGCGTTGATGTTGAAATAACGCTGGCAAGTGTTCCCCAAGATCTAAAAATAGATACCATGAGCATACTTAAAATGGCATTGACAACCATAGCAATACGTGGTGTCCCGTAACGTTGATTGATTTTACCTACGAATTTTGGGATATGATTGTTTGAAACCATTGCGGCCAAAGTTCGACTCGAAGACGCGACAAACGATACGCCAGTACCAAATGGTGAGATGAAAGCGTCCATGTAGAGTAACACTGATAACCAATGAATACCCAATAAGATAGCTAGATCAGCAAAAGGAGAAGCAAAATTAACACCATGCCACCCATTCTTAGCAAGCATAGTTGGACTAAGTGATGTGATGAAAGTACTTTGCAATAAAATGTATAAAATGCCGCTAATAATCAATGAGTAGGCGATACCACGTCCAATATTTCGTTTAGAATTTTCAATTTCGCTACCCATATTAATCACTGTTTGGAAGGCGTTAAATGAAAAGATAATACCTGATACAGTTGTTGCGGCAAAAATGGGAGCCGTGCCGTATGGCATAAATTCGTGCAGGTTAGTCCCATAATTTTCTGGGTGAAATCCTGATAATGTCAGCATGATAATCGTCAACACAGGCACACCAATTTTGAAAATGGAAATGATGCTTGTAAAGTTAGTGAGTAGTGCGACAGACCAGTAATTGAGTAGTGTAAAAATAACAATAAAGGCAAATACAACGAGTAAACCAGTTGTGGTAATTGAGCCATTTGAGATAAAGTGATTTGTCCAATTGGCCCATGACCAAGGCCATGAACTCATGTATTGCACAGCTGCAACCGATTCGATAGGAATTAATGTAATTAATGATATCCAATTGGCCCAAGAGGCAATAAACCCAAGCAGCGAGCCGTGCGTATATTGCGCATATTTACTCATCCCACCTGATTGTGGGAACATTGTTCCGAGTTCAATATAATTGTAAGCAATTGTACCAATGATGATCCCGCCAATTACCCAAGAAATGATTGATGCCGGGCCGGCAATTTTTGAAGCTTCCCAAGCGCCAAATAGCCAACCAGATCCGATAAGTGATCCTAGACCTAGCATGATGAGCTGAAACAGACCGATCTTTTTATTATGATGTGTGTCCATGTGTCCTCCGTGACATTATTCTTAAAATGATACCACTTTTTGTGATAAGAATAAAATTCAGGCTGTCAAATACTGTGATTTTTGAGGTGAGATTTAAGAATTTGTTAAAATTAAGTAGGATTTAGTTAGTAGTCTGATTACTTGGTGGGTGATCATTGTGTTAACCTGAATGCATTTCAACCATTCAATGTCAAAAAGTGACCATTCATGTTGTTTGTATGGGCAATTAGAATAAATTTGTGTATATTGTGTAGTGAGTAATTTACAGTCACAATCATCACGTTAAAGGAATCAAAATGATAAAGACAATACTACTTTTTGTACAATACACAATAGTTGTTGCTTTACTTTTATTATTGGTATTAATGGGGCTAAGTGATCAGCAGCGGTTCCATATGTTGTCGTATCAATTTATGCTTGGCATGTTAAATATTTTTCTGACGTTAGAATTTTGTTTGCTGCTAATAGTTGCATATTTGTCTGATAAAGTGCCAACTGTTTGGGCGCAGTACTTGGCACGAAAATCTTGGCAATACGTCTTTTTATGGACAGGTATCGTTGGTGTATTCCTATTTAAAAGGAAAAAGTAGCTTAAGTCTTTGTACTGGTGATAGTGACAATAGATGAAAGGAATGATCATATGAAAATTAAACATCAAAATTCAACACAGCCAGTCAAGATGATTATCACGTCAGATACGGTTATGAAGTTCAGCCTAAAAGTGAGTATCGTTTTTTATGCTTGTTATCTTATAGCGTCATTAGCGGGATGGGTTAAAAACGATGACACAGTGACAATAGCGATACTGTTATGTGTGTCTACTGCACTTTTAACTTCACAGTAAGTCTTAAATAAAAAAATAATACAAACACAAGATAAATATTGTTGTGCGTGTATTATTTATCATGTTAACTGTTGTTTTAATATTAAGAATGAAATTTGACAAAGTAGATGGGAGATATGATGGGTATATATTTGCTTAGTTAATATATATTTGTTCTAGTTTAAACAATGAAAAATAAAGTATTCAGTGATAGATTTTCATTAATATATGTTTCTCTAATAGGAGTGACACCAGCAATTTGGTTGGTGTTGTCGTTAGTGATTTCATTATCTAGAAGTCAATTGGTACTAGTAACTATACTAAATATACCATCTCTCTTTTTGGTGGGATTTATGTGGGGTAAATATTCACAGGAAAAAAGAATTATGGCACTATCAGAAGAATTAGATAATTCAGATTAATATAATCAGCACTATAAAAAGCAGGTACCTAATTTTCACTTGGTATCTGCTTTTTACTTCTACATAGACAATTTAAATAATTGATACCTCCTTCTAGACATGGAAACTGATGTAATGATGAGTGAGGAGAATAGGATTTATTTGACTATTATGACATAAGAAAACCCAATAACTTTTTGGGTACACATCAGTTATTAATATACTTTCAGCTGATCAGTTTATTTTTGAGGTAAACAAACCAGGTACTTTTGCCCGTAATAACGCTAACAGTACCTTCTTGACCATAATGCACAGTTGAATAGTCGTTATTTTTCAAATTTAGTGTTGCATCGACTTGGTAAAAATGACCTTGTTTAGTTGTCACAGGATGGGCGGCAATTTGGGAGATATGCCCAATTAATGTTGATTTTGTGTTGTTGTTTTGTGATAACATGTAGCGAACTAATTGTCCCTTAGATATGTTTGTAATTTCCGATGTGTTAATATAAAAAGTTACTTTCAATTTGGGTTTCTCAGCTAAATTGGGGTAAATTTGTGCAATATTTGTACCTTGTGGCATATAACGCGTTTTTGTCTTATCAACTAGTAGTTTCACCGTACCTGTTTCTGGGGAAACAATAGCATTGTTATAACTATCTTGGGTAGCTTGATGCTGAATTTTTATTTGTTTGATTTCCTGTGTTACAGCACTGAGATCTTTGGCAACAGTGCTCAACTGCTGTGATTTTAGATCAGATAACTTATCTGGTAATATATTGGGTGATAATGCGTTTTCAGAGGGTAAAGTGGTATATTGTGTTTTATAATTCGCTATAGCATCTTCTAACTGGTCTATTTGTTCTTTCAACGTATTGATAGTATTGCGTTTGATGTTAGCAGATTCTTCAGTATTGAGCGTTGCTGTTTGATTTCTATACTCAGAAAACATACGATAATAATTATTTTCTGGTGACAAATTCGTGTTATTTTGGATAGCAAGTAATAATGACTGGTAATGATTGAGATTATTTTCTTTCTTGTTCAATGAACTTGTGAGAATATCTTTTTGTTGGGTAGCACGATTTTGACCATCTAATTGTTGCTGATAATCATTAGCTAGCATATGAGATTGAGAAAGATAATTTTGAAAGGCGTCGGAATAGCCATAGGCATCTATCTCAGAGAAAAGGTTTTTGTCTTCGCTTAGACTATTTTTATAGGTTAATAATGCTTTTTCGCGTGCCCGTAGGTTTTGAAGGTTAGCATTTTCGAGCTTTAAAGTGGTATCGGTTTCGCTGTTTTGATATTGAATTAGCATATCACCATGACGCACAGAGTTCTTTGATATTAAGTTGTTTTTGATGACTGCATTGTTGCTTGTAGATTGTATGGTAGCCAATATTTTATCCGGATTAATTTCACCAGTACTTTTGACTACGACTTCTTTATGCGTAAAAAAAGCTAAACCGATTAAGAGCAATAATAGGATCAGCGTTGGAAAGATAATTAGTGTTGTAAAGTTTTGATAACGTTTACTGTAAAATTCCGAGCTTTCTAGGAGTTTTTCATTGAACATGTTGTGACCTTTCGATGATTAGCGATTAACTAAATGATAATATTGTGCGTGATGGGTAAGCAGCTCGTTGTGAGTACCATCTTCAGCAATAGCACCTAATTCAAGTAAAATAACGCGTTGTGCTTTTTCAGCAATAGTCAGTCGGTGAGCGATGAATATAATTGTCTTATTTTTAATAGTGAGTAAGTTATCGATTATTTTTTTCTCAGTCAATACGTCGAGATTACTAGTTGATTCATCCAAAATGAGAATAGGGGATTGACTTAAAAGCGCACGAGCTAAAGCAATGCGTTGCTTTTGACCACCAGACATGCCGCCATCTTCTGAAATTTCAGTTTGATAGTTCTGAGGCATACTTTCAATATCGTTTTTGATATCCGCTAATGTCACAGCATTTAAAATATCTTCTTGTGTTGTACCGTCAGGGGCACCAAGCGTGAGATTATCCAAGATGCTGCCAGTAAATATATAAGGATTTTGGGGTAAATAGGTCACATGTCGCCTGAGATTTTGACGATGAACGTGAGTAATGTCTTGGGAACCAATTTGAATGTTTCCGCTAGATGGTGACATGAAGTTAACTAACAGTTTGGCAAGTGTTGATTTTCCTGATCCACTAACACCTACAAGGGCTATTTTTTCACCAAAAGCTATTTTAAGAGAAAAGTCTATTAGAATAGGTTTCTGATAACCATATTGATAGCTGACTTTGTCTATTTTGAGGTCATATGAATTATCTTTTTGTAATTCTTGTGATTCGTTCGCTTTAAATTCTGAATCCACTAAGTACACTTCATTCAATCGCCGATTTGCAACAGTTGCTGTTTGTATTTTGGTTTGTAAGTTAATGATATTTTGAAACGGTTCGGTAAAATAACCTAATAAGGCATTATACGTGACTAATTGACCCACACTAAGTTGATTAGAAATAACTAGTTTAGCACCAAACCATAGGACGAGCACATTAATAATCAGTTGAGTCGCTTGTTTAATGCTATTTTGAATCGCTTCACTTTTTTGATGTGCAAATGATTTCTTTAAGTAATCGACAAATTCTCGATCAATTTTTTGATAACTAGACTTTTCACTTGTGAGTGATTTGATTGTTTCTATACCATTAATATCTTCAATAATCGATGAGCTTAACGTTGCGTTACTCGCCATTTGTTCTTGATTGAGGTGTTCAAAGGGTTTCATAAAGGTGTAAACAATTAAAAAATATACTGGAAATGAAATTAAAGAGAGTAGGAACAGTTGTATGTTTTGCACAGCCAAGACACTACCGACGATAATAGTAATGCCTAAGTCTAAGAATAAAGAAAGAATCGTGTTAGCCATTGCATCAATGATAGCATTAGCATCATTAAAACGTGTCACGATTTCACCAGTTCGTCGTGTGGCGAAGAAATTAACTGGTAATTCAAACAAATGCCGAATATAAGACAATATGACTTCAATAGATAGACGTTGCCCCATAACTGTTAATAAGTAGGTTCGAGTAAAACCCAGTACTTGTTGTAGGATGTAGGTGGCAATCAACCCTAATGAAACAATAGTTAAGGTATTAGCTTGGCCGTTGGGGACATAAGCGTCGATAACAAGTTGCATGTAGTATGAACCAGCAATGCTAATTAATGTGATTAATAAAGACGCCGCAATAATATTAACAATCAGTGGTTTTTGTCGACCAATAATGGGTAAAAATGATTGAATGCTGCTTTTATTTTCTTTAACTGGTTTGTATTCTGGGGATGGGGACATGAATAATGCGACACCGGTCCACTCGTTAGAAAAATCCTGCAGCGTCATAGTTGTTTTACCAACTGTTGGGTCTGGATCCGCAATCATGATTTTATTTTTAGTAACATGATACACAACATAATAATGCAAATATTGTCCGTTTTTCTCAACATGAGCGATAAATGGTAATGGTAAATCTTTCATATCAAATAATGTCAGGTCGGCTTTAATAGGTCGAACATCCATGTTAAATGATTCGGCAGCTTTCACTAAACCGAGTGCCGTGGTTCCTGTCAGTGATGTTTGACAACGTTCACGGATACTTGCTAAGGAAACATCAGAACCGTATTGTTTTAAAATCATCGCAAGTGCAGATACACCACAATCTTTTTCTTCTAGTTGTGATATATAATCAAATCTCTTCATTATTATATATAGTCTCCCTTAAAATAGTACCAGTCTAAATTTTATAGGGAAAATACATTTTTTTTACAAAATAAACGTCAATGGTAGATATTTTGACGTGAATGGCTAATTTCAACCTTTCAGTGCTGTAAACAGACCATTGAGGTCATTAATGTATCAAGTAGAAATTCATGAGCGTATATTGGGTATATTCGTTGCGCAACGATAAAAAAACAACAGTGTTTTTATACTTTGGATGTAAACGCACTAGTGAGATGGATAGAACGAAGGATGGAAGTTATGATAAACGATTTTGAACCAATGAATGTTGAAAATTTAGAGACAATAGTTGGTGGGGTAATGACTGGCAAAGGTCTTGCTAAAGCTATTGGAGCAGGAGCTCTTGGTGGCGTTATTAGAGGAATACCAGGAGGGCCAGGTGGCATGTTTGTTGGTGCACATGTTGGTGCGGCAGCGGGAGCAGCCTCTTATGCGGTAACCCATTATTAATAGTTATGATTGTGGGATATTTTATGAAAAATAAAAGCAAAAAGAATGAATTAATTAAGCAATTTTTATTAATGGATTGTGGTGCAGTATTATTTGGGATCATATTTTTTTTGATAATGAATATGATGGGTGAAAAAACTACCATATTCGGGGCCGTTCTAGCAACAATTATATTTTGGGTATTTGATTTTATCTTACGTGGGTTTCTTGGAAAATTTAAAGAACGTTAAAGTTATTTTTAAAAAATATAATGCACAATCAAATTGAGTATCATAGATTGTATTTGAGAAACAGTGTATTAGCAAATTATTGAGTATTTATATTAAAGGGTGAATTAATAGTTATACAAAAAAATATGATTTGTAAGATTGCTATCAAAAATGCAGGAATGGCGATGGCAGCTATGCTTCCAAGTATGGTTGTTGCATATTCTTTTCAAATATTTTTGATGTCCTTTGATGTTATTATTATCAGCAGTGCTATTTTTTATATTTTAAATATATTTTATTTATCTTATACACATATTGGGAAGAAAAGGGTTACTAAATATGCTGAAAAATGTTAACAATTAATTTCAACAGTAGTGTTTGAAATTATGGCCACATAAGGAGGGTATATGATTAGTAACTTATTAATTATAGTAGTTGCCATTCTAACCATTTTCGGTTTTATTGCTAGTGCATTGAGAATATTTGGTAATAGGAAAAATAAGTTGCTCACATTAGAACTTGTAATTTTGTTTTTAGGATTGTCTTATAGTTTATGGCAATTATCCTATTTTAGTATATTAATTGCTACCATAGGAGCACTAGGCGTTTTGGTGGAGACAAAAAACAAATAATACATTTAGAAAATATTGAGCGTTATTACTTATAAAAATTATGTAAACAATATGTATTTGATATCAGTTTACAACCTGCATCAGTCATAATTATAACTTGAGAGTTGCTATACACAACCAAAAACCCGCTGACAATGCTACTAATAGCATTGTCACCGGGTTTTAGTTATAAAATATTTATCAATGCTTTCACTTTTCGGCGTGAAATCAAGCAGGTTGATTGGTTTTTAAAAATAATGACATTGTTAACCTTATCAATCTGTTCAATATTATTCGTATTGACAAGATAAGCGCGATGGCTGCGGAATAGACGGCTATCCATGGCCGCAATGTCTTGTAATTGGCCTGTAAATTCCATGCGTTGCGCAACACCAACGAGCACAATTTGACGCGTTCCGGGTTGTGTTTCAAAATACAAAATATCACTAAAAGGTATTTTAAAGTGGGCCTTTGGTGTGTCGAATTGGAATAAGTCAAGTGGCGTATCGATGTTGAATTGTTCAACGACATGTTGTAAATTATTTTCTAGTTGTTGCTTAAAATTCCTGGCATCTTGATCTTTTGCAATGAAATCTAGTGCGGATACTTGATATTTGAAAGTGAGCGATAAAAATTCAGAGTGTGTTGTTACAAAAATAATAATGGCATATGGATCATGGTTTCTGATCTCTTTGGCAACCTCGAATCCTTTTTTATCGGAACCTTTGAGTTCAACATCGAGAAAATAGAGGTGATGTGTACCATGGCTGGTTAAAGTAGTGAGCAATTGTTCTGGTCTAGAATAGGTATTGATTTGCTGATAAGACCAATCATTTTCTTGCATAATTTCAACTAAATAGCGCTTTAATTTTTGTTGTTGTATAATGTCATCTTCTAAAATATTGATATGCATAAAAATTATCCTTGTGTAACCAATGTTTGGCTGAATTTATGGTTGGCGTGTGCTGTTTCTAAGTGTGCTTGTTCGTAGTCGATTAAAATTTGTTGCACGTTGTGTAGACCTGTACCATGGCCGTTTCCTTTTGTTGTGACACTGTGTTTAAAAAGCTGATGAATTGCACTTGTTTCCTCAGTGGTGGCATTTTCAATGATGAAGCGATTTTCTTTTTGTACCGGATCGATAATCACGGCAATATGGATAAATGCGTTAGCAGTATTTTCGCTTGCTTCGATAGCATTATCAAGTAAGATGCCTAGAATTCGAATGTAGTCAAGCGTATCCATGTGGCAGCTTGTCCACTGTTGTTCAATTTCAATTTCGGTACGAATGCCCTTTTCCAAAGCATCGATAATTTTATGAGATAAAAGGCTTTTAATAGCGGGGATTTCAATTGCTCTTAGTGTACTTAAAGTATAATTGTTGTGTCCTAATTTAAGTTTCGCACTTTTAAGGACATCGTTATAAATATGATGAACATGTGTCATATTATTCGTTTGAATACTTTCCTCTAAACTAATCATGAGATTGGCGTAGTCATGTCGAAACCCATTGAGACTATGATACAGTTCTTCAATTTGCTGTGTATAATGTGTTAAATTATCTAGTTGGAGTTGTTTTTGATCGATAATTTGCTGATTAAGGTGACTGCGTGTAATGTAGTGTAAATAAACTAAAATGATGATTAAGCAATAAGCGAAGAAGAGATTAACAATGTGTTTATAACCACTGATATTAAAAATATACGTAGCTGTGTAAAATATTAGGCTTAAAAACAAAAGCAAATTCATTAATTTAAATGTAACATGTTGTTGTAAATTACGATTTTTTCTTAAAATAAGCAAACTGGGTGTGAGATATTTTATGATAAAGTATTGGATGATAGTTAGGAAAAGTGGTGTCACAATTGTGTCAAAAATAGAGGATGCATCTTGTACAAGAAAATCAGTAGCGAGTAGATTTTCTAGCGATTGTATTATTGCGCCGAAAACAGTTGTGGATATAATGGTGTATAGAGCATAAAAGAAAATTAAGTTAATATTTTGAGTAGATTTTAAAATAAATTGAGCCATCAAAACTAAAAGTATCACATGAAAGATCCGACCAGATGCACCAGTGATTAACGTGATTAAGGTTTCTAAGAGTAAAAAAATTAAATAATGGATGAATGAAATTTTTGTTTTTAAGAGAGAAATAAACACAGTGTATTCAATTATTGATATGCTGAAAATAGCTAGTATGATATTAAAAAGTGACAGTAAATACACAATGTTTCCCCCGTTTCCATCTGAATATTATTGTACAGTAAAAGATAAACGCTTACTATATTTTTATAGAAATGTTATATTGTACCATTCAATATCAAATATTAACCACTCGTGTTGTATATCTTTAATTTATAAAACATATCAAGGATAATGTGAATATAAATTAATTTAGAAAAGAGAATGTTATGTCAGACATAAAAGATGTTGAAGTGTTGAGTCAAGAACAATTAAGCCAAGTTACAGGTGGAGATGTAGTCAAAACATTGACACGACTATTTAATCAGAAATATTTGTGGTGATGGAAGCTTTGAATTATTCAAAAAATAATAGCCGGTAAAGTTTTTACAACGAAAAATAAACTAAAAAGCATTGATTGAAATTTTCAATCAATGCTTTTTAGCAAGTATTGCTATTTTTTCTGTTGTCGTACACGCGTTACCACACGGATTAATGACAAGAATAATGTGATATTGAACCAAAAGCCATAAACTTGTGTGAGTGTACTTGTGGTCAGTGTGACTGCCAAAATAGCTAGAAGTACTGCCTTCGTAGTGACACGTTGAAATTCAGACGCCGTGATTGTAAAACGTTCAGGTTTGAGTAATGAAAAAATAACAAGTAATAAAATATAGATGGTTGGCAAAACATAATATGAAAACATAGTAACTCCCTAATTGGTTGGTATTAAATAAAAAAATTAGCCATTACATTGTGGCATGAACCCGATAAAAAAGCAATGCAGGAGACGTTTCTTTTGCTCATCATGCTTAAAATTGTTAAAATGATAGTTATGAAAAAACAACGACAAAGTCTAAGTGAACTATTGATTGTCGGTTTTGGTGGTGGCATTGGGGGTAGTTTGCGCTACTTACTCAGTTTGCTACCAATTATTGGGCATCTGCCCTTGATGACAGTGGCTATTAATTGGCTAGGGGCCTTCTTATTAGCACTTTTTGATGCGTATTTAACTAAAAATAGCAGCCAATTAACGCGATGGCAACCGTTTATTGGCACTGGGATTATTGGTGGGTTTACCACATTTAGTACAATGATTTTACAATTTAATCAATTACTTCGCAATAATTTACAAGTTGCATGGTTATATATTATATTGACCGTTTTTGGTGGTATTTTAATGGTAAGATTAGGGCAAAAAGTTGGTAGAGCCGTATGATATTATTATCAGTATTTATTGGTGCCGCGCTTGGTACAATATTGCGCTATTTAATAATTATGTTTTGGCCATTTCACACACATATTTTTACAGCTGTTTCTGCGATTAACATGATTGGTTCGCTATGTATGGGGATGTTATTTGCAAGTCATCAGCTATCTGATATGCACAATTTTTGGTCTGTAGGGTTGCTTGGTGGGTTTACCACGTTTAGTACAATGATGGTCCAAAGTGCGCAACAGTCATTTTGCAAGCAATTAATTTATCTCATGGTACAATTGATTGGCGGCATGCTGTGTTTTATGTTGGGCAGCGCCTTGGTCATTATGAATTAGGTCACAACATTGACAGACTATGAGTCGTCTGTTCGTTTAGGAGAATAAAATGTCTAAAATAGCAATAATTAGTGATTCAGCTTCAGCAATACCAGCAGCAATTCGTAATCGTTATCATATTTTTCAAGTAAACGATCCGATTATTTTTGGAGACGAAGTCTATAAAGAATCAGTGGATATTCATGATCTTGGTGAATTAGTTAAGATGATGAAGGATAAAAAAATGGTAGCGTCAACATCTCAACCGGCGCCAGGAGACTGGGAAGAAATTTTAAATGTTGCTAAGTTATCTGGATATGACCAAGCATTGATTGTACCTATTTCTTCAGGGTTATCGGGTGCCTACCAAACAGCATGCCTAGTAGCAGAATCATGTCAAGACCTTTCAGATGTTCGTGTATGGGATTCGAAGTTTGCCGTGATGGGATCGGGCATGCAAGCGGTTATGGCAGCTTTTATGGCTGAAAAAGGCCATACATTAGATGACATCATGGCGGCCTTACATACTTTACAACAGACCTTTGACGTACGTTTTGTTGTTAATGATATATCACACTTACAACGTACCGGCCGGTTATCCCGTGGTGCAGCTTTAGTTGGTGGGTTACTTAACATCAAGCCAATCCTATCAATGGATATTCAAAATGAAGGTAAAATTGGTGCAGTCGGTAAAGCACGTAAAATGAGTGGTGCGCTGAAAGAAATTAAGACAGCACTTAATCAGTATTTAACACAGGTTGATTTTCCGGTTCGTGCTATTGTTGTAGATGGGAATGATCCTAAACTTGGTGATAAGTGGCTCAAGGACTTACAACATGATTATCCGACAGTTAAGTTTGAACGTGGCGTCATTGGTGCTTATATTGGTGTGCATACGGGTGATGGTGCAATGGGTGTCTTATGGGCGCGTGATTGGGAAACACTCGTCTAAAATTAGGTGATTCGAAGTGAACCATTGACGTGCTAACTCACGAATGGCATTGTCAAATGATGCTATCCTATAGCTGATCATGTTATAATATTAACATTAAATTGATTTACGGGGACAACTAAATGCAACGATCTAAACGTTACCAAATTACGTATGAAGTCTTAAACGCGGTGACCCATGGACTCGGATTTTTGTTAGCCGTGTTAGCTGGCATTGCGCTAATGCTTCATGTTTTAAGACGACCAGTGACAGCATTGGAAATGACTGCCATTATAATATATATCAGCACAATCGGCTTCTTTCTGCTCGCTTCAACGCTGTTTCATTCCTTGGTCTTTACGCGAGCAGCTAAACTGTTTCAATTCTTTGATCATGCAGGTATCTATTTTGTGATTTTGGGTAGTTACACACCATATACTTGGCTGCTTATCAAAGGGTGGCAAGGTTGGACAATTTGGGGTGCGATATTGGCCATGACAATTGCTGGCTTTACCTATGATTTGTTCTTTGTTGGGCGTTGGCCATGGGTGTCTGTTACGATATATATGGTGATGGGATGGTTAATTGTCTTAGCAATGCCAGTTTTATGGGGTGTTTTGTCACCGGTTGCTTTTTGGCTTTTAGTTGCTGGAGGTATTACCTATTCCGCAGGGACAATTTTTTATCTCATACCAAAAATCCCAATGGGCCATGTCTATTGGCACATATTTGTGTTAATTGGTGCGGGTTTAATGTTTGTTAGTATATATATGAGTTTGTAAACAAAAGACCGAAGCCAACGCTTCGGTCTTTTAGCACGATAAAAAGCACAAAAAAAACCAATATTTCTATTGGTTTGATCTAGTGGACAGCCAGGGGCTCGAACCCTGGACCCACGGATTAAGAGTCCGTTGCTCTACCAACTGAGCTAGCTGTCCATACGATGTTTATCTTGTAAACAACATATAATATAATACCATGCCTAATAAAAAAAAACAATAGTTTTTAAAACAAACATGTGTTTTGTAGCGTAATAACTTTATATAGTATAGAATAAAGAGAGTTAAATTGGAAGGAAACGTGATAGTTATCTGGGTGTCATAGGCACAATAACTGTTCACAAAACAATATAGCATATGTTAGATATATTAAAATCGATCATTATCGGTATCGTAGAAGGTATCACGGAGTTTCTGCCAGTATCATCAACAGGGCATATTATCTTGGCAGAAGCCTTGATGGGTATACCAGGTGGGGATGTTTGGACAAATAGTTTTAAACCAGTCTTTGATTATGCCATTCAACTTGGTGCCATTTTTGCTGTGATTCAGCTTTATTTTAATCGTTTAAATCCGTTCTCATCACAAAAAACATCACGAGAACGCTTTCAGACTTGGCGATTGTGGATCAAAGTTGTTGTCGGTGTTATTCCAGCAGTTATATTTGGTCTTTTGTTTAATGACTTTATGGATGCGCATCTTCTCAATTTCTGGGTCGTTTCTGCGATGTTAATTGTTTATGGTATTGCATTTATTTTGATTGAAAACCGACAAAAAAACATTGCACCTAAAATTACAGATGTTAATAAAATAACGTTCAAGTTGGCATTATTTATCGGCTTGTTCCAAGTATTGTCATTAGTGCCTGGTACATCACGATCGGGCGCTACAATCTTAGGCGCTGTTATTCTAGGTGCATCACGTTTTGTTGCCGCAGAATTCTCGTTCTTCTTATCTATTCCAATTATGTTCGGCGTCACATTCTTGAAAGTTGGTTCATTTTTGATAGGTGGTGGTCGGTTCACAGGTATGCAAAGTCTTGTATTCCTAGTTGGCTTTATCGTATCATGGCTTGTCGCCTTTTTCGCAATCAAGGTAATGATGCGTTATATTCAGAACAACGACTTTAAGATATTTGGTTGGTATCGTATTGTGGTTGGTATCGTATTCTTGTTACTTGGTGTCATTGGCGTTGTTAAATAGAAATCAACAGGTAAGCACACAAATCGGACATTTGTGTGCTTTTTTGTTAATCAACAGCAATGTAAATTTGAAATATTGTTAATCAGGCATTGACATTAGAAAATGAGCGTTATATAATATTTTCAACATATAACATTGAAAAGATAAGTACTTATCGACATGATTGCATAGAGAGCTAACGTTTGGTGAAAGTTAGTATGATGTTGATTGGGAAAATGGTCTTGGAGTTAAAAATGATGTGAGCTTTATGGATTAAGTAAACGTCATTCGGGTACACCCGTTATCGTGTCAGAGTATCGAAAGCAATATTTTTCCGTACTTAGTAAGTGTGTATAAGTAATTATACGCAAAAAACGGGTGGTAACACGACCATGTCGTCCCGCAACTTGAATGCATTCAAGTTGCGGGATTTTTTTGTTCAAAAATGTAAGGAGAGAAATTAAATGTCCTGTTTGATAATTAAAACAAGGTTGATTTACTTAAAAGGTTTAGGAATTGCTAGTAGCCGAATGTGATGGTTAAAATTTTTTTGTTATTTTTCTAATTTATTTATCTTTATAAGGGAGAATACATGAGTGATACAAAAAATACATTAGTCAACCAGAGTCATCAGCAGGTCCCGGTTGGGTTTTGGTACCATTTCTCAGCAACTTCTGGGGTTGATCTTGATGCCTTTAAGGATCCGGATATTATTGATCGCACAGTAAGTGGCACGCAAAAACTAGTTGATCGTTTATCACCAGACTTTGTTAAATTAATGAGTGATGGTCTATTTCATTACCAATTCAATTATCAAGAAAACAGTGAACATCGTACAGTTTATGATGGCTTAGTGCCAATAGCAGATGATCACCCATGGCTGAAAGAAACAGCAACATTGATTGGTAAACAACGCACAGTAATTGGTAAACGCACGGGTTTTTACAATATTTTTTCACCGACAACGCTATTGAAATGGGCATTGGTCAAACAGGATAATGGTCAGCACGATAAAGTAAATGCTGATAAAATATTAGCCACAGAAATCTTAAAAAAACCTGAGGCGATCAAACAAGCTTTGCAAGTTATAGCGCAAGATGTCATTAAGCAAGTGCAAACAGCTATACGGGCTGGTGCAGATGGTATTTACTATAGTACCCAAGTCATTCAAGATCCGCGACTTGATCAAGATGATTTTGAAAAATTTGTGGCTGATACTGATCATCAGGTGTTGCAAGCAGCTAATAAGTTATCGGATGTCAATATTTTACATATTTGTGGCAACGGTGGCGCTAGAAATAACGTACATTGGTTCAAAACTTATGAAGTAGCAATTATCAATTGGGCAACAGATATTGAATCAGTGTCACTACGTGAAGGTAAGCATATTTTTCCGAACAAAACAGTGTTAGGGGGTTTTGGTAACACAAAGCACGATTTATTGTATCAGGGCGAAAAATCAGACATACAGCAATATGTTCATACACTGATTCAAGAAACAGGTCGTGATCATTTAATCATTGGCGCAAATTGTACCGTACCACGTGATATCGATTTGAATCGTCTACGTTGGGTATCAGAAGCAGTGCAGCAGAAGAAAGTAAAGGCATAATCACACATGAGTAATCAACAAGATGTATTAACAGAGACAAAAAAAGTCATACCAGTCAGTTTTTGGCGCCATTTTGCTGACGATGAAACCATTGATGCACTCAAGCATCCAGAGGAAAATCAGATTAATATTGAGGGGCACAAAGCTTATACTGAAGCAATACAACCAGATTTTGTCAAATTAATGAGTGACGGCTACTTTAATTTACCTTTAAATGGTGTAAACAACCCAAAGAATATTGATGATTTGAAAAAGATTCAGGTGATTGCCGATGACGATGATTGGCTATTACGACAAGTCGATTTGGTTAAGGCACAACGCAAGGTCATTGGTAATCGCAAGGCATTTTATAACATTTTTTCTCCGGTGACACTTTTGAAGTGGGCGTTGTTTGATAGTAGTCAAGAATTACCAAAACAAGGAGATGAACGCTTAACACAATTTTTTATTGATTACCCTGATGATATCACACATATATTAGAGGTTATTGCACAAGGTGTTATCAAGCAAATCAAGGCGGTTGTCAATGCGGGTGGTGCAGATGGTGTCTACTATAGTACACAAGAGCTTCAAAGTGATCATTATAACCGCGATCTTTTTGATCACATACAAAAAAAGATCGACTTATCAATTATTGCAGTCATTAATGCAGTGAGTGACGTTAATATTTTACATATCTGTGGCTATAGCGAGACAAAGAATCATTTGTCATGGTTTACTGATTATGATTTACCCATTGTCAATTGGGCAGTTAAAATTGAAGATGTTTCTCTGCGCGAAGGACAAGCTATTTTTAAAGACAAAATTGTTTTGGGTGGTTTCGGTAATAACACACAAGCTATTTTGTATCGAGGCAGTCGAGAAGAAATTGAAGCAGAAGTGACGAATGTCCTAACGGATGTTGACACAAGTCGTGTCATTATTGGTGCGGATTGCACCGTACCGCGTGATATTTCAATCGATCATTTGAAGTGGGCAATTGCTGCTGTGCATCAGGTTGCCATTGGGTAAATAGGAGAAGAGAATGGTTAAGAAAAAAGGATTGATTATTGGTGCCGCTGTGGTGGTTGTTGTTGTCGGAGCAGGTGCAGTCGTTCGTCATTTGAATGCCGACAGTACAAAGTCTGCACATCAGGTGCGAACAATCAATGTGGCACATACACAAAATTATGTGCCCTATGATTACGTAGAAAATGGTGTATCTAAGGGCTATGAAGTTGACGTATTAAAAGCAGTAGACAAACTGTTACCAGATTATAAGTTTAAGTACCATCCAACATCAGATGAAGATCTACTAGTAGGATTGGATTCTGGCAAGTATGATGTGGGTGTTAAAGGGGCTTGGTGGACCAAGGAACGGGCACAAAAATACATTTTACCAAAGCAAGCAGTTGGCGCTTCTATTATAGGAATCACCTATAGGAAAGATGATAATTATAAAACGTTTGCTGATTTTGCTAAAAAGTCAGGTAAATTAGTACCAATTTCACCGCAAAATGGTCAATATGCGGTTGTGCAAGAATGGAATAAGGCACATCCAAACGAAAAAATTAATCTTAAGGCGGCCGATCAATTTACTGTTGGGGATGCTTATAATTGGGTTCTAGAAGGTCGATATGATGCTTATTTTGATGTCAAAGTAAATTACCAAAATTCTGTTGCGGCTGCTAATGGTGCTTATCATAAGTCAGCTGACAAATTAGCTTATACACCTTATAAAGGAATTAAGACATATCCAATTATTAGCCGTTCAAATAAGGATAATGCGCACTTTGCTAAAGAATATGACCAGGCAATTAAAAAACTTCAAAAGAACGGCACACTGACTAAATTATCACAAAAGTACTTCAAAGAAAATGTTTGGGACTTTGTGGGTGATAAATAATATCAACACAATGAAGGAGTAAACATGCCGCCATTTAGTTTTAAGTTTTTAATATCTGTTTTTGGTGAAGTATTACCTTATTTGCCAGTAACTTTACTTGTTATTATTGTGTCAGCTATTTTTAGTACATTACTAGGCACGTTAATAGCTCGTGGTCAATTGAGTCAGTCGGCCATAGGGCGTACGATATCGCACAGTTATGTTTTTGTACTTCGATCCACACCACCAATCGTGTTATTGTTTTTGGTATTTTATGGCTTACCAAAACTGCTATTGCTGACCTTGAATATTAATATTAATGATTGGCAAAAGTCTATTTTCGTCGTCATTGCTCTGTCGTTACTGTTTGCGTCTAATTTAGCAGAGGTGTTCAAGTCTGCTTATTTATCTGTTGATGGTGGTCAGCGCGAAGCCGCGTTGATGGTTGGCTTATCAGAATGGCAGTCTTTTTATCGCGTGACACTGCCACAAACAATTGTCGTTGCTTTGCCAAATTTTGCCAACACGATTGCTGCTTTAATTAAAGATGCTGCGCTAGCCTATGTCATTGGCTTAGTTGATATGATGGGCGCAGGTGACAATTTAATTTCTAGAAATTTTGGACATCATGCCTTAGAAACATATTTGGCGCTAGCAATTATCTATTGGATCATTTTTATAATTGTTGAACAAGGTACAAAATATTTAGAGAAGCATCTCAGTAAGCGCCAAGTCATGACATCAAATCCAGTGGAGGTGACGGTATGAATATACCATTTTTAATCCATACTTTTTGGTTAGCAATTCAGGCCGTTCCCATAACGCTTTTGATTACTGGCTCAGCCTTATTAATAGGGTTACCTTTAGGATTTTTGTTAGCTTGGATCAAAATCAAGAAAATTAAAGTGTTATATCCATTAGCTGTTATTTATACATCGCTCATGCGTGCTACACCAATGGTTTTATTGATTTTATTGTTTTATAGTACATTGCCGAGTTTGTTTAATGTGATTTTAAATGATCATTTGCATCTAGGTGTTAAGATATTTGATGTTAACCCAATTATTTACGCCATTGCTGTCTTTTCTTTGATCGCTGTGGCTAATCTGTCAGAGGTATTTCGGTCTGCTATTTTAACGGTTGATTCTGGACAACAAGAGGCAGCTGTCATGGTGGGTTTGTCACCTTTACAAACATACTACCGGATTATTGTGCCGCAGGCCTTGGTATCAGCAATTCCTAATATTGGTAATTTGACCTTAAATATTTTAAAGGGTACCTCGTTGGCTTTTATGATGACAGTTCAGGAAGTGACTGCAGTAGCTAAAACGGCTGCGGCATATACCTATGATTATACTGAGGCTTATATTGATATATTTATTGTCTACTTTATTTTAGGGGCAATACTTCAGATTGGTTTCAAATATTTAGAACGTTACTTAAGTCGACACAAGGTTCGCGGTGCGGTTAAGCAGGGAGTGTAATTATGCTAAAAGTTAAAAATTTCAGAAAAAAATATCAACAGCACGAAGTACTGAAAGGGATTGATATCGAAGTCGAAAAAGGGGATGTTGTTGCACTATTGGGGCCCTCAGGTTCTGGTAAAACGACTTTCTTACGAGGCCTTGCGTTCTTGACGCCAGGTGACTCAGGGCATATTGAATTCGATAATCAAAAAATTAACATTCAAACAGCCACACCAGAAGAAATCAAAAAACTACGTCAAAAAATGGGCTTTGTCTTTCAAAATTTTAATTTATTTGCCAACAAAACAGCGATAGAAAATGTTGAAGAAGGTTTGGTGATTGGACGGCATATACCTAAAGCACAAGCTAAACAAAAAGCGCAAGAAGCGTTGAAAAAAGTAGGTCTTCTAGATTTTTCAAACCATTATCCCAGCCAATTATCTGGCGGACAAGCACAACGTGTTGGGATTGCCAGAGCTGCTGCGCTAGACCCTGAAATTATCCTGTTAGATGAGCCAACAAGTGCTTTAGATCCGGAACTCGTGGCAGATGTGCTGCAAGTTATTAAGCAGTTGGCCGATGAAGGAAAGACAATGATTGTGGTCACGCATGAAATGGCTTTTGCTAGGGATGTCGCAGATAAAGTGATATTTATGGACAAGGGTTTGGTTGTTGAACAAAATAAACCAGTTGAATTCTTTGACAACCCTAAATCACCAAGGCTAAAGGAATTTTTGAGCCGTATCAGTGCAGCGACTATAGCGAATAATGGTTTTGAGTATGAAAAAGCAACAGTTGCTCATAGTAATGACTTATAATATAGAAGCTAAATGTTATATATAAAAGCCGCATGGTATTAGAAATTTAATTCTAGACCATGCGGCTTTTATGACAATATGTGTGTTTATGATGTTGCAACTGAAGGACTATTCTCTTTGTCTGGCAAGGAAAAGTTAAAATCTTGTGGTGTTAATAAGCCGATATCTTTAACAATGACATTTCCTGAAAGATAGCCGCCAACGCGTTGCGTTAAACCGATTTTGTTGTAACCAAATGTGACAGTTGTGTGTGCTTTCAAGGCAGCACCACGCACTTCACCTGTTGTTGCATCAATACCGGTTGGCGTGTCAACAGCAATGACTGTTTTTTCAATATGATTGGCCGCTTTAATCATCTTCTGTAGACCTTCTGGCAGTAGATTATTTAAACCGGTGCCAAAAATGGCATCAATAATCAATGTCGCTTCGTTGAAATCGCTTTTTTCAGCACGAACGAGGCCGTATTTTTCAATAATGTCTAGTTGGCGTTTAACGCTATCTTTAGCACGTGTCACATTACCAACAAATTGTAGAGAAACATTAAATCCTTGTGCATACAAAAGCCTTGAAATTGCGACGCCATCAGCGCCATTATTACCTAAACCAGCCAAAACAAGGATGTGATCTAGATTGAAGTGTCCGGCACCAATAACATCAATGACGGACATAGCTGCCCGTTCAATGAGTACGTCTTGCGGCATGCCAATTGTTTCGACCGTATAATTATCAATAGTTTGCATTTCAGCAGCAGTTACGAGTTGCATTATAATCACTTTTCTTTCCAATTCTTAGTCTTATTATACAGGATAATAGGAAGAATAGGGATGAGTTTTATCGAATTTATCAATGTTCGGGTCTATATTTGTTACAATATTAAATAACAATTTTGGAGGTGTGATATGAAACACTTAGATTACAGTCAACAAGAATCGTGGCGTGAGGTTGGCGATACGTCATTTCAATCACCGATTGCCATTAGCAGCCAACAGGCCAAAAATGGTATGCAACCAGATTTAATAACGCATTTTAGCGGTCAAACGCTATTTGAAGATCGCGTGGTTGGTGAACAATTTTTAGTATCTGGCACATTAGAAATTGCTGACGAAACTTGGACACTCGAACGTTTCCACTTTCATGACGGTGCAGAGCACCTCGTTGATGATGTGCGACATGACATTGAAATTCATTTTGTTTATCATCATGATGATCGGATCTTAGTACTGGCGGTATTTGGGGATGTGACCTCAGTAGAAAGTGACACACATATTCCAGAAGTATTTTCAGAAGCAATTGATGCGCAGTTACTAACCAATTGGTTGCCAAAGGATCAGTCGTATTATCGATATGTTGGGTCATTGACGACACCACCGCTTGGTGAAAATGTGACATGGCTGGTTTTTTCACATCCTATTGCAATTAGTGAAAAGGATTTATCGGTGATACATCAGCATTATCCTAATAATTATCGCGATGTACAAGATATTGCAGGTCGAGACGTTCTAGCTGTTGATTTATCAAAATGACTGTTGATCGAATCAACTTTTTATGTTGCTCAATGCTGTTATATCAGGTAAACTAAAGGTTATGGAAAACTTTCAAGAACAATTAAAAAATAGACGAACATTTGCTATTATTTCGCATCCAGATGCGGGTAAAACAACTTTAACTGAGCAATTATTACTACATGGTGGTGTCATTCGTGAGGCAGGAACAGTTAAGGGCCGCGGGTCACATAAGCTAGCTTCATCTGATTGGATGGCAATTGAACAGCAACGTGGCATTTCTGTGACATCTTCGGTATTGCAATTTGATTATGATGGGAAAAGAATCAACATCTTGGATACCCCAGGACACGAAGATTTTTCAGAAGATACTTATCGGACATTAATGGCTGTTGATTCAGTCGTGATGGTGGTTGATGCAGCTAAAGGTATTGAGCCGCAAACTAAAAAGCTGTTTGAGATTGTGGCACAACGTGGTATACCAGTTTTCACGTTCTTTAACAAGATTGATCGTGATGCACGTCCAGCGTTGGATTTAATGGATGAATTAGAAACTGTTCTGGGAATTCAAGCTTATCCAATGAATTGGCCGGTGGGTTCAGGTCAGATTCTACAAGGTATTTATGATTTGCAAAAAAATGCTATGGTACCTTTCAAAAACGCGACAGCACATCCAGAAATTATTGATGAAACGATGGATGAAATTGAGTTATTGCACGACGCGGGTAATACATTTGATCAAGATGCCATTGCGCACGGTCAATTAACGCCGGTATTTTTTGGATCAGCTTTGGTCAATTTTGGTGTAACGGAATTTTTACGTGAATATTTGACTTATGCACCGGCGCCAGCAGCGATGAAGACGGTCGATGACGAGGTCATCACACCCGACAGGACGCAGTTTACTGGTTTTGTGTTCAAAATTCAGGCTAATATGGATCCACGTCATCGTGATCGCATTGCTTTCGTGCGTATTGTATCCGGCGAATTCAATCGTGGTATGGATGTTGTCTTACAGCGAAATAGTAAGAAGTTGAAATTATCGAATGTTACGCAGTTTATGGCCGAAGAACGTGAAAACGTCCAAAATGCTGTTCCAGGTGATATTATCGGTGTTTATGATACAGGTAATTTTCAAATTGGTGATACTATCTACGCAGGTAAAAAAACGGTGCACTTCCCTGATTTACCAACATTTACACCTGAATTGTTCAATCGTGTCATTGCTAAAGATGTGATGAAACAAAAATCATATCATAAAGGCATCGAACAACTCGTACAAGAAGGTACAATTCAACTTTATAAATCATGGCAAGGTAGTGACTATATTATCGGTGCCGTCGGTCAATTACAGTTTGAAGTGTTTCAATTTCGTATGGAAAACGAATACAATGTTGAAATTCAATTTGAACCAATTGGATCAAAAGTTGCCCGCTGGATATCACCTGAACAGCTGGATGAAAAAATGGCTTCAAGTCGTAATCAACTTGTAAGAGATCGTTATGATCAACCAGTTTTCCTATTTGAGAATAGGTTTGCTATGAACTGGTTCCATGATAAGTATCCAGATGTGGTTTTGGAAGAAAAAATGTAACGTAGTATGTGAGAAAATAAGCGAAGCCCTATTTTCTTTTAAATAGTATTGCAAGCGCTTACAATTATTGGTATAATGAAGTTAACAAATAAAGAGGAGGCCATGAATGACGCAAAACAATTTGACAGAAGTTGATACTTCATGGACTATTATCTTGTAGACGACAGTTATGTAAATAACCATTCCATTGGGAATAACATTGACAAATGATAAGCGTAATTAACTGGCGTTAAAAAAATTTATTAGCTGCAAATTTTTAACATATTAGCAGACAAATCATTTGTCTGGACACCAGTAATCAGAAAGCAGTTCTAGTAAATTGGCAAGAAGCGAGACGATAGTTAGTTGTGGATATTTCAGCAACACTAGTGCGTTTGCAGCGCAACTCATAATTAAATAAACTAAAGACCTGACATAGTAAGATGCTATGTCGGGTTTTTAGTTTATAATAAAATTGTTTGACATGATGTGCGATGAACACGCAATAATTTTAGGAGGAAGTGTGTGTTGTGTAGACGATCAACACGCGCAAAATGATAATGGCAAAAAAAGCGAACACGGCAATTTATGATTTGTATGATAAACCACCATTCTTTACTTGGTTAGGTTTATCATTACAACATCTTTTCTCAATGTTTGGTGCAACGGTGCTAGTACCGTTACTCGTTGGTTTGAACCCTGGGGTGGCGCTGTTTACTTCCGGAATCGGGACACTACTTCATTTATTGATTACACGCGGAAAAGTGCCCGCTTATATGGGATCGAGCTTTGCCTTTATCATTCCGATGGCCTCATTAATGAAGACTGTGGGATATCCAGCTGTTGCACAAGGGATTATTTCTGTCGGTATCGTTTACTTAGTTGTGGCATTTATTATTACTTTTACAGGAACGGGTTGGATTGATGCTATTTTCCCAGCAGAGGTTGTTGGGCCAATCATTATGGTGATTGGCTTGAGCTTAGCTGGATCAGCAGCCAGTTCTGCAACAACATTTAATGGCCAATATGATTGGAAAATCTTTATTGTCGCCTTACTGACGCTATTAGCAACCGTGGCATTTAACATGTTTCTGAAGGGGTTTTTAGGTTTATTGCCTGTACTCTTGGGAATCATTTTTGGTTATATTGTTGCTTTATTTTTTGGATTAGTTGATCTAACACCAATTGCAAAGGCATCTTGGTTCCAATTACCAGATTATGAAACGTTTATTGGTAAAGATGGGTTTAAGCTTTATCCGGCAGCTATTTTAAGTATGGCCCCCTTAGCTTTAGTCACATTGTCTGAGCACTTAGGCCATTTAATGGTGCTGTCAAAAATAACGGGTCATGATTTCTTCGTTAATCCCGGGCTCAAACGAACTTTGACAGGAGACGGTGCGGCCTCAGTTGTGGCCGGCTTAGTAGGCGGACCTGCCGTGACGTCTTATGGTGAAAATATTGGTGTGATGCAATTAAGTCGTGTTTATTCCGTTTGGGTAATTGGCGGTGCCGCGTTCTTTGCCGTGATTTTCAGCTTTGTGGGTAAATTATCTGCACTGATCTCAACTATTCCTGGTGCGGTGACCGGTGGTGTGGGGTTCATGCTGTATGGTGTGATTGCTGCTGCGGGTTTGCAAGTCATTGTTGATAATAAAGTCGATTATAGTCAGAAACGAAACTTGATGATTGCTGCACCCGTAATGGTTGTTGGAATTGGTAATTTCCATTTGCAATTAGGTGCACAGTTAGACTTTTCCGGTGTTGCGATTGCAACAGTTTTGGGTATTGTATTGAATTTAGTTTTACCAAAAGTGGCTGCGAGCGAAAGAGAATAGAAACAAACAAAAATCCTGTTACGATGCAGGATTTTTGTTTGTTTTGTCACAATATAGTGCCATTTGTGACAAGATAAGCTGTTTATATTTTAAGAATGCAATTGCAAACAAGTCATTAGATTTTTGGTTATCTATCACCTTAAAGACGAAAAAAACAAGGCTTTTTAACAGTTTATTAAGAATTTTACTGGGATATAAACAATTAAGACACAAAGCAGTTTTAATAATTAACCTCCGAAAACTAGCGTACCAATGCTTATCTCACTATTCCGGTATTTCTTTGTGAAAAAGTGACGTAAAGTGGTTGTATTTCATTTTTAAAAGCGTATTATAGATTTATATGTTAAGACGAATAGCCGATTACGACCATTTCGCCAAATTTATTGGGAAAGGAGAAAAAAATGAATGACCCAACGGCACAATTTGATTTTTTAGGTCTGACATTTGACTGGGGAACGATCATTTCAACTTTGCTAGCAATGGCAATTGTTGTGATCGTATCAATTGTCTTGACACGGCGTCTGTCGTTAAAGCCAGGTAAGCGCCAGAACCTGATAGAGTATTTACTGGAATTTACGAGTAGTATTGTTGATGGGCAGTTACCGAAAAAACAAGCACGACAATTTGGTTTGTACGCTTTTACGCTATTTTTCTTTTTGATCGTGTCAAATGAAATGGGACTGTTGCTTCATTTTGAAGGAGCTGATGGCGTCACTTATCTTAAGTCACCAACAGCGACACCAATTGCAGCGATGACTTTGGCTGTGATGTCTTTGGTTATTGCGCATGGTATTGGGACGCAAGAACTTGGTTTAAAGGGCTATCTTAAAAATATGTTATTTGAGCCATATAGTTGGATGTTACCTCTGAACATTATTGAACAGCTGGCAAACTTTTTGACATTATCACTACGTTTGTTCGGTAACATATTTGCAGGGGAAATGTTGTTGACATTGGTAGCCAATAATTTAGCCTGGCCAGGACACTTTAATGGGCTATGGACAGTAGCTGCTCTGCCTATTGAAATGATATGGCAAGGATTTTCGCTGTTTATAGGTGGTATTCAAGCCTATGTATTCGTTATTTTGACGAGTGTCTTCATTGCACAACTCTCAGGAAACGAATAGTTGTCTAACAAATGAGATTTGTGTCACAATTGGACTAAAAATAATCAGGTTATGACACAAGTTGGTTTGTTAATTACGCGGGAGCGTTTCATCCAGTTAAATAGAAACGCGGTTAGTGATGAAAATTTCGTTAAACGCTTTACAATAAGGAGAAATCTAATGGATTTGCACAATCTTGGTGTTATCGCAGCTGGTCTTGCAGCCGCTGGAGCCGCCGTTGGTGGTGGTATTGGTAACGGTGTTTTGATCTCACAATTCTTGGCAGGTATGAGCCGCCAACCAGAACTTGAAGGTCGTTTATTGTCACGTATGTTCTTGGGTGTTGCTTTGGTCGAAGTTATGCCCATCTTATCAATTGTGTTCGCCTTCATGTTGATGGGTAGATAAACACAAGTAACTAGTGGAGGAAAATCATGTTTGGTTTAACAACCTTAGCAGCAGAAAAAATACCAATAGGTAACTCGGTATTTATTATTATTTCATTCCTCGCGTTGATGTATATTTTGAAAAAAGTTGCATATGGTCCAGTGACCAAAACACTTGATGATCGTGCTGCTAAAATTTCTAATGATATTGATGGCGCTGAAGTTGCACGTCAAGAAGCAGAAGACTTAGCAGTACAACGCCAAAGTGAATTGGCTGATACACGTCAAAAAGCAACTCAAGTTGTCGCTGATGCTAAAGCAAGCGCACAAAAGCAAAGTGATACATTAATATCTACTGCTTCTGATCGTGCTACTTTAATCAGTCAGCGTGCACAAACAGACGCTGAAAAGCTCAAGGAAGATGCAATTTTAAATGCAAAAAACGATGTTGCAGCGCTGTCAGTAGCAATTGCTTCAAAGTTAATGCAAAAAGAATTATCGTTAAATGATCAACAAGCATTAATTGATGCTTACATTTCAGATTTAGAAACTAAATAAGGAGTATTGGGATGGCAAAAAATCTTAAAGATATAGCTAACCAATACGCCAAAGCAATTTTTGAATTGTCTACGCAGCAAAATAACGTAGATGCCACACGGTCAGATTTGAATGCATTAAAAAATGTTTTCAATGATAATCCAAATTTTGTTGTTGTCGTAACCTCAAATGATATTGACAGCACGTCACGTGACAGCTTGTTGACAACGCTGACAACGGGTGCTGCTGAGCCAATTCAAAATTTGGTGAAACTATTAGCGTATAATAACCGATTGGCTATTTTACCCCAAATTGTTGATTCATTTGATGATTATTATAACGAAGCTAATGGCATTGTGGATGTTTCGGCAATCACAGCGGTTGCCCTAGACGATACGCGATTAGCTAAATTAGCAGCAGTGTTTGCATCTAAAACGGGTGCTCAGCATGTTAATTTAAAAAATGTTGTGGATCAAAGTATACTTGGTGGTGTGATTTTACAATCGCAATCCACGTTAATTGATGGTAGCTTAAAAACAAAAATTGCCAAAATGAAGGCACAATTATTAGGTTAGTGAGGAAGAATAATGGCTATTCAAGCTGAAGAAATTTCTGCTTTAATTAAGCAACAGCTCGAAAAGTTCGACACAACGCTAACTGTAGAAGAAGTGGGTACTGTTACCTATATTGGTGATGGTGTGGCACGTGCAACTGGCTTAGCAAATGCTATGGCTGGTGAACTGCTCGAATTTGCTAATGGCACATTCGGCATGGCCCAAAACCTCGACTCAAGCGAAGTTGGAATCATCATTCTTGGTGGTTTTGATGATATTCGTGAAGGTGATACAGTTAAGCGTACTGGGCGCATCATGGAAGTGCCTGTTGGCGAACAATTAATTGGACGCGTTGTAAACACCTTGGGGCAACCAATCGATGGATTGGGTGAAATCAAGACTGAGAAAACACGTCCTGTCGAGGTTAAAGCACCCGGTGTTATGCAACGTAAGTCGGTGTTCGAACCGTTACAGACTGGTATTAAAGCAATCGATGCCCTCGTCCCAATTGGACGTGGACAACGTGAATTAATTATTGGAGACCGTAAGACAGGTAAAACGTCTTTGGCCATCGATACAATTTTGAACCAAAAAGATCAAAACATGATTGTTATTTATGTCGCGATTGGTCAAAAAGATTCAACTGTGCGTACACAAGTTGAAACGTTACGTCAGTTAGGCGCAATGGATTATACAATCGTTGTCAATGCTGGTCCTTCAGAACCAGCGCCAATGTTGTACTTAGCACCTTATGTTGGTGCAGCCATGGGTGAAGAATTCATGTACAATGGCAAGCATGTGTTGATTGTGTATGATGATTTGTCAAAGCAAGCTACAGCATATCGTGAGCTGTCATTGATTCTCCGCCGTCCACCAGGACGTGAAGCTTATCCTGGTGATGTGTTCTATCTACATTCACGTTTACTCGAGCGTGCAGCTAAATTATCGGATGAACTTGGCGGTGGTTCAATGACTGCTCTCCCATTTATCGAGACACAAGCTGGTGATGTGTCAGCTTATATTCCAACGAACGTTATTTCCATTACTGATGGACAAGTGTTCTTGGATGCTGATCAATTCTATGCAGGTGTACGACCAGCCATTGATGCTGGAACATCTGTTTCACGTGTTGGTGGTGATGCACAGATTAAGGCAATGAAAAAAGTGGCCGGTACATTACGTTTGGACTTGGCATCATTCCGTGAATTGGAAAGTTTCGCACAATTCGGATCAGATTTGGATGCAGCAACGCAAGCTAAATTGGCTCGTGGTCGTCGTACAGTCGAAATTTTGAAACAACCACTACACAAGCCAATGCCTGTGCAACAACAAGTTATTGTTTTGTATGCCTTAACTCATGGTTATATCGATGACGTTGATATCGCTGATATCCAACGTTTTCAAGATGAATTAATCGCATATGTTGACGCAAATGCTGCTGACTTGTTTAAGACAATTGTCGAAACAAAAAATTTGCCTGAAGAAGCTGCACTGAATTCAGCAATTGAAGCCTTCAAGGCTGGCTTTGCTAATTCAACAGCGGAATAATAGGAGGACGCTGCGATGGCTTCTTTGCAAGATATTCAGCGTCGTATTTCATCTACTAAAAAGACGCGTCAAATTACGAGTGCCATGCAAATGGTCTCGACGGCTAAACTAAGTCAAATTCAACGTTATAGTACTGGTTATCAAGAATATGCTGCACGTTTGGAAGCAGTTGTAGAACATTTAGTTTCTGCTCATCTTTTTGACAACGCAGACGCTAAACATATCCCTCTAATCGCACAACGTCCAATCAACAAAACAGGTATCTTAGTTGTGACATCAGATCGTGGATTGGTTGGCTCTTATAATGCCAATGTTATCAAGCAAACCAATGAATTGATGGCACGTTTGAATTTGAATACCACGAACACAGCAATTCTTGCAGTGGGTGGTAATGGTGCCGATTTCTATAAGAAACGTGGCTTTGAAGTTATTCTAGAACACCGTGGTGTTTCAGATGTACCTTCCTTTAACGAAATTCGCTCAGTGATTAAAACAGTGACAAGTTTGTATGAAAATGCAGTGTTTGATGCACTTCATGTTGTCTACAATCATTTTGTCAACCGTCTGACTAGTGAGTATCGTGATGTTCAATTATTGCCATTGACTGGTGATACTTTAAACGCCATGGGTGGTACAGAAGAACAAAAGGCAGAATTGAATATTCAAAGTGCGTATGAAATTGAACCGGATACAACGGCTGTTTTGAACGTTGTGTTGCCGCAATTTGCACAAAGTTTAGTGTATGAAGCAGTTCTTGATGCTAAAACGGCGGAACATGCAGCCTCATCAACAGCGATGAAGGGTGCAACAGATAATGCCAAGGACCTTATTGGCCGCTTGGAATTACAGTTTAACCGCGCGCGTCAAGCAGCTATTACGACTGAAATTACAGAAATTACTGGTGGAATGGCTGCGTTGGAGTAAACGACAGTGGTAAACACCACAAGATTTAACCGTGAACTGTCAGATGTTTTGTGTTTGGAACGGTGTTCTGATGTGAGGTAACTGATATCTAGCGATTAAGTAGTGTTGCCGCGTTTACGAGAAACAACCAACCACAATTAAAAATAAAACTGCATGTGCAGAAACGCGTTGGCAACCGATTGGATGCCTGGATGTCATAAAGACTACCTGTGATGGTTTCCCATCGTTTATAGCCTTCTATACATCACGACCCCAAAACGTTCGGTTGCTAAACGCTCTAAATTGAAAGGAAGACGACAATGAGTACTGGAAAAGTCGTACAAGTGATTGGTCCGGTTGTCGATGTTGCGTTTGAAGCAGGACAGCAAGTGCCTGATATCAATAATGCGCTTAAAATCGATAAAGGCGAAGGCCAAACATTGACAGTTGAAGTTTCATTGGCATTGGGTGACGGCGTTGTTCGTACCATTGCTATGGACTCAACTGATGGACTTCAACGTGGCATGTCAGTAACTGATACTGGCGATGCAATTACTGTGCCAGTTGGTGAATCTACTTTGGGTCGTGTTTTCAACGTGTTGGGAGAACCAGTGGATAACAACGGTGCAATTGCCGATGATACACCACGTAATTCTATTCACCGCGAAGCCCCTAAATATGATGAACTAGCTAGTTCTACGGAAATCTTGGAGACAGGCATTAAGGTGATTGATTTACTCGCACCTTACGTCCGTGGTGGAAAGATTGGTTTGTTTGGTGGTGCCGGTGTTGGTAAAACAGTTCTGATTCAAGAATTGATTCACAACATTGCCCAAGGTCACAATGGTATTTCAGTCTTCACAGGTGTCGGAGAACGTACACGTGAAGGTAATGATATGTACCATGAAATGGAAGAATCAGGCGTTTTGAAACAAACTGCCATGGTTTATGGGCAAATGAACGAACCACCAGGTGCACGTATGCGTGTTGCTTTAACTGGTTTGACAATGGCTGAAAACTTCCGTGATAATGAAGGTAAGGATGTGTTGTTGTTTATTGATAACATTTTCCGTTTCACTCAGGCCGGTTCTGAAGTGTCAGCTTTGTTGGGACGTATTCCATCAGCCGTTGGTTATCAGCCAACATTGGCAACAGAAATGGGCCAATTGCAGGAACGAATTACTTCAACTAAGAAGGGTTCAGTTACTTCAATTCAAGCCGTTTATGTGCCTGCTGATGATTATACTGATCCAGCCCCTGCTACAACATTCGCGCATTTGGATGCAACAACTAACTTGGAACGTGCGTTGACACAACAAGGTATTTATCCCGCGGTTGATCCTTTGGCATCAACTTCATCAGCTTTGGATCCACAAATTGTTGGTCAAGAGCACTATGAAGTTGCTACTGAAGTGCAACGAACACTACAACGTTATCGCGAATTGCAAGATATCATTTCAATTTTGGGTATGGATGAGTTGTCAGATGAAGAGAAGACGACGGTTAACCGTGCACGTCGTATTCAATTCTTCTTATCACAACCATTTTCAGTTGCTGAAACGTTTACCGGTATTAATGGTGAATACGTGCCAGTTGCTGAAACGGTGCGTTCGTTCAAAGATATCTTAGATGGTAAATATGATGATTTGCCAGAAGATGCATTCCGTAACGTTGGGGCTATTGAACAAGTTGTTGAAAAAGCCAAAACAATGGCCCAATAAGGGGGTATTGAAAAATGGCAGATGAGACAGCTACTGTAGCGTCAACAGGGATCACAGTGCAAATTGTGACACCAGTTGGGGAAGTTTATAACGAGTCAAACATTGAGTTGGCGGTTGTGAATACACAAGGTGGACAAATTGGTATTATGCGAAAGCATGTGCCATTGTTAGCTGCATTAACAATTAATGAATTACTTGTCAAAAGTAATGGACAAATGGACACGCTAGCCGTTAATGGTGGTATTGCTGAGTTTTCTAACGATCTGCTCACAATAGTTGCAGACAGTGCGGAAACCTCTGATGATATTGATGTAACACGTGCTGAAGGTGCTAAAGAACGTGCTGAAACACGTATTGCTCATGCACAAAATGATCATAACGATGCTGAATTGAAGCGTGCTCGTGTTGCTTTGATGCGAGCTGTTAATCGTATTCATGTTGCTGCAATTAGACAAGGTAAATAAATTAACTAAACGAAAGCCGAATGATTTCATTCGGCTTTTTTGTGCACGATGCTCAGTGTAATGACGAATTGTAAAAGGCAAACGTTCGGAAAAGTAGGTTAATTTTCACTTAATGTTCGTCATGTTCCGGGTGTTTCATTTATAAATGAGACAATCCTAACATTAAAAATCGTTTGAGGCGGTATTTTTCTGTTATATTAGTATTCGGAACAAATATACAGAATGTTTACATCATGCAAATAGAAACTGGATATTAATTTTGTATAGTAAAAGAGTAATATTTGTTATGGAAAATTGCCAAAAGGCGTATGGGAGAGAAACATCATGAGTAAGAATGCGAAAACACTCGCAGCAATTGTTATTGTTGTTATCGTCGCTATTGTAGCGTACTTTGGCTTCACACATGCAGGTGCAAAAGAAACATCGGACAAGACAATTAAAGATTTAAAAATCTATTTTGTACCGTCAAAGCAACCTGATCAAATTGTTACTATGACTGCACCGCTGAAGGGTTTGTTAACTAAAGAACTTAAAAAAGAGGGTTATGACGTCAAAAACGTCGACATTAAGGTCGGCACAAGTTATGAAGCAGCAGGTGAAGCACTAACTTCTGGTACGGCTGATATTGGCTTTATCCCTGGCGGTACGTATGTGATGTATCAAGATGGTGCTAAAGTATTGTTAACGGCTACACGTGCAGGATTAAATAAAAATTCTTCAGACCCAGAAAAGTGGAATGACGGAAAGCCAACAGAGCAAACAAGCAAGCAGTCATCAAAGTACCGTTCAATATTCATTGCGGGACCTTCAAAAAAAGGTCAAGAATTAGCTAAAAAAGTTAATGCTGGTGAAAAGTTAACATGGGAAGACATTAACTCTGCTAAGTGGGGCTTGTCATCAACAACATCATCAGCTGGTTACATTTATCCAGCGTTGTGGTTGAATAAAAATTATAAAAAAACAATATCAGATTTAAAAAGCACAGTAACAGTTGATTCATATGGTTCAGGTATGGCTCGACTAGCTTCAGGACAAATTGATGTGATGCCTGCTTATGGTGATGCACGTCGTGACTTTGCAAGTGCTTGGACGACAGATTATAAGCAACCACAATCAATTTGGCAAGAAACAAACGTTATTGGTGTATCACAAGAAATTTATAACGACACAATTTCAGTTTCTAAGAAATCAAAAACAATGACACCGGAATTGGAAAAGGCAGTATCAAAGGCATTTATTAACTTAGCCAAAACTGATGCAGGTAAAAAAGTGATTGCCATCTATTCACATGAAGGATACGAGCCAGCCCAGTCATCAAATTATGATGGTGAGCGGGATGCACAAAAAGTATTAAAGAACTTACAAAAATAACATTTGATTACATTAGTGATTACGCTATTGTTTTTAGTAGCGTACATGTAACTCAATACCCCAGGAAAGCAGCGCAATTAGCGCCGCTTTTCTGGCGTTTGGGCCTGTATGGCTCAAATACATAAAATTTTAGGACGGCAACCATGATTAAATTTGAGCATGTTTCAAAAACATATCCTAACGGTGTGAAGGGATTACAAGATATTAACTTAGAAATACAAGATGGTGAATTCATTGGTATTATAGGTATGTCTGGCGCGGGAAAGTCAACGTTTATTCGTACAATCAATCGTTTAAATGATATTACTGAAGGTCAATTGACTGTGGACGGAATCGAAATTTCTAGTCTAAAGGGAAAATCCCTACGGCGTTATCGTCGTAAAGTAGGTATGATTTTTCAATCATATAATTTGGTTCCCAGAATTTCAGTCATTAAAAATGTCATGAGTTCATTAGTGCCAGATATGCCATTTGGCCGTGTGTTATTTGGTGTATTTTCAAAGGAAGACAAAATTAAAGCACTCGAATCACTAGACCGTGTGTCAATGTTAGATAAGGCATTCATTCGTACAGATCAGCTATCTGGTGGTCAACAACAACGTGTGTCATTAGCGAGAACATTAGCTCAAAACCCAAAGGTTTTATTAGCCGACGAACCAGTTGCAGCGTTAGATCCAGTCACAGCACATGAGGTGATGGATGATTTCAAACGTATTAACGAAGAGCTTGGACAAACTGTTTTAATTAATATTCATCATGTTGATTTAGCTTTAGAATATTCTAAACGTATTATAGGTATTCGCTCTGGAAAAATAGTCTATGATGGTCCTGTGGCAGGTATTACCCAAGATGTACTAGACTTAATTTATAGTAAAGATGAGGCAGAATAATGGGTTGGTACGATAAATTATTTGAAGCTGAAAGTTTTACACTTGAAAATGGGAAACAAGTCTCACAAAAATTTACACGTGTACCGCTTATTATATTGCTTCTTTTAGTGGGCATTGTGGTGTCCGTTTGGGTCACCGGTTTTAGTTTGCTCACCTTGTTGACAAATTTTGTCGGTTTTTGGAAGATATTAGCCAGCATGTTTCCACCAAAGTTAAGCTACTTTTTACAGGTTTGGCAGCCCTTACTGATGACCATTCAGATGTCATTTTTTGGTTCATTTTTTGGCGCGGTAGTTGCTTTACCTTTTGCCATTTTGGCAGCTAGTAACATTACTACTAATCGTGTCATCAATTTGATTGTACGATTCATGTTAACAGTTGTACGCACAATACCGACACTGGTATCTGCTTTAATTGCTACTTATATTTTTGGTTTAGGCACATTTGCTGGGACAATTGCGATTTTCTTATTTAGTTTTTCTTTCGTTGGAAAGCAACTGTTTGAATATATGGAAACAGTTGATATGGGGGCATTTGAAGCGTTAACTGCGACGGGTGCAAACACGTCACGTGCCTTTGTCACAACAATATTTCCGCAAATTTTACCAACCTATTTATCAACAGCGCTCTTTGCATTTGAAGGAAATGTCCGATATGCAGCTATCTTAGGTTACGTTGGGGCTGGTGGTATCGGCATGATTTTAAATGAAAAAATTGGTTGGCGAGAGTTTCAAAGTGTTGGTATGATATTACTATCTATTTTTGTTGCTGTGGTGATCATTGAAACAATCAGCCAACAATTACGTAAGTACTTGAGTTAAGGAGAACAACATGAATCAAAAATTAGAAGCTGTTCTCAGTAAAGAACCGCGCCGTGGGTTGCAATATGGCACAACACTTGTCATATTGTTAATACTATTAGCATCATCCGCCCCTGTATTAAATGGCGCACACGTGACGTCTAAGGGACTCGAAATCGGTTGGAACATCTTGGCTGGTATCTTTACGCCTGATACAAGCTTACTATTTGGATTAGGTGACAGTGGTGTTGCATATTTGATTTTACAAACAATTGCTATCGCGTTTTTAGGTACTTTAGTTGGGGCGATTATTGCTGTACCACTATCGTTTATTTCAGCGACTAATATTGTACCAAAACCAGTGGTACTCGTGACACGTTTTATTATTATGGCCATTCGTACGGTACCATCATTAGTGTATGGGTTAATGTTTATCCGTGTTACTGGTCCTGGCCCTTTTGCAGGTGTTATGACGTTAGCGATTGTATCGATTGGTATGATTTCAAAATTATTTATTGAGACAATTGAAGATTTGGATTCGGGTATCCTCGAATCGTTAGACGCTTTCGGATCAACACTTTTTCAAAAAATTCGCTATGGTATTTTACCGCAACTAGGATCAGATTTTATTTCTATTTTAGTTTACAGATTTGATATGAATCTACGTGAAGCTACTATTCTAGGACTTGTTGGTGCAGGTGGTATTGGTGCACCAATGATTTTTGCCTTAAATGCATATCACTGGCATCAAGTGGGCGCCATTTTAATTGGATTGTTTGTTTTGGTTTTTGTAGTTGAAATTCTGTCTGATAAGTTGCGTCAAAAAATTTTGCATGGTTAGTAAGAGGGGACGACGACGGTCGTCCTTTTTTGGGAGGAAAGTATGAAACGATTTAAAATATATTATACATCTGACGTCCACGGTTATTTATTTCCAACAGATTATATACAAAATGGGCCACAAGCTTTAGGGCTAATTAATGTAGCAGCCAACTATCATAAAGATGGAGACACTATTATTATTGATGGTGGTGATATGTATCAAGGGTCACCGTTGGTACAATATTTGCAAAAGCATCATGACATTGATGCTGTTACAACTGCCATGAATATGGCAGGATATGACTACGTGACACTGGGAAATCATGATTTTAACTTTGGTTATGATGAACTACAAAAACATTTAGCGAACTTAAATGCTACTGTGGTTGCCGAAAATGTGACAGATCTTAGTGGAAAAACGCGTTATCCTGCACAAATAAAACGATTAGAAAATGGTACCAAAGTAGGCATCATAGGTTTGGTAACAGACTATATTAATATTTGGGAAAAGCCAGCACATTTAAAAGGTATCAAGATTGAGTCGCCACGTATTAAGGCATCAGAAACGATTGCAAGATTACGTGAAACAGTTGATGTTGTAGTTGGTGTATATCATGGTGGGTATGAACGTGATTTGACTACAGGCGAACTGATCAGTGATAGTACTGAAAACATTGCTTGGCAGCTCACTAATGAGTTAGATTTAGACATGCTATTAACAGGGCATCAACATGGTGATGTCAAGCCGCAAGTTATTAATGGTGTACTAACGTTGCAAATGCCTAATCAGGGAAAACTATTTGCTGAAATTACCGGTACTCAAATTGACGGTCAATGGCAATTTGACGCCTCGACAAAGTCGGCTGGTTTTGTCAGTCAAGAAAATATTAAGCGGCAATTAGAACCACTACAAGAAAAAGTTTCAGCATGGCTAGATCAACCCATTACGCAATTAGAACATGCGATTGAATCAGAGCCACCACTCGACTTAGCACAACACGGGAATAGGATTTTACAGTGGATTGCCCATGTGCAACTGTTGGCATCAAAGGCTGATATAACACTTGTTAGTTTAAATAATAATCCATCTAATTTACCCAAAAACTTGACGTTACGGCGTGTTTTACAAAATTATCCATTCGATAATACGCTAGTAACAAAACGTGTTACTGGGCATGATTTACGTGTGAGTTTAGAGCATACGGCACAATATTTTACATTGATTGATGATGGGAAGATAGCAATTAATTCAAAATGGTTAACACCAAAGGTCGAACATTATAATTACGACCTCGCTTTTGGTATTGATTATGGGTTTGATATTTCTCAACCTATTGGTCAGAGAGTAACAAAACTTAATTACCGAGGGGTTGCTGTCAAAGAAACAGATGTTTTCACGGTCGCGATGAATAATTATCGTGCAGTTGGTGGTGGTAATTATACTGAATATAGAGATTCAGAAACAGTAACAACAGGTGATCAAGCTATTCAAGACATGTTAATAGCATTTTTTAAAACAAATACACAGTTGCCAGAATCACCGAAATTACAATTTTACGTTAAATGATGAACACATTGCGCTTAATTGTTTATTAAATAACAGAGCGTAATAAAACTGACATCATCTCGATGTTTGGTTATTATATTTAAGGCATAAACTTATCTACATAACATTAAGAGCACTTAAGAACATAATCAATCTAAGAGGTAGAAAATACATGTTTAGTTTTAAAAAGTCATTAACAATCGCTGCTGGTGTTGCCGGTGCATTTGCATTCGGTGCTTCAAACGTTAACGCTGATACAACAAGCGCACAAAACACACCAACGGATTATGTCGTTAAATCTGGCGACACATTGAACAAGATTTCTCAAGAATTTAATTTATCTGTTGATACTATTGCAACAAATAACAATATTAGTAACGTTGATTTGATTGTTGTTGGTCAACATTTGAGTTTTGTTGAAAAAACAACAGCTGCGGCAGCTTCACAACAAGTAGCGCCAGTTCAACAAGCTGTTGCTGATGCACCAGCTGTACAAGCACAACCAGCTGCTCCCGTAGCAGCACCAGCACAACCGGCCGCAGCGCCAGCGCCACAAGTATCATCATCTGCAGCATTGGATGCATTGATTGCACGTGAATCAAGTGGTAATGTTAATGCGACAAACGGTCAATATTATGGTATTGGTCAATTATCAGCACAAGCGCGTGCTGTCTATGGTGGAAACTCAACCGATTATAATGATCAATTGAACGCCATGAAGTCTTATATCAGTGCACGTTATGGTTCTGCTGAAAATGCATGGGCTCATTCACAAGCAACTGGTTGGTATTAATCATTAAAAAAACCGCGAAAGCGGTTTTTTTGTTGTCGTCCGTACTGTATAATGATTGGCTTAAAGTATCTATTTTTTGTATAATGAATTTATGCAAATTAATTATGATTTTTTAGAAAATTACACTTTTAAAAATAAAGCAATCACGCTGCGTAATCATGTGATTATGGCACCAACAACATTACGTTCATCTCTAGAGGATGGCACTGTCACAGATAATGAGTTGAATTATTATCAAATCCGCGCGCAAGGGCCAGCTATGATCATCACAGAGGCTGCCTATGTTAATGAGCTTGGACGTGGTTGGGAAGGTGGTATTTCTGTTGCAGATGATGATAAAATCCCGGGATTGCGTCGATTGGCTAGTGCCATTCAATCAGGTGGAGCCAAAGCCATTTTGCAAATTTTTGCCGCAGGTCGACAAACGACACGGACTATCTTACGGGGTGAAACCCCCGTATCTGCTTCTAATCAACCATATCCTAATGGTGCTTTTGATGTGCCACGGGCTTTGACACATGACGAAATCGTGCAAACGATTGAAGATTTTGCTAATGCTACAAAAAGGGCTATTTTAGCTGGTTTTGATGGCGTAGAATTACACGGTGCAAATCTTTATTTGATGCAACAATTTCTTTCAGCAGACAGTAATCAGCGTGATGATATTTGGGGTGGAACAGCCGAAAAACGTCAGCGATTTGGTTTAACAGTTACTGCAAAAGTAGCTCAGGTAATTGAAAAGTATGCAGACAGGCCATTTCTACTGGGTTATCGGCAATCACCAGAAGAGCCAATGGTACCAGGCATTACACTTGAAGACTCGTTGCAATATGCACAACGAGTCGCGGATTTGCCGATAGATTATTTACATTTGTCACTGAAAGATAGCTTTCAATTGCCGTTTAAAAATAAACAGGCGACTAAACGGGTTATCGATTATTATCGTCAGGCTCTACCGGAAGGCTATCCATTAATGGTTGCCGGATTACTTAAAAAACCTGAACAAGTGGAAGATTTAATGGATGCTGGGATAACTTTTGCGGCATTAGGACGTGAACTAATCATTGAGCCCAATTGGGTGCAAAAAGTATTTAATAATGATGAACTTGCTATTCGTTATGCCATATCACCAGCTGATTTTGATCTCTTAGGTATTCCAAAACCATTGTCAGAATGGTTGTTAACACGATTTAGAAATGGCTTTCCAGTTACGACAGATGCGTTATTTGATCCAAAGCAACCATGGCGCTATTATAAAAACGTTGTGGCAAAAAATACCGAACCAATTGATCCTACCAAGTTAATGACCCTAAAAAAGCAACCATAAAGTTACGGTGTCACGTGTTCTACACAAAAACAAAAATCAATTTAAAAAAAGCTTGACGGCGATATTATTTCTTGATATACTAATATAGTTGTCTGATATATATCGGACATCACTGACCATGGCTCGTTGGTCAAGTGGCTAAGACGCTGCCCTTTCACGGCGGAATCGAGAGTTCGATTCTCTCACGAGCTATATCAAGTCGCAACTTCGGTTGCGGCTTTTTATGTGTCTTTTTTATTTAAAGTGAGCACATTTTTTGTATTTTATGTTTATAAAGCGTATAATTAAAACACTGAATTTGAAGAGAGTGAGACGCATTTTGGACAATCAAATTAAAATTGACGAAACGCAGTACCTTGATGGAACACTACAGGCGATGGAAAAATCGCTTGTGGCAACCGCAGCGGAAATTAAACAAACAAACAAAAGTATCGACTCCGTTGCACAAAATTGGAGCGACGTGCGATTAAAAACGGATACCTATTCAGGCATTGTTGAAACGGCAGCGTCAATTCGTCAGCAGCAGCAAATGTTATCTGAGCGTGAAAACTCTAAAACGCGTGCAGAGCGTCGTGTGGCGACATTAACGAAACAAATTGAAAAGCCTTATTTCGCAAGAATTGACTTTAGTGAAACCACTAGTCAAGATCGCGAAGCGGAAACAATTTATATTGGGTTGGGATCATTTAGTAACGATAAAAATCAGTTTTTAGTCTATGATTGGCGCGCTCCGGTTGCTTCAATCTATTATGATGGTGGCATTGGAAAAGTATCCTATTTGACACCGGACGGTACGCAACAGGCAAATGTCACGCTTAAAAGACAATTCCAAATTGAAGATGGTGTCATTGTGACACTATTTGATACAGAAGAAGCTATTGGCGATGCGATGTTGATGAATGCCTTATCAGGTGAATCATCAACCAAGATGAAGTCAATTGTGACAACGATTCAAAAAGAACAAAATAAAATTATTCGTAATACAGAAGCTGATTTATTATTTGTTCAAGGCGCAGCAGGTTCAGGTAAAACAGCTGCTGTACTACAGCGTGTAGCTTATTTATTATATCGTTATCGGGGTAAACTAACTTCTGGTCAAGTCGTTTTATTTAGTCCAAATCAATTATTTAATGATTATATTGATAATGTGTTACCAGAGCTGGGTGAACAAAATATGGTACAGATGACATTTTATCAATATGCTTCACGTCGTTTGCCAAAAATAGCTGTTGAAACGTTACAAGAAAGATTTGAGCATGACAAGACTGCCGACAACATTAATCGTGCAAAGGGCAGTTTGGCTATGTTTCATGCGGTAACTGCTTACGCAGAACATTTGAATCAAACGGACATGAAAATTCGAAATCTCATGTTCCGTGGCGAGCCCCTAATTTCTAAAGCACGTATTTCAGAAATCTATTACCAATACAATGAAAATTATAAATTAGGTCAACGATTAGAGGCAACGCGTGATACATTGATGCGGATATTGAGCGCGCATATTGGTCAGGAATTGCGTAAAGATTGGGTAGAATTAGCCATTGAAAATCTTTCCAAGCAAGAATATGATGAACTGGTTGGTGCTGGTCAAGTGCGTGTTGGTGATAATGAAGAATCTGATGCAGCCGCGCGTACACGACAAGTCCAACTAGGAGAGGGACCAAAAGAACGTGAATTTGCCAGTGAAAAAGCAGAACGCCATTTTCTTGCAAAACAAATTGTGACCCAGTCGTTAAAACCGCTAGCACGTCAAATCCGTCGTGCAAATTTTCTAAATATTAATGCGCAATTTATTGATTTTTTGCGTCATGCCCACCATTATTTTGATTTAAAAGCGTTTAACATAACAGAAACTGGTTGGTTAGCGCATGTCGAAACAATTATTACGGCATTGAAACAGAAGCAATTATCGTTGACGGATACAACGCTATATTTATACCTATACGATCTGATGACTGGTAAGAAAGGTGAGCGTGATATTCGTTTTCTGTTTATTGACGAGATTCAGGATTACACACCATTTCAATTGGCATTTTTGAAATTTAGTTTCCCAAAGGCAAAATTTACCGTGTTGGGTGATCTCAACCAAGCTATTTTTACAAAAGATAATGCAACGCGTTTGCAGGATGATTTTTCATCGTTGTTTGACCCTGAACGCATCGAGCAGGTTAAATTGACACAAACTTATCGTTCAACACAACAAATAACAGATTTCACAAAATATATTTTACGTGATGGACAGGATATTGATGCGTTTAATCGTGATGGTGACAAACCGATGGTATATACGTTATTAAGCGAATCAGACATGTTGGTTAAACTACAGCAACAATTAACGCAACATACGTTAAACCATGATACGACAGCAATTATTACGAAGACACGTGATGATGCGCAACAATTAGCTGCGCAACTTGACAGTCAATCAGTCACATTAATTCAGTCGGAAAACCAACGCCTAGCCAAGGGCGCGATCATTGTGCCCTCTTATTTAGCAAAGGGGTTGGAATTTGATGCTGTGATTATTTGGCATGCTGACAATACACGTTACGGGGATGATTCAGAACGACGCTTGCTATATACAGTAGCTAGTCGTGCCATGCATACATTGACGTTATTAGCTGAAAAACGTGCAACGCAATTACTTGATGATGTGCCAGCACACTTATATGAGGTAAACTAATGGATGAACTTGTTCAAGCGATTAAGCAACGGTATCATGACACATTTATGTCCATCGCCATTGCGGGTTCAGTGTCGGTTGGTAAAAGTACGTTTGCTCAAAAACTGGCTGAATTACTTGACGTTAATGTTAGTGTGATTAGTACAGATGATTTTTTGATGCCTAATGATGTGTTGATGGCAAAAGGTATTTTTAAACAAAAAGGGTTTCCACAAACGTATAATATGACGGCATTAACACAGCTCATCATGCGGTTTCAGGCTGATGAACTGTCAGCTGAGATTCCTTGTTATGCGCAAGAACTGGCTGATATTCATCCGGAAAAAAAGCAACGTATCACGAAACCAGACATACTAATTATTGAAGGCGTTGTGGCGCTACAGCTTGAACAACCAGATTTTAAAATTTATCTCGATGCCGATTTAACAAACATTAAAACATGGTATTTAGCACGAACCTTAGAAATGACGGCACGAGCAAAAAACGACCCGAAGTCTTGGCGTTATCAATACGCACAGATGCCTATTGAGTCGTTTTCTCAATTAGTAATGACGGTCTGGGATGAAACGAACCAAGTCAATCTGGATCAATACATTGAACCAAGTAGTGTCCATGCTAATGCTGTTGTCAGATTAGATAAAAACCATGATATTGAAACGATCATAATGAAGTAGTTATAATAGATTGTCAACTTTGTTGACAATCTATTTACTTAGGCGTAAGATATTTTAAGAAGTTAAATCAATTGTTTTCTGAAAACAATTGGTAATTTATTGAATATAACAGAGGAAAATAATCATGAATGACGAATTACTTGATACACACGGTAAACCAGTCAATCGTTTGGCGATGATGTTGGTCATGTTAATTGGTGTGTTTTCAGTCATGCTAATGCAAACAGCCTTAGGCACTGCTTTACCGGCATTGATGAAAGCATTTGATGTGAATGCTGCAACAGTGCAGTGGCTAACCACCATTTTCTTGATGGCCAATGGTATTATGGTACCAGTTTCTGCCTTTTTGACAACACGCATTCCAACAAAAACGTTGTATCTATCAGCATTGGGTCTGTTTACTATTGGGACACTTGTTGCTTTCATGACACCAACGACTATGTTTTGGTTATTAATGGTAGCACGTGTCTTACAGGCAATGGCGGTCGGTATACTCATGCCGTTGATGCAAGTTGTTTCTCTATCGCTGTTTGACGCCCAGTCGCGTGGAAAAGCAATGGGAATGGGTGGTCTAGTCATTGGTATGGCACCAGCTATCGGACCAACATTATCAGGATGGATTTTAGAAAAAGATCATACGTTATTAGGCTTGACGCTGCAAAATTCGTGGCGTTCAATATTTGGTATCGTTTTGCCGGTTGTTATTGTCGTTATGATTGCTTCGTTTTTCTTGTTCCATGACATCTTACCAGTACAAAAAGTAACGCTAGATATACGATCTCTTATGGAATCAACTTTTGGTTTTGGTTTAGTATTATATGGCTTTGCAATGGTCGCTTCAGATGGTTGGGGTAGTTTCAATGTGATCGTACCATTGATTGTTGGCATTATCATTGTTATTGAATTCATGTGGCATCAGTCCCGAATGGAGAAGCCATTCTTAGATATGTCAGTATTTAAGTCAAGACAGTTTACGATTACAACTATTTTAGTGTCATTGGTCATGATGGCCATGATAGGTGTCGAGATGGTTTTACCGATCTACATGCAAAATATTCGGGGCCTATCACCACTTAATTCAGGCTTGACTCTCCTTCCCGGTGCGCTCATGATGGGTATTATTTCACCAATTGCTGGTGCATTTTATGATAAACATGGCGCTAAACGCTTAGCTGTTACTGGGTTCACAATTCTAATTATTGGTACGATACCCTTGTTTTATATGACAGCTGAAACACCGACATTGTATATCACATCATTGTATACTTTGCGCATGTTTGGTATTGCCATGACAATGATGCCTTTAACAGCTTCAGCTATGGGCGCCTTGTCTCCGAAAACAGCAGCACAAGGAACAGCAGCTAACAATACGATGAGGCAAATTGCTGCATCTTTAGGGACTGCGGTTTTGGCTTCAGTTATGCAATCCGTTACTAAGAATAATATGCCAAAGAAATCTTTGAATGGACAAGATCCGCTAGCATATGGGCGTAAGGCTCTAGATGCAACGCTTGGTGGTTTTCATGCGTCGTTCCTATTGGCTGCATCATTTGCTGTTGTTGCTTTACTGATTACTTTTCTGCTGCATAGTGGCAAGGTTAACACCCCAAATCAAGGAGGTGACGTAAGATGATTATTTTAATTATGGCGGCATTTGCGCTTTTAGCATTTTTTGCGAATATGACAATCAAATCATCTGGTGTTCGCTATATCGTCACGCTATTGATGTTTGCTGGGTTGATTTTGAGTGTTACTGCGTTGGTTGGCAATATGCATGATCATTATGGTATGAAGCAGGTCACGACCACTAGTAAAAAAGTGATTCATTCTGCTGGCGCTGGTGATCAAGGTTTTGGTGTGTTACTTTACCAAAATGTTGGGACTGACGGTAAAGAAAATGTCTATATCTACAGGGAATCAGCTACCGACAAAAAAACAACAGTCTCAAAACCTGATTTAAAAACTTCTTCAAGCAGAACAAATATTTCAGGAAACACAGCTTATCAAGTCACCAAGACCACACGCTTTGTTTATAAATCGAACGGTTTTAAGTTTTTGTTCGGTATTGCCGGCAATAATCATGAATTGAAGCATCGCCAGGTCACATATCAAGTACCGGCGACATGGATTGCAATGACAACCGCACAAGCGGAAGCGTTACCAGGTAAGTTGGCACCCAAATCGGATGCAGATAAAGCCGCTGCTGAACAACAAAAAAAGCAATTGGCAGCATTAGCTCAGATTAATCCTGATAAAGCGGCGACGCTACAGGTTGAACAAATCAAAAAAGTATTGCAAGGCAATTAAGCGCTTGAAATGTATAAAAAGCGACAATCTCTATTTCAGGGATGGTCGCTTTTATGCTATGATAGGGAAAATATCGGTTCATAAAAGTTATAAATTAGGGGGTAACATGATGCATTTTTTTATCAATAAAGGCATGGGCCATGGTAATAGTGGCGTCGAGCATGCACAGTTTTATCGTGCAACCCAGTTTCGCGATAAAAAATTACCCTTTAAAATGGTTTTTACAGACCACTTGCCACGGCTACATCAACATATGAAGGAATGGCATATTGCGGAGCATGAGGTCATTGGCTTGTATGATTATCTATTGAGCGATGACCCAGATAAGTATTTACGCAACGGCAACATGATCATGCATAACTATGAGGAAGAGATACTTTGGGATACTACCAATACGCAACGGATGATTAAACGGCAGACGACCGGTAATTATATAGAAATCATTCAACGGCGAAAGTACTATGATAAAGAAAAACGAGTATATCAAGTTGAAGATGATCGTGTATTTTTAGAAAACAAGAAGCATCGGGTTTCTTGGCATTATAGAAACGAGCGATCACGTGGTGATCAAATGACTAATATTCGTGTGGATAACTTTCGTGGGAAGAACTATTTGTTCACAACTTTCGAAGAATTGTTAGATTTCTTTTTTTCAGATATTCAGCACCGATTTAAAAATAATGTTTATCTGATTGATCGTGGTACTGACAGCGAAGAAGCAATTATTCGAATCAAGCAGTATGATTCTACTTTAAAAATACTGGCGGTTGTTCATGCTGACCATTTTGTAACGTGGTATCAAGAACATCCATTATGGAATAACTATTATCAATACATGTTTGACCATTTGACAGACATTGATTTGATTATTGTGGCCACAAAATTACAGCGACAAGCAATGTTGTCACAGTTAGAAGCTATTGGTGTTAGCGGGCTATCGCGTAAAATTGTTGCTATTCCAGTTGGCGGTGTTTCAGACATTTCAGAACCGAACAAATGGCTAGGTGGTTCTATGAAGTTTGTGACAGCATCACGCTTACATGCAGAAAAAAACATTGACCATATTATTCAAGCGATTAGTCAATTGCGCCAGGCTGGTTTAGACGCAACCTTAGCTATATATGGCGCTGGTGCTGAAGAAAGTAACCTAGTCACACTGATTAATACATTAAATTTATCGTCGTTTGTGGTGTTAAAAGGATTAAGTCAACACATGAAAACGGATATGAAGGCATATGATGTTTTTGTATCAGCTTCCTATTCAGAGGGGTTTGGGTTAACTTACATTGACGCAATCAGCAATGCGTTGCCTATTGCGACTTATGATAATTTATATGGTGCACGAGAGTTAGTTTATGATGGGGTTAACGGTTATTTAGCAAAATTTAGTCGTAAAGCGGCTGATGAGCAGGTCAATATTAGCCGACTTGCGGTTGCGATGCGTCTTACTTTTGAATCTTATGACCAGCTATCAAAAGGGGCACATGATGTTGCCATGCAATTTCAAAATGACATGATCGCTGATCAATGGCAAAAAGTAATGGTGGATTTATGACAACAATTGAAATTATCAATTCATTAGCTTACACTAATTTTCCAGGCATTGCTTGGCAAATTGAACAGGTGAGGTTAGGGAAAAGTTATGCCTTGTGGCTAGCTACCCCGCATGAAGATGCGACGTATTTAGTCCGTAAATTAGGTCTAGATCCGACGCGCGTGTATGATATGTATGCCCAACGTTATCTTGAAAATACGGACGATAAAGGTGGCCTTTGGTGGACTGATTTACCAGTACCTGATGGCGCGCAGTTTAGAATTAATGGGGATGGCACCAAAGATATTATCAGCCGTGGACATGTGAGAGCGCATGTTCGTTGGTTCAATGATTCTAAGAGGCTTATTCAGGCGGTTGTCTGGCAAGATCCGGACGGTAAAATTGATTACAAAGATATTTATCGACGAGATGGAAAGTTATTTGCGAAGCAGTATTTTAGTGAAGGTGAATTATTAGAGTCAGATTTTTACTTCGGTCAAAGTATGGTTCAGGTAAGCGATTTTTACTTTGAAAATCATCGTAATTTTGTATATGCATATGATCAAAAGTATCAAGAAGCCGAGTCATACATTGCTAGTATTGCCAGCAAATGGCCAAGATACACGTTTAATACGACACAGTTAGGACGTGAAATTGCCTTTTCGCCACAAAATACAGTCCTGACATTAGTTGATGATGTTTTGGACGGGCAAGGTCGCGTACGGCATGACGTTGCTGCTATTTTAAATGACCCAACCCATAAAATTCAACAAGTACGCACCTCACAACGTAATTTTGATATTTTAAAATCACAGGGTATTACAACACATAAAGTACGCATTGTCATATTTTGAGTAGCTTTTCACATATCACAACACAACAACGATATTTTGTTTTATAATAGAGTTGTAACAATAAAATTTTGGAGGCTATCATGGCTAAATTGACTGTTTCAGATTTGGAACTTTCAGGTAAGAAAGTATTGATGCGCGTTGATTTCAACGTGCCTATCAAAGCAGGTGTTATCGGTAACGATAACCGTATTGTGGCAGCATTGCCAACAATTAAATATGTTCTGGAAAACAACGGGCGTGCAATTTTGTTCTCACACTTAGGACGCATCAAGTCTGAGGATGATAAGCAAGAATTATCGTTAGCACCAGTTGCAGCACGTTTAGGAGAATTGCTTGGTCAAGATGTTAAGTTTGTACCACAAACACGTGGCGCAAAACTTGAATCTGCTATTGCTGCTTTGCAAGATGGTGAAGTATTAATGGTTGAAAACACACGTTTTGAAGACGTTGTTGATGGTCAAGAAGTTAAGAACGAATCGAAGAATAATCCAGAGTTGGGTAAGTACTGGGCATCATTGGGTGATGATTTGTTCATTAATGATGCGTTTGGGACCGCACATCGTGCCCATGCTTCAAACGTTGGCATTTCAGCTAATGTCTCACAAGCAGCGGCTGGTTTCTTGATGGAGAAAGAAATCAAGTTTTTGGGTGATGCTGTGGCTAACCCAGTTCGTCCGTTCGTTGCTATTATTGGTGGTGCAAAGGTTTCTGATAAGATTGAAATTGTGAAGTCATTACTAGGCAAGGCTGACAAAGTTATTGTTGGTGGTGGTATGGCTTACACATTTGATGCTGCTAAGGGCGAAAAAATTGGTAATTCATTGTTTGAAGCTGACAAAGTTGAGTTGGCTAAAGAATTAATGGCTGAGGCCGGCGATAAGCTAGTTTTGCCGGTTGATTCAATTGCAGCAGATGCGTTCTCAAATGATGCTAAGACCGAAATTGTTGATGCCGAAGTAGGCATTCCTGATGGGTACATGGGTCTAGATATTGGACCTAAGTCAGTTAAATTGTTGCAAGATACTTTGTCAGATGCCAAGACAGTCGCTTGGAATGGACCAATGGGTGTGTTTGAAATGCCTAACTTTGCTAAAGGTACATTGGCAATTGGCGAAGAATTGGTAACGGTAACGGAAAATGGTGGAACCACTATTGTTGGTGGCGGTGATTCGACTGCTGCTGTACAACAATTAGGTGTTGCTGACAAGTTGTCACACATTTCAACTGGTGGTGGTGCTTCACTAGAATACCTCGAAGGTAAAGAATTACCAGGCATTGCTGCTATTTCTGAAAAATAATTGTTTTAAACAGACCCGTATGAGTCTGTTTTTTGTTGAACACAAAAGTGTGTTTTCGACAATTAATATGAGAATATGTTCATATAATTGGTAAAAAAGACAGTATGTCCTGTATAATGGAGGCTAAGCAACAAAAAGAGTTATTAAAGGAGATCGCTATGATTCATGTTTATAATACGTTGACACGTGAAAAAGAAATATTTAAGCCTATTACACCAGGTAAAATCAACATGTATGTCTGTGGCCCTACGATTTATAATTATATTCATATTGGAAATGCGCGATCTGCAATTGCATTTGATGTTGTTCGTCGCTATTTTGAGTACCGTGGTTATGATGTTAACTACGTCTCAAATTTTACGGATGTTGACGATAAAATTATCAAACGTGCACGTGAACAAGGTGTTGATGAAATGACGATAGCCAATCGATATGCTGATGCTTTCCATCAGGATACGTTGCCGTTAAATATAAAGCCAGCAACTGTGCGTTCACGTGCAACGGATGTTATTCCTGATATTATTTTATTTGTGGGCGACCTTATTAAAAAAGGCTATGCTTATGAATCCGAAGGCGACGTTTATTTTCGTGCCAAACGTTTTAAGGGTTATGGCATATTAGCACACCAAGATTTAGCTGAAATGGAGGCTAACGCTGCTGGACGTTTAGATGATATTGAATTGACGCGAAAAGAAGATCCAATCGATTTTGCTGTATGGAAAGCTAGCCATTCAAAGGATGAAATTTCATGGCAGTCACCATGGGGTAAAGGGCGCCCAGGATGGCATATTGAATGCTCGGTTATGGCGCAAAAATATTTGGCTGATACGATTGATATTCATGGTGGTGGTATTGATTTGGCTTTTCCTCATCATACCAATGAAATTGCGCAATCAGAAGCTCGAACGGGGAAAACATTCGTTAATTACTGGATGCATAATGGTTTTGTTAATGTTAACGATGAAAAAATGTCTAAATCACTGGGTAATTTCACAACGGTACATGATATGTTAGCAAACTATGATGATCCAATGGCTATTCGTTATCTACTATCGACTACGCAATATCGTAGATCAATTAATTATTCGGATGACACATTAGAACAGGCAAGGGTTGCACTCGATCGTATTCGAACAGCGTATCGCAATTTATCTTTTCGTATGGAAACAGCCGTTAATGGTCGAGATCAAGCGGTTGATCGTGTGATTGAAGAGCGAATCAGTGATTTTGAGGCAGCAATGGATGATGATTTTAATACACCTAATGCATTAGCATCGATATTCGAACTAGTAACAATTGCAAATACTTTGGCCGAGAGCCAACAAATTTATCTTGAGACAACGCAACATTTATTGCACACAATAGCAAAATTAATGTCGGTATTTGGTATTGAAAATCTGTCTGTGGCGTCTAATTTAACAAAAGAACAGGATGAACTACTAAAATTACGTCATCTTGCACGTGAAACACGTGATTTTGAAGCATCGGACCGTTTAAGGCAAAATTTACATCAGTTAGGAATTGTTGTTGAAGATACACCCCAAGGGCAACGTTGGCATAGGGATTAAAAAGACTCGCGAAGCGAGTCTTTTTTTAAATATTAAGGAAGAGTAAAGGGGAAATAAATAAAGCGAATGTAAAAAAGAAAGGAAGGGGAAAAAGAGGGGTAAAAGACGAACGGTAATCAGTAAAGTGGCGGTTAAAGAAAGAGAAAAGCGATAGGATAAAAAAGGGGAGCGAAAGTAGTTGACGGGTGGGGAAAAAGTTGGTATATTAATATATGTTCTTACGAAGGACGCGAGGCGATAGAGGCAACTAATTCAAGAAGTTCTGAGAAAGAGTTAAAAGAAGTAGTTGACAAAGCGAGTTGAGCGTGGTAAGATAATATAGTTGTCTCAGCGACAACAAGTAGCACATTGAAAACTGAACAAAACTTTGAACAAACGAATCTGTCGCTGTTACGAGAGTAACAGAAACAAATTTGCGAAGTCAATTCGTAACAAACAATAAACGGATAGTCGTTATAGAGATATAGCAATTAGTCAGTTTAATCGAAGAGTACATCTTCAAACAATGAATTTAAATTCATTTAAATTGAGAGTTTGATCCTGGCTCAGGATGAACGCTGGCGGCGTGCCTAATACATGCAAGTCGAACGCGCAGCGAGAGGTGCTTGCACCTTTCAAGCGAGTGGCGAACGGGTGAGTAACACGTGGATAACCTGCCTCAAGGCTGGGGATAACATTTGGAAACAGATGCTAATACCGAATAAAACTTAGTATCGCATGATATAAAGTTAAAAGGCGCTACGGCGTCACCTAGAGATGGATCCGCGGTGCATTAGTTAGTTGGTGAGGTAAAGGCTCACCAAGACAATGATGCATAGCCGAGTTGAGAGACTGATCGGCCACATTGGGACTGAGACACGGCCCAAACTCCTACGGGAGGCTGCAGTAGGGAATCTTCCACAATGGGCGCAAGCCTGATGGAGCAACGCCGCGTGTGTGATGAAGGCTTTCGGGTCGTAAAGCACTGTTGTATGGGAAGAACAGCTAGAATAGGGAATGATTTTAGTGTGACGGTACCATACCAGAAAGGGACGGCTAAATACGTGCCAGCAGCCGCGGTAATACGTATGTCCCGAGCGTTATCCGGATTTATTGGGCGTAAAGCGAGCGCAGACGGTTGTTTAAGTCTGATGTGAAAGCCCGGAGCTCAACTCCGGAAAGGCATTGGAAACTGGACAACTTGAGTGCAGTAGAGGTAAGTGGAACTCCATGTGTAGCGGTGGAATGCGTAGATATATGGAAGAACACCAGCGGCGAAGGCGGCTTACTGGACTGTAACTGACGTTGAGGCTCGAAAGTGTGGGTAGCAAACAGGATTAGATACCCTGGTAGTCCACACCGTAAACGATGAACACTAGGTGTTAGGAGGTTTCCGCCTCTTAGTGCCGAAGCTAACGCATTAAGTGTTCCGCCTGGGGAGTACGACCGCAAGGTTGAAACTCAAAGGAATTGACGGGGACCCGCACAAGCGGTGGAGCATGTGGTTTAATTCGAAGCAACGCGAAGAACCTTACCAGGTCTTGACATCCTTTGAAGCTTTTAGAGATAGAAGTGTTCTCTTCGGAGACAAAGTGACAGGTGGTGCATGGTCGTCGTCAGCTCGTGTCGTGAGATGTTGGGTTAAGTCCCGCAACGAGCGCAACCCTTATTGTTAGTTGCCAGCATTCAGATGGGCACTCTAGCGAGACTGCCGGTGACAAACCGGAGGAAGGCGGGGACGACGTCAGATCATCATGCCCCTTATGACCTGGGCTACACACGTGCTACAATGGCGTATACAACGAGTTGCCAACCTGCGAAGGTGAGCTAATCTCTTAAAGTACGTCTCAGTTCGGACTGCAGTCTGCAACTCGACTGCACGAAGTCGGAATCGCTAGTAATCGCGGATCAGCACGCCGCGGTGAATACGTTCCCGGGTCTTGTACACACCGCCCGTCACACCATGGGAGTTTGTAATGCCCAAAGCCGGTGGCCTAACCGTAAGGAGGGAACCGTCTAAGGCAGGACAGATGACTGGGGTGAAGTCGTAACAAGGTAGCCGTAGGAGAACCTGCGGCTGGATCACCTCCTTTCTAAGGATAAACGGAAAGTGACAGGGACTTAAGTGTCAAGCGTTTGAATCAAAGTTTTGTTTAGTTTTGAGTGTGATACCGAAATAGGTGTCATGGTCAAAGATGAACCTATGGGGAATTAGCTCAGCTGGGAGAGCACCTGCTTTGCAAGCAGGGGGTCAGCGGTTCGATCCCGCTATTCTCCATTGGTGGCCGCGAGGTGACCAAGGGTTGTACATTGAAAACTGAATAGTAACAAATTCTTTTAAATAATTAAAAATTATTAAATTGAACCGAGAAACAACACAAAAAGTTCTGAAACAAGAACGGTTTAATCGCAGGTCTGAAAAATGACCAACTCATAAACTTAAAGCACAACTACGGTTGTGACGGTTAAGTTAATAAGGGCGCGTGGTGGATGCCTTGGCACTAGGAGCCGATGAAGGACGTGACTAACTACGATAAGCTTTGGTGAGCGGTAAGTACGCTATGACCCAGAGATTTCCGAATGGGGAAACCCAACTCGAAAAGAGTTGTCAATAGTTGAATACATAGGCTATTGACGGAATACGCTGTGAACTGAAACATCTCATTAGCAGCAGGAGCAGAAAGAAAAATCGATTCCCTAAGTAGCGGCGAGCGAAATGGGAAGAGCCCAAACCAACGTGCTTGCATGTTGGGGTTGTAGGACTGATAAATAAGAGTTACAAAAGTGTTTTATAGCAGAACAAGTTGGGAAACTTGGCTAAAGAGGGTGATAGCCCCGTAAGCGAAATGAAGCACACTCTTTTCAGGATCCTGAGTACGGCCGGACACGTGAAATCCGGTCGGAATCTGCGGGGACCATCCCGTAAGGCTAAATACTCCCTAGTGA